>NZ_QUED01000003.1:0-196312 GCF_003477865.1 Blautia sp. AF34-10
AATAATGTTATTGGTAGAAATGGTGAGATTCCTTGGAAAATCAAAGGTGAGCAAAAATTTTTTAAGGAACTTACAATCGGAAATATTGTAGTTATGGGAAGAAAATCTTGTTTACGAAAAAACAAATAAAAAACTTTAGAGGTAGAAAATGATTGGATTGATTGTTGCAAGGTCAAAAAATAATGTTATTGGTAGAAATGGTGAGATTCCTTGGAAAATCAAAGGTGAGCAAAAATTTTTTAAGGAACTTACAATCGGAAATATTGTAGTTATGGGAAGAAAATCTTATGAAGAAATTGGTCATCCACTTCCAAATCGCCAAAATATAATAGTATCAAAGACAATGAAATATGAAGGCGAAAACCTAATTACTGTATCATCTTTGGCAGAAGCATTGGCACTTTCTGACAATTCAAATATTTATATAGCAGGAGGGTATGGAGTATACAAAGAGGCTATCCCTTTTGTTGATGTAATGTACATTACAGAAGTAGATATGAATATCGAAGATGGAGATGTATTTTTTCCAGAGTTTGATGTAAATGATTTCGATTTGATTATAGGTGAAACATTTGGCGAGAATACTAAGTATACGAGGACTACATACATAAGAAAGAAGTAGCCATTGTAACCAGGACCTTCCAAGAACGTCCAGACAAATACAATATACTGCAATTTGAATTTGATACTGATCAATCTTGCTTGTTGAGTGTTATTCAAGATATTGAAAATGAAAATATGGTGATATGGTATGATTACACCAAAAATAGGAAGGCGGAAATTATATGCTCAATATAGATGCAAAAGGAATATTAAAAAACACTGGTAGAATAACCCCCATCTTTCCCGGCATTCGTCCTACCACAATGATTAAAAAAAACTGTATGACAACCTCTGTTCTTAGCTTTGATAGTGCTGTATCCTTGAACAAATCTATCCCCGCTTCCATTACTTTTATTTCACCGAAACATTATGCAAATATATTATGGCTCAACAAGTGTTTGGATATATATGAAGGTCCAAGAGTAATAGGCACTTTCATAGTAACTGAAATAACAAATCCTATCCTTGATGCAAATGCTGAAAAGTGGATATTCATTGATGGACGTGATATCCATACGCTTAATGATTTTTTTGACCAAATAGAACAGAAATTAACTTCTAAAATTGACTTCAAAATAGGTCGTAATATGAATGCTTTTAGCGACTTGCTGTGGGGTGGATTTGGCATTCACGAATATGCTGAACCGCTTCACATTGTTTGGATATATTCCACACAAAGCAGAAAGGCATTGGGAAACAAATATTTCGATACAATCATATCAATTATTGAAAACCACGAAAGTAATAACAAATACTTGGAACTATACGATGAACATATATTTTGATCTGTCTTTACGGGGCATCAGATTTCAAATATTAGATAAAATGTCCCTTTTTGACAAAGACTATCTTTCTTCCCTATGAGATAATGCTATATATACGGAGGATGCAAATGGAAAATACAATCGCAAAGAACATCATCTATTATGCTTATAACAGAACTAAACAACATGAAGTAGCAAAAGCGCTAGGCTATTCGACAAAGCAATTGACTAGAATTTGCAAGGCCGTTTTTAATCGTACCTATAAACAATTTCAGCGAGAACTAATTTTCTCCACCATTTTAGAACGAATACGTGACTGCAATACACCTCAATCAATTGCAGATGAATTCTTTAACGGGAATGTACATCAATTGTATGCCTATGTAAAATCTTTCTTAAATGTTCCTCCTAAACAAATCTCAACCAAAGGAGGGCACTATATGACTGCAGCCGAAATACAAATTCTCGAAACCAAAGTAATTACCATGTTGGCTACAAATCCAACCAGAAATCTTACTTTAAAACAATTAGGAGTTCCAAGATTTATTATCACAAATTTAAGACAAAAAGGATACAATATTATCTCAGTTCCAGGTCGTTATAATGGCGGATACAACCTTAACTATACCTCAAAGTCTAATTGTCTTAGCTGGATTAACAACATCCGCATATATCGATATGGATTACCCGGAAATTATTCCTTCTAAATCAGTTTTCAAATATTATTGTCATTTGATTGTCACTCAACTAAAAACGAGCCAAGGAACGCCGTAAATTCGGCATTTCTTGGCTCATGTACATTATTCAAACTCCAGACAGACAGTATGCCATATAAATAAAAATCATTGATTTTAAGGCATTTTCAGGAACTATCAACCACTAAAATCTATATGAAAACAGATTAAAAATGCAATAAAAATGCAATCGAAGTACATTCAGATTTTATAAGATAGACCAGCAAACCTCAATATCATCCCAAAATAGACGTTCAACAATGGGCGTCTATTTTTTGTTTCAAAATTAAATGGGGCTGAAAACAGCCCCGATGGGAATTGGAGATTTGACCCTCCCGGATTCTTCATGTCATGCCAGCCGTAATTTTTTCCATTGCCCCTGCACACTTTAGCAAAAATTCCCAGAAATTCCGTCGCCCACCATAATGCTTTTTACAGTTGTTATTATTGTCATAAGCGTACCTCCTGATATTATAAATCTCCACTGAAATCTACTTTTAAGTTGTTGGGAGTACATGACAGAGCTACATGAAAAAACACAAGCTAACAATCCTAACCATGACGATTTAATTTTTAACACCTAGATAATATCACAACCCTGTAATTTCTTCAATAGCCCCAGAAAGGATGTGATACTACGAAGAAATCACCACCGCCGGAGCGTTCCCCTCCGACTTTCAAACCAGAACCCAAAACTAACCATCAAACGCAACATTCAGAAAGGACAGGTACATCTATATGGAATTAAAATTCGTTATCCCCAACGTGGAAAAGACATTCGGCAACTTGGAGTTCGCCGGAGAAGACAAAACAGAACAGAGAAGAATCAACGGACGCATGACGGTATTCTCCCGCAGCTTCAATCTGTATTCGGACGTACAGAGAGCGGATGATATTGTAGTTATCCTCCCTGCCGAAGCCGGAGAGAAACATTTTGACTTTGAGGAACGTGTGAAGCTCGTCAATCCCCGTATCACCGCAGAGGGCTATAAAATCGGCACAAGGGGCTTTACCAACTACATTTTGCACGCTGACGATATGGTAAAAGCGTAAGGAAAAGGAGGACATCAGACTATGAGATTAGCAAACGGAATCGTGATTGACAAGGAAGCAACTTTCGGGGCATTGAAATTTTCTGCCCTCCGCCGTGAGATTCACCTCCAGAATGAAGACGGCTCGGTATCAGAAGAAATCAAGGAGCGTACCTATGACTTAAAATCCAGAGGACAGGGGCGTATGATTCAGGTTTCCATCCCTGCCAGCGTGCCGTTAAAGGAGTTCGATTACAACGCAGAGGTGGAACTTATCAATCCGGTGGCAGACACCGTGGCAACGGCTACTTTTCAAGGGGCAGAGGTGGACTGGTACATCAAGGCGGAGGATATTGTCCTGAAAAAAGGGGCTGCCATGAATCCGCAGCCGCCGAAGAAAGACGCTCCCCCTGTAAAATAACAGGAACATAAGAAGAACGCGAAAGGAGGATTATTCCCATGAAGCAGCTTTTCCCCCGTGGAAAACGTATCCGTCCCACGGATAAAGACCTTGTGTTCCATACTGCCCTTGCCGCTCTGTCCCCTGTATTCATGCTGGTTGTCCTGCTGTTTCATATCCGGCAGATTGCCGGAACCAACTGGCAGGAAGTGTCCTTCTCCCAGATAGCACAGGACGTAAATCTCCCTTACCTGTTATTCAGTATGGGCGTGGCAGGGCTGGTGTGCCTTACAGCAGTTCTTCTGTTCTGGCGATACCGCATGGATGGAGTAAAGCAGCTCATCCACCGCCAAAAGCTGGCAAGGATGGTGTTGGAAAACAAGTGGTATGAATCAGAGCAGAGAAAAGAAGACGCTTTTTTCAAGGACTTGTCTTCCAGCCGTTCCAAAGAAACCATCACTTACTTTCCCAAAATCTATTACAGGATGAAACAGGGCTTGCTCCATATCCGTGTGGAAATCACCTTGGGGAAATATCAGGAACAGCTCTTAAACTTGGAGAAAAAGCTGGAAAGCGGCTTGTACTGTGAGCTGAAGGATAAGGAATTAAAGGATTCCTACGTGGAGTACACCCTGCTCTATGACACCATTGCGAACCGTATCTCCATTGAAGATGTACAGGCAAAGGACGGCAGGCTCCGGCTCATGGAAAATGTCTGGTGGGAGTATGACAAGCTCCCCCATATGCTCATTGCCGGAGGAACCGGCGGCGGAAAGACTTATTTCATCCTGACCCTCATTGAAGCCCTGCTCCGCACCAACGCCGCCCTGTTCGTGTTAGACCCAAAGAACGCCGACCTTGCGGATTTACAGGCGGTTATGCCGGATGTGTACTACAAAAAGGAAGATATGCTCGCCTGTATTGACCGTTTCTATGAAGAAATGATGAAACGCAGCGAAGACATGAAGCTCATGGAAAATTACCGGACAGGGGAAAATTACGCTTATCTTGGGCTTCCTGCAAATTTCCTTATCTTTGATGAATATGTGGCATTTATGGAAATGCTTGGCACAAAGGAAAACGCCGCTGTCCTCAACAAGTAAACAAATCGTTATGCTTGGGCGGCAGGCTGGCTTTTTCCTGATTCTCGCCTGCCAGCGTCCGGACGCAAAGTATCTGGGGGACGGAATCCGTGACCAGTTCAATTTCCGTGTAGCTCTGGGACGGATGTCGGAAATGGGCTATGGGATGATGTTCGGGGAAACCACAAAGGATTTCTTCCTAAAGCAGATAAAAGGGCGTGGCTATGTGGATGTGGGAACCAGCGTTATCTCGGAATTTTACACGCCCCTTGTGCCAAAAGGACACGATTTCCTCAAAGAAATAAAAAAACTCATAGACAGCAGGCAGGAAGTGCAGGCGGCGTGCGAAGCGAAAGCCGCAGAAACGGACTGACCTGCTGTGGCTGGTGTGCCGCAAGGCACGCCAGCATGAACCCCTCGTATCTAACAGAGGGGTACAAATCGACAGGCAACAACCAAATAACAGGGCAGAATCCCACGGTACACAAGGGATTTTCCCATATCCGGCGTGTGTCAACAAGGCTCTGAAAGTTGACATACGCTTTTTTAGACAGGAGGGATTTTCACTGAATGAAGAAACATGGGTACGGGACATCAAAGAGAAACGGGAAGTTTACGGTATCTCACAACAGAAACTTGCCTTAGCTGCCGGAATCACCCGTCCGTACCTGAGCGATATTGAAACGGGCAAGGCTCACCCATCCGAAGCATTACAGGAAGCCATCACGGAAGCTCTGGAACGCTTCAATCCAGACAATCCCCTTGAAATGCTCTTTGACTATGTTCGGATTCGCTTCCCCACTACGGATGTGAAGCATATCGTGGAAGACGTGCTTCGGCTAAAACTCCCCTACTTTATCCATGAAGACTACGGATTTTACTCTTACACGGAGCATTACTATCTGGGGGATATTTTCGTTCTAGTATCGCCGGAACTGGAAAAGGGGGTGCTGCTGGAACTGAAAGGGCGTGGCTGCCGCCAGTTTGAAAGCTATCTGCTGGCACAGGAACGGAGCTGGTATGAATTTTTTATGGATGTTCTCATGGAGGACGGCGTAATGAAGCGGCTTGACCTTGCCATCAATGACAAAACAGGAATCCTGAACATTCCCCATCTGACAGAGAAGTGCCGGAATGAGGAATGTATCTCGGTCTTCCGCAGCTTCAAAAGCTACCGCAGCGGCGAACTGGTACGGCGTGGGGAAAAAGAATGTATGGGGAACACCCTGTATATTGGTTCCCTCCAAAGTGAGGTGTACTTCTGCATTTACGAAAAGGACTATGAGCAGTACAAGAAGCATGATATTCCCATTGCGGACGCAGAGGTAAAGAACCGCTTTGAAATCCGGCTGAAAAATGAGCGTGCCTTTTACGCCATCCGTGACCTGTTAGAACATGACAATCCAGAACAGACAGCCTTTCAAATCATCAACCGCTATGTCCGGTTCGTGGACAGGGACGATACAAAGCCCCGTTCTGACTGGCGTATCAGTGAGGAATGGGCGTGGTTTATGGGGGAACACAGGGGAAGCCTGAAACTGACAACCAAACCGGAACCCTATTCCTTTGAACGCACCCTGCACTGGCTCTCCCATCAGGTAGCACCCACCTTAAAGCTGGCTCTCCGTCTGGATAAGATGAACCACACCCAGATTGTCCATGACATCATCACCCATGCAAGGCTGACGGAGAAGCATGAAAAAATCCTGAAGCAGCAAGCCGCCGCTGCAAAGGAGGTGGTGCTTTAACGGCGGCAATCTTGGAAGCTAAGAACTCTTACAGGAAAGAAAGGAGCTTTTATGAATTTCGGACAGAATCTTTACAACTGGTTTTTATCCAACGCCCAGTCCCTTGTGTTGCTGGCAATCGTGGTGATTGGACTGTACCTCGGATTTAAGAGGGAATTTTCCAAACTTATCGGCTTTCTGGTGGTGTCCCTTGTAGCGGTCGGTCTGGTCTTCAATGCTGACGGTGTAAAGGACATCTTACTGGAACTGTTCAATAAGATTATCGGAGCATAGGAAACCCATTTTACACTTCCGTTATGGAGCAAGCCTTGATTGCTTCATGGCGGAAGTCCACTAGGGGCTTGGGGAGCGTAACTCCCCAAAAGAAAGAAGATGTAATATGATAGTGTATGATAATTGAGATAAACTAAGAATGGTGGTATAATTTCTTTAATAGTAATTGAAAGTGGAGGAAATGTATGAAAGATTTTATTGATTTTTTGAAATTACCGCCGAACATTTTAGGAGCTTTATCTATTGCCAGTGGTACATTATTATTATTGCCTCAAAAGTTAGCCCAAAAGTTTTATATTATAAATTTTCGAGAAAATATGGTTTTACAATAGGCATTGTTTTTGTGATTTCCACAGCTTTACTAATCGTTTTATTACTATCTAAAATTTTTCATTTCTTTTATGACAAGTATGCTTCTAAGAGATTGGGAACTGCTCAGATTAAATATTTGAAAAATATGACACCAGAACAGATGACAATCATTCGGGAGTTTTTACGTGAACCAACTCACACCCTGCCATTACCCATGAACAATGGATTAGTAATAGAACTTCAACATTTACAAATATTAACCCCTGCCGGACAAACTCATTTAGTAAGTATGTTAGACCCACAAATCAATTATTTTTTACAACCTTGGGTAATTAAAAAAATCAATAGTGATGAAGAATTAAAGCGAATATTTTATTAGAAAAATGGCAACTGACAAACAAAGTTAGTTGCCATTTTTTTCTAAGAAAGGACGTGATACTGATTGAGGAAATGAGAATCTACATCCTGAACACCACACGGTTTTACCATGAGGATTTTGAGGAATATCCTGGGGCATGGTTTTCCTGCCCTGTGGATTTTGAAGAAATCAGGGAACGTCTTGGGGTTCAGAGTGAGGAAGAAATCGAAATTGAAGACTATGAGCTGCCCTTTCCATTGGAGGGCAACACAAGGCTCTGGGAAATCAACGCCCTTTGCCGGATGGTACAGGAAATGCAGGGAACGCCCCTCTATTATGAAATGGATGTAATACAAAAGCGGTGGTTTTCCAGCTTTACAGAATTTATCGACCACAAAGACCAGATACGCTGCTATCCGGTGCAGGACGGGGAATCCCTCACCCGTTATCTGGTGCAGGAGGTACAGCTCTTTGGAGAAGTACATCCAGACCTGTTGAACCATATCGACTACGCTGCCATTGGTCGGGAACTGGAAACCAGCGAAAACTACCTGTTTACAGACAATGGTATCTTTTATTACCGCTAAAAGGAGGTAGAGGAACTTGGAAGAAATGCGGATTTACATTGCCAACTTAGGCAAATACAATGAGGGCGAACTGGTGGGGGCATGGTTCACGCCGCCTGTGGACTTTGAGGAAGTCAAAGAGCGTATCGGTTTGAATGATGAATATGAGGAATACACCATCCATGATTATGAGCTGCCCTTTGAGATTGACGAATATACCCCCATTGAGGAAGTCAACCGCCTGTGTGAAATGGTGGAGGACTTACCGGAGTACATTCAGGAGGAACTATCAGAGCTGCAATCCTACTTTGGCAGTATCGAAGAACTCTGTGAGCATGAAGACGATATTATCTGCCATTCCGGCTGTGATGATATGGCGGATGTGGCTCGCTACTATCTGGAAGAAAGCGGACAGCTTGGGGAACTTCCGGCACACTTACAAAACTATATCGACTATGCTGCCTATGGGCGTGACATGGAATTGGATGGAACCTTTATTGTCACGAACCACGGCGTATATGAAATCATACGATAGACCCGTCTGTATCTCTTTTTGAAAGTACAGGCGGCTTTTTTATTTCAGGGGCGGCTTTTGCTGCCCCATCTTTTAGAAAGGACGGACAACATGAAGAAAATACGAAGCTATACCAGTATCTGGTCGGTGGAAAAGGTACTCTATTCCATCAATGATTTTAAGCTGCCATTCCCCATCACGTTCACACAGATGGCGTGGTTCGTGGTATCGGTACTTGCAGTGATACTCTTGGGGAACCTTCCTCCTCTTTCGTTCATTGACGGGGCATTTTTAAAATATTTCGGCATACCCTTTGCCCTCACTTGGTTCATGTGCCAGAAGACTTTTGACGGGAAGAAGCCTTACGGCTTCCTGAAATCCGTACTGGCATATCTGGTACGCCCGAAACTAACGTATGCAGGAAAGCCCGTGAAGCTGGAAAAGGAATATCCGGCACAGCCCATCACGGCAGTAAGGAGTGATATTTATGGCATATCCGATTAAGTATATCGAAAATAACCTTGTGTTCAACCATGACGGGGAGTGCTTTGCTTACTATGAGCTGCTTCCCTACAACTATTCCTTTTTAAGCCCTGAACAGAAGTATCAGGTACACGATTCGTTCCGGCAGCTTATCGCCCAGAACAGGGACGGGAAGATTCACGCCCTGCAAATCAGCACGGAATCCAGCATACGGGCGGCACAGGAACGCTCCAAACAGGAAGTGACAGGCAAGTTAAAAGACGTTGCCTGTGCAAAGATTGACGCACAGACCGAAGCCCTGATTTCCATGATAGGGGAAAATCAGGTGGACTACCGCTTTTTTATCGGCTTTAAGCTGCTTGTCAATGAGCAGGAAGTCACCATGAAGCAGTTTGGCAGGGAAGCAAAGACTGCTGTTTCCGACTTCCTCCATGAAGTCAACCACAAGCTCATGGGGGATTTTGTTTCCATGAGCAATGAAGAAATCTGGCGGTTTCAGAAGATGGAAAAACTACTGGAAAATAAAATCTCACGCCGTTTCAAAGTACGGCGGCTTGATAAGGACGATTTCGGCTATCTGATTGAACATTTATACGGGCAGACCGGAACCGCCTACGAAGATTATGAGTATTATCTTCCGAAAAAACGGTTTCAGGAGGAAACGCTGGTGAAATACTATGACCTCATCAAACCCACCCGTTGTCTGATAGAGGAAAACCAGCGGTATCTGAAAATCGAACAGGAAGACGGGACAGTCTATGCTGCCTACTTTACCATCAACAGCATTGTTGGGGAACTGGACTTCCCATCCTCGGAAATCTTTTACTATCAGCAGCAGCAATTCACCTTTCCCATTGATACCTCTATGAATGTGGAGATTGTGACAAACCGGAAAGCCCTCTCCACGGTGCGGAACAAGAAAAAAGAGCTGAAAGATTTGGACAACCACGCATGGCAGAATGACAGCGAAACCAGTACAAACGTGGTGGACGCTTTAGACAGCGTGAATGAGCTGGAATCCACCTTAGACCAGAGCAAGGAATCCATGTATAAGCTGTCCTATGTGGTTCGTGTGACGGCTCCCGACTTGGAAGAACTGAAACGCCGCTGCAATGAGGTGAAAGATTTTTATGACGATTTGAACGTGAAACTGGTTCGCCCCTTTGGGGATATGCTGGGGCTGCATGGGGAATTTCTCCCTGCCAGCAAACGGTATCTGAACGATTATATCCAGTATGTCACCAGTGACTTCCTTGCTGGTCTTGGCTTCGGGGCAACACAGATGTTGGGGGAACCGGAGGGCATTTATATCGGGTACAGCCTTGATACAGGAAGAAACGTGTACTTAAAGCCTGCCCTTGCCAGTCAAGGGGTAAAAGGCTCCGTCACCAACGCCCTTGCTGCCGCTTTTGTCGGCTCCCTCGGCGGTGGAAAATCATTCAGCAACAACATGATTGTCTATTATTCCGTATTATTTGGGGCACAGGCACTCATTGTTGACCCGAAAGCGGAACGGGGACGTTGGAAAGAAACCCTGCCGGAAATCGCCCATGAAATCAATATCGTAAACCTGACCTCGGAAGAACAGAACAGGGGCTTACTCGACCCGTATGTGATTATGGAAAACCCAAAGGATTCTGAATCACTGGCAATCGACATCTTGACCTTTTTAACGGGCATTTCCAGCCGTGACGGGGAAAAGTTCCCTGTTCTTCGGAAAGCCATTCGTGCGGTGACAAACAGTGAGGAACGGGGGCTTTTCAAGGTGATTGAGGAACTTCGGGCGGAGGGAACCACCATCAGCACCAGCATAGCCGACCATATCGAATCCTTTACGGACTATGACTTTGCACACCTGCTCTTTTCGGATGGAGATGTCACACAGTCCATCAGCTTTGAAAAGCAGCTCAACATCATTCAGGTGGCAGATTTGGTGCTGCCAGATAAAGAAACCTCGTTTGAAGAATACACCACAATGGAGCTGCTTTCCGTGGCAATGCTCATTGTAATCAGCACCTTTGCCCTCGACTTCATCCACACCGACCGCAGCGTGTTTAAGATTGTGGATTTGGATGAAGCATGGAGCTTCTTACAGGTGGCACAGGGCAAGACCCTTTCCATGAAGCTGGTTCGTGCCGGACGTGCCATGAACGCAGGCGTTTACTTTGTGACCCAGAACACGGACGATTTGCTGGATGAAAAGCTGAAAAACAATCTGGGCTTGAAGTTTGCGTTCCGTTCCACGGACATCAACGAAATCAAGAAGACCCTCGCCTTTTTCGGGGTAGATTCCGAAGATGAAAACAACCAGAAGCGGCTCCGTGACTTGGAAAACGGACAGTGCCTTATCAGTGATTTGTACGGGC
Organism: Blautia sp. AF34-10; assembly: GCF_003477865.1. NCBI lineage: Bacteria > Bacillati > Bacillota > Clostridia > Lachnospirales > Lachnospiraceae > Blautia > Blautia sp. AF34-10. The sequence goes on from NZ_QUED01000003.1 coordinate 11,235, forward strand.
GTGTGGGCGTGATACAGTTCCATCCTATCTTTGAAGACCTGTTCCACGCCTTTGATACCAGACCGCCCGTAAGAAAAGAGGTGGAATGATGGTGATACATAGAACTTCCAACCGACCGCAATTCCCAGTTCCTCATCACACAAAAAAGGGCTTGTCTTGGAAGACGGCAGGAAAAGTGATTGGCAGGGTGCTTCTGGCACTCCTGCTCATCCTCCTGCTGCTTGCAGTCTTCGGCACAGCCGCCCACGCTGCCGGACTGGTGGATGATACGGTGGACGCTGCCAACGAATACAGCAAATATCCTCTGGACAACTACCAGCTTGATTTTTATGTGGACAGCGGATGGGACTGGCTCCCGTGGAACTGGCTGGACGGTATCGGAAAACAGGTGATGTACGGGCTGTATGCCATCACAAATTTTATCTGGACAATCAGCCTGTATCTTTCCAACGCCACGGGGTATCTGATTCAGGAAGCCTACTCACTGGACTTCATTTCCTCTACGGCGGATTCCATTGGGAAAAATATGCAGACCCTTGCAGGCGTTACCACAGGCGGCTTGTCCTCGGAGGGATTTTATATCGGGTTTCTGCTGATTCTCATTCTGGTGGTGGGGATTTACGTTGCCTACACAGGGCTTATCAAACGGGAAACCACAAAAGCCATCCATGCCGTTGTCAATTTCGTGGTGGTGTTCGTGCTGTCCGCTGCCTTTATCGCTTATGCTCCTGATTATATCGGGAAAATCAATGAATTTTCCGCAGACATCAGCAATGCCAGCCTGACCCTTGGTACAAAGATTGTGCTGCCTAACTCGGAAAGTCAGGGAAAAGACAGCGTGGATTTGATACGGGACTGCCTGTTTTCCATTCAGGTCAAGCAACCGTGGCTCCTGTTGCAATATGGCAATTCAGATATGGAAAGCATTGGAGCAGACCGTGTGGAAAACCTGCTTTCAACCAGTCCAGACGAAAACAACGGACAGGACAGAGAAGAAATCGTAGTGGAGGAAATCGAAGACAGGGAAAACACGAACCTTACCATCACAAAGACCATCAATCGTTTGGGAACCGTCTTCTTCCTGTTCATGTTCAATATCGGTATCTCCGTTTTTGTATTCCTGCTCACGGGGATAATGATTTTCTCACAGGTGCTTTTTATCATCTACGCCATGTTCCTGCCTGTGAGCTTCCTCCTTAGCATGGTTCCCTCTTTTGAGGGGATGTTCAAACGTGCCATTACGAAACTGTTCAACACTATCCTTACCAGAGCCGGAATCACCCTGATTATCACGGTAGCGTTCAGTATTTCCACCATGCTCTACAACCTGTCTGGGGAATATCCGTTCTTCCTGACGGCGTTCTTGCAGATAGTGACCTTTGCCGGAATTTATTTCAAGCTGGGAGATTTGATGGGGATGTTCTCCTTACAGAGTGGGGATTCCCAAAGCATGGGGAGCCGTATCATGCGAAGACCCCGTATGCTCATGCACGCCCATATGCACCGTTTACAGCATAAGCTAGGACGTTCTGTGGCGGCTTTTGGAACTGGAACGGCTGCATACCACGCAGGAAAACAGGCTGGCTCAGACCATAGAAATGCTTCCCACTTCGGCTCTTCCAAACGCACACAGGCAGACCACAGCAGACCAGACGGACAGGCAGCACCGGAAAAAGAATCCGTATGGAAACGGGCTGGTTCTGCGGTAGGTGCGGCGGCAGATACCAAAGATAAGATAGCCGATACTGCCGGACAGCTTCGGGAGCAGGCAAAGGATTTGCCCGTCAATGCAAAGTACGCCCTTTACCACGGGAAAACACAGGTATCAGAGGGAGTACGGGATTTTACTTCCAGCGTGACCCAGACCCGAACTGCCAGAGCGGAACAGCGAAACGCACAGGCAGAAAGCCGCAGACATACCATTGCAGAGCGCAGGGCGGAACTGGAACAGGCAAAACAGCCGCAACAGAAAGCTTCCGAAGCACCCAAAGGGGCAGCTCCTGTCCATGAACGCCCTGTTACTGCAAAGCAGCCAGAAGATTTCCGACATCATGCAGTAAAACCAGCCATGCAGCCTGCTTCCCTATCCATCAGGGAACGGGGACAGGTTCCTTATGGGGAAACTGTGGCAGAACAGGCTTCGGTTCCGGTGGTAAAAGCTGCTTCCATCCACCATGAACAAACGCCACCTGTAAGGACAGAACGCCAGATAGTCCCATCTGCTTCCCTATCCCAGCCAAATGAAAGACAAAAGACGGCTCCCACTATCACACAGGCTACTCCCCGTCCGGCAAGACCTGTCCAGAATGATACGGCTCCTGTGATATCGGAAAGAAAACGGGCTGCCCCTGCGGTAAAAGAATCAAACTTTACCATCCGGCGTACCACCGCCAGAAAGGAGTGGACAAAAACGGTAAAAGCGGCTGCCAAACAAAAGAAAGGGGAGAAACCATGAAATTAAGACACCTTTTCTTTGCCTGTTCCGGCGTGTTCGTGATGATGTTCTCCCTGCTCCTTTTGGTGGTGATTGTCTTCTCGGATGAGGAAGACGGAGGAAGCGGCGGAAATCTTATCTTTGGGGGCGTGAGCGTATCACAGGAAGTCCTCGCCCATAAACCTATGCTGGAAAAGTATGCAAGGGAATATGGCATAGAGGAATACTTAAATGTGCTGCTCGCCATCATTCAGGTGGAATCCGGCGGCACACTGGAAGACGTTATGCAGTCCTCGGAATCTCTGGGGCTTCCCCCAAACTCCCTTAGTACAGAGGAATCCATCAAACAGGGCTGCAAATATTTCTCGGAACTGCTCGCAGCGGCAGAAACAAAGGGCTGTGACTTAAACAGTGTGATTCAGTCCTACAACTACGGCGGCGGCTTCCTAGACTATGTGGCAGGGCGTGGGAAAAAATACACTTTTGAACTGGCAGAGAGCTTCGCAAGGGACAAATCCGGCGGAAAGAAAGTCACCTACACCAACCCTGTTGCGGTAGAGAAAAACGGAGGCTGGCGGTATTCCTACGGAAATATGTTCTATGTCCTCTTGGTATCGCAATACCTGACCGTGGCACAGTTTGATGATGAAACGGTGCAGGCTATCATGGAGGAAGCCTTAAAGTATGAGGGATGGACGTATGTGTACGGGGGTGATTCTCCCTCCACTTCCTTTGACTGTTCGGGACTGGTGCAGTGGTGCTATGGCAAGGCAGGAATCGCCCTGCCACGGACAGCACAGGAACAGTACAATGTAACGCAGCACATCCCCCTGTCCGAAGCAAAAGCAGGGGATTTGGTCTTTTTCCACTCTACCTACAACGCCGGAACCTACATCACCCATGTGGGACTGTATGTGGGAAATAACCGGATGTACCATGCCGGAAATCCCATTGGTTACGCAGACCTGACAGGCTCCTACTGGCAACAGCACCTTGCTGGAGCCGGACGAATCAAACAATAAGAAAGGATGAACCGATATGATTCAGATTAGAAAAGAGGAAAACCAGAAAAAGCAGAAAGAAAAGAAACTGAAAGTCTACAAAGTCAATACCCATAAGAAAACCGTGATTGCCCTGTGGGTGCTGCTGGCAATGAGCTTCCTGTTTGCCGTCTATAAGAATTTCACGGCGATAGACATTCACACTGTCCATGAAACGAAAGTGATTGAGGAACAAATCCTCGACACTCACAAGATAGAGAATTTTGTGGAGAATTTCGCAGAAGTCTACTATTCATGGGAACAGTCCGCCGCTTCCATTGACAACCGGACAAACGCTTTAAAAGGGTATCTCACCGGAGAGCTGCAAGCCCTGAATGTAGATACTGTCCGAAAGGACATCCCCGTATCGTCTGCCCTGACCGATTTTCAGATATGGGAAATCACAGAAGAAAAAGAGCAGCATTATCAAGTGACCTATACGGTGGAACAGCGTATCACAGAGGGGGAATCCAGTAAAACCGTCCGTTCCGCCTATCAGGTGACAGTCTATGTGGACGGCTCTGGAAACCTGACGATTATCCAGAATCCAACCATTACCAGTGTTCCCGTAAAATCCGGTTACACTCCCAAAGCGGTACAAAGTGACGGTACGGTGGATTCCATCACCACAGAGGAAATCAACGAATTTCTCACCACCTTTTTCAAGCTGTACCCTACGGCAACCGCAAAGGAACTGACCTATTATGTAAATGAGGGTGTGCTGAAAACTGTGGGAAAAGAGTATATTTTCTCGGAACTGGTAAATCCGGTTTATAACCGAAACGGAAATCAGGTGACAGCTTCCCTTGCAGTAAAATATCTGGATAACCAGACCATGACAACACAGGTATCACAGTTTAACCTTGTACTGGAAAAGAACGGGGAAAACTGGAAGATTGTGAAATAAGCTATATAAAACAGAAGACACATTGTATTTCTCAAAAAATTACAATGTGTCTTCTCATTTTAAAATTCTGTTCTGGACATTCACCTGTCCTCTGCTTCGACTTCGGCTATCTCTTTTGCTGTGGCGGTGACTACCCGTATTCCTTTCTCACTCATACTATCAAGCAATGTATCAAGTTGTCTGCGTTGTGTATCTTTTTCCGCGGATTTATTCGGAAAAAAGAATTGGTCTACGGATATATCATAACGTGTTACAAGCTCATAAAAAATTTGTAAACTCGGCTGTTGCCCTTTATTCTCAATATTAGCAAGATAACGTGGTGAGATATACATTTCATCACTTACTTTCTTGCGGCTCTCTTTTCGTTCGGTTCTCGCTACTTTGATAGCTTGTCCGAAAGCCTTAAAGTCATATTTAGCTGTTGGTCTTTTTGCCATATTTATTCACCCATATACATTCTACTGTTCCTCTTTCATACTGAATACGTCTATACAGTTCCTATTTGTAGCCATAATAATTCATATGTTTGCACTTGCTATTATTCGTATGTCCGACTATAATTATGATAATATGGTTTATAGAAAGGACTGGGACTGTTATGGAATATATGTCTTGCCCCGAAGCAGCTAAAAAATGGGGCATTTCTGAACGACGAGTACAGATTCTTTGTAAGGAAGATAGAATACCGGGAGTTTCAAAAATCGGTTATATGTGGTTGATACCAAAGGATGCAGAAAAACCTGTTGACGCAAGGAGAAAGGAGTTTAAGCATGAGTAACTTATTACTTTTAGAAGATGATATTAGCTTAATAGACGGGTTGCATTACTCTCTAAAGAAAAATGGTTTCTACGTTGATATTGCCCGTACTGTTGAAGAAGCAGAAAAGCAATTAGCACAAATCGAAAAATACGATTTGCTTATTCTTGATGTGACACTGCCGGACGGAACAGGCTTTGAGGTTTGCGAAAATGTGCGGAAACATAACAAACAGATACCGATTATCTTTTTGACTGCTTCTGATGAAGAAGTCAATATTATTCGTGGCTTGGATTGCGGCGGGGACGATTATGTTACAAAGCCCTTTAAGTTGGGGGAACTATGTTCCCGTATTCGTGCCTTGTTACGACGTGCAGGAGTAACACCGCAGGACAAGGCAAGTGTATTGAAATGTGGGGACATTTCGATTGACTTTTTAAGTTGCCGCGTAATTTTGAACAATAAAATACTAGAACTGACAAACGCAGAATACCGTCTGCTTTGTCTGTTAGTACGAAATGCAAATCGCATTGTTTCCAGAGATATTATTCTAAATGATTTATGGGACGGTACAGGAAATTTTGTTGACGATAACACCTTATCGGTTTATATCCGGCGGCTTCGCGAAAAAGTGGAAACTGACGCTTCCCACCCGCAGCGCTTAATAACCATTCGCGGCTTTGGTTATCAGTGGAAAGAGGTGTAAGTATGAATATTTTTCGTGACAAGCAAATAAAACATTTTTCTCTTTTTATTGCTATATACAGTATTTTACTTGTGGGAGTTTCTACATGGTTTTCTATAAATCAATTAAATACAGCAAAGTCTATGTATCTGGAACATGATAGAGCTATTGTATCTGCCTTGTTGGAACAGGAGGTTTCAAAAGAAGTAATTGCCAATGCTATTTCTTCCACAGATATAAGTACCGCGGGAATGGAATTTTTAGATAATTTGGGAATTACCACAAATACGTTTGGTAGCTTGTTGCCACATTTTTCCCAGTTTCAATATCACTTTTTGCATATAGCATTAGGAGGGGGAATTTGTCTAGTGATAATTCTTGTCATTGGGGTTATTTCTTTCCTACAAATTAGAAATAATCTATATCGACAGTCTGGAAAAATTATAGATAACTATATTAACAATGACTATTCTTGTCATTTACCGCAAGACAGTGAGGGAGACCTTTTTCATTTATTTGCATCTGTTGAACAGCTTGCAACTATGCTTAAAGCCAAAAGTGAAACAGAACATAAAACAAAAGAATTTTTGAAAAGCACAATTTCAGATATTTCACATCAACTGAAAACTCCATTAGCAGCTTTGATGATGTATCAAGAAATTATAGAAGCGGAACCGGATAATACTGAAACAGTAAAAAAATTTTCGCAAAAAACCGGAACCGCCTTAAAACGAATAGAACAGCTTATTTTGTCTATGCTTAAAATCGCACGTTTAGATACTGGAAATATTCTTTTTGACAAGCGTACCTGTCTTATACAGGAATTAGTTAAAAACGCTATCAGTGAACTTACAATAAGAGCTACACAAGAAAAAAAACAGATTATTGTAAATGGAACATCTAATCAAGTTATTATGTGTGATATGGATTGGACAAGTGAAGCGATTGGAAACCTTGTAAAGAACGCGTTAGACCATACAGAAATAGGAGGAATAGTAAAGATTACTTGGGAAAGTGCACCAACTATGATACGAATTTTAGTTTCTGATAATGGAAGTGGAATTGCCCCGGAAGATATACACCATATTTTCAAACGCTTTTATCGCAGTAAATATTCCCTCAACACTCCGGGAATTGGATTAGGACTTCCTCTTGCAAAATCTATTATAGAGGGACAAGAGGGGCTCATTTCTGTTCAAAGTGTTTTACATGAAGGTACTACTTTTTCAGTTTCTTTCCTTACGAAATCGTAAGGTGGAATTCACCGGATTGTAAGCTGTTCCTGTTATCCTTTAAGAAAGGAGGTCTATGATTTATGGAAATTTTAAAAGTTGAAAATTTATGTAAAACTTACGGGAAAGGCGAAGCAAAAGTAAATGCTTTAAAAAATGTGTCTTTCTCACTTGAAAAAGGGGAATTTGCTGCTGTTGTAGGTGAATCTGGTTCTGGAAAAAGTACTTTGCTTAACTGCATCGGTGCTTTAGATACGCCGACTTCGGGTTCTATTTTTATTGACGGGCAAAATCTGTTTTCTATGAAAGAAGAAAAACGGACAATTTACAGACGACGCAACATAGGATTTATTTTTCAGTCTTTCCAGCTTGTGTCTGAGCTGAATGTAGAACAAAATATTATTTTCCCTCTACTGTTAGATTATCAAAAGCCAGACCCTAAAAAAGTAAACGAAATCCTCAATTTACTTGGATTGGCAGAACGCCGCTATCATTTACCGAGACAATTATCCGGAGGACAGCAACAACGAGTAGCGATTGGGAGAGCTTTGATAACACAGCCAAAACTAATTTTAGCCGATGAACCGACGGGAAATCTCGACAGTAAAAATAGTCAAGACGTTATTGATATGCTTATCAGTGCGTCAAGACATTTTAAACAAACAATTTTGATGATAACGCACAATAATAATTTAACATCTTCGGTTGACAGGGTGTTTCGTGTGAGCGACGGTATTCTTACAGACTTAGGGGGGACAGCAAATGAAGCATTATCTTAAACTTGTCCCTATATCAACCAAAATCCACCGCAAGCAAAGTAGAATGACCCGTATTTGTATTACTCTTGCGGTTATTTTGGTTGCTGTCATGTTTGGTCTTGCCGATATGTATTTACAGGGTGTTACGCAACACGAAATAGAGAAAAGCGGAAACTGGCATTATGCGTTTCATGCTATTGATTCGCAGACAGCTTCCTTTATTTCAGCTCGTCCAGAGGTAAAAATTTCCGGGTGGCATAATACAGTTTCTTCCGAAGCAGGATATTTTATTAAAGAACAGCCTATTACTATCAGCGCGCAAGATAAAGGGGTTTTTGACGATATATTTCTGAACGGGATTGCAGAGGGAAAATATCCAGACGCGCCAAACGAGATTGCAATATCTTCTTCACTTAAAGATACTGCCTCTGTTTTGTTGAATGATACAGTTGAATTGTATAATCCGAACGGAAGTATGGCAGATTATCAGATAGTTGGCTTTTTAGACGATACAAAAACTTCACACTTGATTGCTGAGAATTTGCCGATTGTAGTAATGACACCAGAGGGCTTAGGAACGCTTGCTGTTTCTAACGCGAATGAAAGTTATGTCGCCCAGTTTTCACATTTATGTAATATACCGGACGCAATCAATGATATAAAAGCAGCCAATCATCTGACTGATGAACAGATAACCGGAAATACACCTCTTTTGAGCATACAAGGGCAAATAGAGGGGAAATCAGGTGTAAATCAGATTTATCAAGTAGCCTTTATTCTTTCCCTTATTGTCATGCTGACTTGCATTTTGATGATTTCAAGCAGTCTAAACAGCAATGTCGCAGAGAGAACAGAATTTTTTGGTATGCTCCGGTGTCTGGGGGCAACCAAAAGACAAATAATGCGATTTGTACGTTTAGAGGGGCTGTATTGGTGTAAAACGGCTATTCCCATTGGAATTATATTCTCCATTGTGATTGTTTGGATTTTGTCTGCCGCCATGCGGGTAATAAGTCCAGAATGGTTTTCTTCAATGCCGATTTGGGGTATTAGTTGGATAAGTATAGTTGCAAGTATTTTGTTAGGATTGCTGACCGTTTTACTGGCTGCTCGTTCTCCGGCAAGAAGAGCCGCAAAAGTTTCTCCGCTTACCGCTGTATCAGGAAATGCTGGACAAATAGCTACATTTCACAAAGCAGCTAACACAAAGACATTTAAAATTGAAACCGCATTGGGTATTCATCACGCAAAAGCAAAGAAAAGAAATTACATTTTAATGACAGGGGCATTTGCTATCTGTATTACATTGTTTCTCACGTTCAGTACACTTGTTGATTTTATGCAAAATGCTTTTGTGCCCCCGGTTTATACGCCGGAATTATCCATAGCAAGTGAAACTAATACTTGTTCGATTGAGAGCGAAATGTTAGCACAGATTAAGAAAAATGATGATGTCAAGCGGGCATACGGGCGTATGTTTGCTTATGATGTTCCATCAGAAAATAGTGGAAAAAGCTACAATGCAAATCTTATTTCCTATGAGGAAAATCAATTTCAATGGGCGGCGGACTCTTTGGTAGCAGGTTCCATAGAAACAGTTATGCAGCAAGAAAATCAAGTGCTATTCGTACAGACGGGAAATGTTAATGTACAAGTTGGCGACAAGATAACTTTATCTATCAATAATACGAAAAAAACTGTTACGGTTGCAGGAATTTTGTCTGATAGCCCCTTAGCCCGTGTAAAGGGTACGGAAACCTTTTTCTGTTCGGAAGCAACCTTTAGCGCACTGACCGGAGAAACTGGCTATACTATTATCGACATTCAATTTGAGAACAACGCTTCCAGTGAAGATGTAAACGCAATTAAAAACATATTTACTAATGGTGGCGTAATATTTTCAGACAGCCTTTCTCAAGTGCAGCAGCAAAGAAATCTGTATTATACTTTTGCAGTTCTTGTTTACGGCTTCCTATCTATTATCGTTGCTATTACCATTTTCCATATTATGAATACAATCAATCTGGGAGTTGCCGCAAAAATGAAAGAATACGGAAGTATGCGAGCGATTGGAATGAGCAATCGCCAACTTATAAAAATGATAATCGCAGAAGCAGGAACCTACGCAATAAGCGGAGTGATTTGGGGTTGTATCATTGGACTTCCTATGCACTGGGTTATCTATGTAAGTCTTATAACAAATATTTGGGGAACAGCATGGAGTGTTCCGTTTATTCCCCTTATACTCATAATCGCTATTGTACTGTTGACTTCTCTTTTGGCAGTTAAAGGACCTGCAAAACGGTTACAGCGAATGTCTATCGTCGAAAATATTAGTGCACAATAATCTTTTGAGAGGGGGAATTTCAAAAGTGCCCCCTCTTTTTCTATCTTACAAATCCGTAAGCTAAAATTCATCTTAAAGTAAGTTGATATTGATAAAATAAATCAAAACATAATATTTGTTTGTTATCTGCCGGACGACGGCAAAAGAAAAAAAGCCGTCGTAACGCAGACAGATTTTCACGTGCTTTTGAAGCGGTGGCTTTGATTTTTAGAGCCGCCGCTTCTTTTTGTCTATTACTGAACCAACAATGACGCAGAATATAAATAGCGGCATTTAGGAGGATTGCCGCTATGGGGATTTCTTTGCTGCTATATAACGTACATAGGCTACATTCATTAAAAAAAGTATAGCTCCTCCACTGTGGAAGTCCAACTTTGAATATGAACTGACAAGTCATATTTATTCTACTGTTATTTCTCATGCACTCATTTTTATTTTAAAATGGGTGTATTTTTTTATTCAAAAATGCAACTGTGCCCCCTGTCCTGTCGGGACTAAGAGCGAAAAGGGGGAAAGAAGCAGAAATTCCTATCAACTCGCTCCCTTTCAAGGCTGGAAAGGGGGTGAGCAATAATGAAGCCATCTGAATTTCAGACAACCATAGAGAACCAGTTTGATTATATCTGTAAAGTCGCTATGGAGGATGAACGCAAAGACTATCTCAAAGCGTTGTCCAGACAGTGTAAACGGGAAACCCTGTTCTGTGATATGGACGATTACACCGTCAATCTGTTTTCTTCCGAAGACACCTATCCATCCCACTTCCATACTTTTGAAATGGATGGATTTACTGTCCGCATTGAAAACAGCCTGTTAGCCGAAGCATTAGAAAGTCTGGACGGAAAGAAACGTGACGTTATCCTGCGATATTATTTTCTTGGATTTGACGATACGGAAATCTCAAAAATTCTGGAAGTCAACCGTTCTACCATCCAGAGAAGAAGACACGCCGGACTGGAATTTATCAAAAAATTTATGGAGGACGAAGCATGACAGCAAAGCACCCTATGATTCCGTTTCCTGTGATTGTAAGAGCTACGGACGGCGATATTGAAGCAGTCAACCAGATTGTACGCCATTACAGCGGTTTTATTGCCAGCCGTTCCATGCGTCCCATGAAAGACGAATATGGAAATACCCACATGGTTGTAGATGAAACCCTACGCCGCCGGATGGAAACACGTCTGATTGCAAAGATTTTATCTTTTGAAATCAGGGAACCAAACTAGAAATAACGCTCGCCTGTGGAAGCGTGGACAAACCCATGCTTCCCAGACAGAGCTTGCCAGTCTATTAAAGTGCATTATCACCAGTGCATTTTAACAGGCTGATAAAGCCGGATTGTTCCTTGAAAAAGAAAGCGTCTAATCAACGCAGCATAAAGCAGCCGAATACGTTTCGATAGAAAGAGAGCCGTTGGGCTGGCACGCCGTAACCCACCAAAGGAGGGATGATACCGGATAGCGATTCCTGCCAGCGTTCCATAAGTAGCTTACCGCAGAGCTGCCGCCATGACCTTTCTATTGTGATAATGATACTTCCGTACAGCCTTAGTCCGTGTGATGATGTAGCACCGCTGGCAAAGGGTACGGCTGGATGAGAACCATGCAGGGGTGAGATTCCCATGAGCTTTAGCGAAAGCTGTTCGGCTTGCTTAGATACCATTTTGAATTAGAATTTTTCATTCAAAATCAAATAACTATTTGCAGGAAATACAATCTTAATATTACTTTTGCCACAAAATCTGATATAATATAGACAGATATTGAGGGTTCCATATCTGGTCTATGGAAAGGAGGAACATGATTACAGTAACAAAAAAAGACTTAATAGAACTGGGTTATGGAACTTCATTCGCAGCAGACATCATAAGAGAAGCAAAAAAACTTATGATTTCAAAAGGGCATACCTACTATCAGTCACGCAAACTGGACAGGGTTCCCAGAGAAGCTGTGGAAGAATTGCTAGGGATTACTTTTACTGATAAATCGAACTGATTGTACTTCTTGCACATTTATGTAAGGAGTGAAATCATGGCAAAAGACCCTATTAAGAAAGCAGAAAACGGAACTTATTATTTTAGAGCAAACTTAGGTTTTCATCCGATTACCGGAAAACAGATTCAGAAATACAAAAGTGGATTCAAGACAAAAAAAGAAGCCAGAGAAGCATATTCAAAACTTATGCTGACATCCACAGAGGAATTAACAGAAAAGAAACAGCAGCTATCTTTTCAACAGTTTATTGAGGAAACTTATCTTCCTTGGTATAAAACACAAGTAAAGGAAAGCACCTATCTGAACCGCCGTTCTACCATTCAGAAGCATTTTTCATACTTTTACAAAATGACGGTGGATGAGATAGAACCCATTAACGTCCAGAACTGGCAGCTTGAACTCGCAAAAGAATTTAGTCCAAACTATATCCGTATTGTACAGGGTATGCTCTCTATTGCCTTTGACAGAGCAGTTGTTCTCGGTCTTGCAAAGAAAAATCCATCACGAATGATAGGAAACATCAAGAGCAAGAAAACAAAAGTGGATTTCTGGACACTGGATGAATTTCAAAAGGTAATTTCCCTGCTCTACAAGGGAGATTATTACGAACATTACCTTTTCATTTCATACTGGCTCCTGTTTATGACCGGAATGAGAATCGGAGAAGCCGCAGCCCTGCAATGGTCGGACATCAACTTTGAAACCGGACTTTTAAGTATAACAAAAACGCTGTACTATAAAACAATGGACGAATACAAATTTGTGGAGCCAAAGACACAAGCTAGTATTCGCACTATCTATATTGACACAGATACCATCAAAGAATTGAAAGCATGGCAGGAAGTACAGCAAAAGGTTTTAAAGGGCTGCGACCTTGTACTAAGCTACAATGGGATTCCCACCAGTAAGCACACCCTCCCACGGGCATTAGAAAAACTTGCTGGATTGGCAGGCGTACACCGTATCAAGATTCATGCACTCAGACATTCCCATGCTTCCCTGCTCATCAGTATGGGTGAAAATCCTTTATTGATTAAAGAACGTCTGGGGCATGAAAAGATACAGACTACGTTAGGAACCTATGGACATTTATATCCCAACACCAACGTGGAAGTTGCCAAAAAATTAACTGGTGTTCTCACTTATACTCCGGCAACAACCAGTGTTGCCGATTACACCAGCAATCAGCATACAGCAATCTATCACAGAGCCATTGAATAAAAAAATGCAATCAAAATGCAATTCTAAAAGGAAAGAGCCTCAAAACCCTTGAAAATAAAGGCTTTGAAGCTCTGCTCCAACTATTCAAACTCGATCGTTGCCGGTGGTTTTCCGGTGCAATCGTACATGACGCGGTTGATGTGTTTGACTTCGTTTACGATTCGACTGGTTGTTCTTCCGATGACATCCCACGGGATTTCGGCGCTTTCGGCGGTCATGAAATCGGTGGTGGTGACGGCGCGGAGGGCGATGGCGTAATCGTAGGTTCTTTCATCTCCCATGACTCCGACGGAGCGCATGTTGGTCAGGGCTGCGAAGTACTGGCCGATTTCGTGAGCGATTCCGGCTTTGTCGATTTCTTCGCGCCAGATCGCGTCGGCGTCCTGTACCATTTTGACTTTCTCGGCGGTTACTTCGCCGATGATACGGATGCCAAGTCCCGGGCCCGGGAATGGCTGACGGAATACAAGGTATTCCGGGATGCCGAGCTCAAGGCCGGCTTTTCTTACTTCGTCTTTGAAGAGGTTGCGCAGCGGCTCGATGATTTCTTTGAAATCTACGTAGTCCGGCAGTCCTCCGACGTTATGATGGGATTTGATGACGGTGGATTCTCCGCCGACGCCGCTCTCTACAACGTCTGGGTAGATGGTTCCCTGTACCAGGAAGTCTACAGCACCAATTTTCTTTGCTTCTTCTTCGAAGACGCGGATGAACTCTTCGCCGATGATTTTACGTTTTCTCTCCGGCTCTTCTACGCCTTTTAATTTTGCATAGAAACGCTCCTGTGCGTTGACGCGGATGAAATTCAGGTCGTATGGGCCGTCCGGTCCGAAGACTGCTTCCACTTCATCGCCCTCGTTTTTACGCAGCAGGCCGTGATCTACGAATACGCAGGTCAGCTGGTTTCCGACTGCTTTGGAAAGCATAACAGCTGCTACGGAGGAATCGACTCCGCCGGACAGTGCGCAGAGGACTTTTCCGTCGCCTACTTTTTCGCGGATAGCTTTGATGGATTCTTCTACGAAGGAGTCCATGTGCCAGTCGCCGGCGCAGCGGCAGACATTGTATACAAAGTTGGAAAGCATTTTCTTTCCTTCTTTGGTGTGCAGAACTTCTGGATGAAACTGAGTTGCATAGAGGTTTTTCTCTACGTTTGCAACGGCTGCTACCGGACAGTCATCCGTATGGGCGATGATTTCGAATCCCGGAGCTGCTTTGGAGATGTAGTCGTTGTGGCTCATCCAGCAGATGGTTTTTTCGGATACGTTCTCAAACAGTGCGGAACTGGTATCTACAGTTACCTCAATTTTTCCATATTCTCTGACCGGTGCTACTTCTACTTTTCCGCCGAGCAGATGCATCATCAGCTGTGATCCGTAGCAGATGCCGAGGATCGGGATTCCAAGTTCAAAAATTTCTTTTGTATAAGTCGGGGAATCCGGCAGATATGCGCTGTTCGGGCCGCCGGTGAAGATAATACCTTTCGGCTGAATTTCTTTGATCTTTTCGATGTCTGTTTTGTAAGAATAAATCTCACAGTAAACGTTGCACTCACGTACACGTCTTGCAATTAACTGATTGTACTGACCGCCAAAATCAAGTACGATAACCGTTTCTCTTTTCAAGAACGTTCCCTCCTGTTTTTTCTTCTGTGCATGATGAACTACATGCGTTTTTTGGGTTTGATGCTAATTATAGTAAAGAAACCGTAAAATTTCAACCCCCGAAGTACAGGAATCGTGTTCTTTTCGCTGTACTTCGGAGGTTTTTCTTTTTTTTCGGGTCCTTATTCTCCGATGGTGATGGTGTAGCCTGCCTGGAAAGTTTCACCGGCTTTCAGGTGCTGTTCGCCGTATTTGTCTTTTAATTCGCCGTCAAAGCCGACGTTGTCGCAGCGGCCGATCCATGGCTCGAGGCACACGAACGGGGCATCTGCTTTTGGCTTGGACCATACGCCGACGCTCGGGAAGCCTTTGCAGGTGAGAGTGACGTACGGTTTTCCATCCACTTCTACGCCGACGCGCTCGACCTGGGTGTTGTCGAAGATCAGGGCGTCCTCGTCGAAAAGGGTTCTGGTGTACGGGATTCTGCCGTCCTGAAGTTTCAGTTTTCTCGGATGTGCGACATCGACGCCTGCTGTTTCCGGGTCGATCAGGACGTATTCGAGTTCGGTCTCGGTGTGGTTTTCCAGGCCTTTGTTGAAGACGATGTCATACTGTTCCGGAATCATGAATGCAGGATGTCCGCCGACGGAGAAGTACATATCATCATCACCGGTGTTTTCTACGTTCCAGGTTATGGTCAGGGTTCTGCCGGAGAGTTCCTGGGTTACGGTGAAGGCAAAATCGAACGGGTAGACTTTTTTTGTTTCTTCGGTCGATACCAGGCGGTGTACTGTTTTGTTTTCGGTGTTTTCGATGCACTCGAATTCGTTGTCGCGGGCGAAACCGTGCTGGCCCATCGGGTATTTGACTCCTTTATGGGTGTAGAAGCCGCCGTTTACTTTTCCGACGAACGGGAACAGGACCGGTGCGTGGCGGTTCCAGAAGGCCGGATCGCCGATCCAGACTGCCTCACGGTCAGCCGCTTTATCGTAGATGCTGCTAAGTTCTGCGCCGTGATCGCTGATCTGCACGCGCAGATTTTCGTTTTCCATGGTTCTCATGTTTTGTTTTCCCCCTGTGTTATTTTTTATGGTTTATTCTGGATAGACGAGACGGGAGTCGTCGATTCCGTACAGGACTTCATCCAGGTATTTTTTGCCGAGGTAGTTGGCCATGGAGAGGTTCATGTCCAGATAGTTTCCGCAGTCTTTCGGGGATGCGCCCGGAACTTCGCCTTTGAAATCGCGGATGAATTCATACATTTCGGTGACGAGCGGGACGATGTCTCTGGAGGTGTAATCTCCGGCCAGCAATAGGTAGAAACCGGTGCGGCAGCCCATTGGGCCGAAGTATACAGTTTTGTCTTTCCACTGCTCATGGTTACGGAGGAAGGTGGCTCCGAGGTGCTCGATGGTGTGGACTTCGGCGGTGTTCATGACGGGCTCATCATTTGGGGAGGTCATTCTCAGGTCGAGGTGGTGATGATGCTGTCACCTACGTGGTCTTTTCTTGAAACGTAAATGCCTGGTTTAAGTTTGATATGGTCGATCGTAAAGCTTGCAATTTTTTCCATGACTGGTATTTTCCTTTCTTTCTGTCCTTTAATAGCTGCGGAGTTCATCATCGGTATCCGCAGTGTTTTCGATGGATTTGATGATGAGATCATAACTATAGGCATCGCTTACTTTTACAGTGACGCGGTCGCCGACTTTATGACCCAGAATGGCTTTTCCTAATGGCGAGTCGATACTGACGTATCCTTTGAGAGAATTACCACGAACGGTGGTGACAAGTTTGTAGGTTTCTGTCTCATCATCTTCTTCGATGTAAACCTGGACGGTATTGTTGATGCCGACTTCGTCGTCCTTTGAGGTATCTGAAATAACGTGAGCGGTTTTGATCATTTTTTCCAGATAGCGGATGCGGCTTTCGTTGCGGTTTTTGTCCTGTTTGGCAGCTTTGTACTCAAAGTTTTCGCTGAGATCGCCCTGGGCACGGGCTTCTTTTACAGCCTCGAGTTCTTTTGGACGGACAACCAGTTTGCGGTAGTCGATTTCTTCCTGCATTTTTTTAATATCGTTTTCGGTCAGTTTATCATACATGATTTTTCTACCTCTTTTCTTGTGAGGTTATTTTAGCACAGAATACGGCAAATTGGAAGTAGGAAGACAGCCACGGTAGAATCATGAGTAGAATCACTTTCTTACGCACCGGAACAGCAAATGTTCCGGTGCTGAATGAACTATAACGGTTCACTCAGCCGTGTCGCTTGGTTTTGAAGGCGGAGTTCCTTTGTTGTCGCTGTTATTTGGCATTTTTCCACCTTCGGGATCGCTCATCGTTTTAACAGACCGGGTTCCGGCGGTGGTGATGATGTCCGTGAGGGTGATCTCTTCGTTGTCGGTACCGGCAGCCAGAGTATACGTTGCGCCCAGTTTCATTTCTGGGCAGGTCAAAACGATGCTGGCGTAGGCTTTTTCGGGTGTGACCGTGAAGAGGGCACTTCCATCGCTGTCTGTCAGTGTGATGGCAGTGTCAGCGGACTGGGTTTCCGTACAGTAATAGGTGATAACGGGCTGGGTGGAAGCTTCGTCGAAGCTTTCCGTCATGCCGGCACTGCCGATAGCAGCTAAGGTTCCGCCGGTCACAATTGCACTTCCGTCGTAATCGAGGGCACTGTCACCATCGCTGGTCGGCCCGTACACGATCGTAGTTCCGCCGGTCACGAGAAGACTGCCGTTGGAATCAAGACCATCACCATCGGCGGATACGGTCAGGGTTCCGCCGGTAATTTTAATGTAAAGCTCAGAGTTGCCTCCGCCGCCGGGGCCTCCCTGCATCTTCTGTGGAGCATCGCCGTCAGACGGAGCATTCCCCGGATCGAAGTTCTGCGGCGCATTTCCGCCAGACGGAGCGTTCTCCGGATCGAAGTCCTGCGATGGCTGCATATCGCTGCCGTTTTCTGTATCAGGCGGCATTTGCGGAGGTTCCTTTCCGTCTGCCGCACCGGATATGCTGCTATCATCACCGGAGTTTACGGCAGCACTGCTATCGTTGTTTGAGCTTGCGGCATTGCTGTCATCGTCACCGGAACCGGCCGCATTGGCGCCAGGATTTATGGCGTTGGCGCCATCGTCGCCGGAATTTGCGGCATTGATGCCATCGTCGCTGGCGTTTATGGTAATGTCACCACCATTGACCACAACGCGTTTTCCTTCCAGTCCTTCGTAGCTTTTTTCAACAAGGATCGTTCCGCCATGAATGACGGTGTCGAGATCCGCATGGAAACCGTCATCACCGGAGTTTACGGTGATGGTTCCGTCATCGACAACAATGCTGCCGGTTGCATGGAAGCCGTCCTGTTCCGCCTTGATCGTAAAAATTCCACCGGCAATATAGATATTTCCAAGCTCTGTGTCATCCGTATTCTTCGCTTTGACCGCACTGTTTGCAGCATCAATGTCAAAGCTTCCGTTCAGAATTTTAAGCTGATCTTTGGCTGTGATCCCGTTGTCTGCAGCAGTGATTTTGTAGGTTCCACCAGTGATAACAAGGTCATCTTTGGATACAATCCCGTGCTTGTAGTCTGCCTCGATGGTCAGACTTCCTGTCCCGTTGCAGACAAGATCTGATTTGGAGAAGATAACGCCGTCTACCGTGTTGTCGTCAATCTGAGTGTACTCGTTTCCACCGCCAAGCGTGTTGCTGCTGTTTTCGGCAAGCGTGATGAAAACTTTGTCCGCTTCGCGAACGTAGATGGCAGCATTTGTCTCACAGTTGATATGGACTCCATCGAGTACGATCTGAACCTTGTCGGAATCGGATGCGTCTACGATAATCTGGCCATCCTCAAGTGTTCCGCTTACGACGTAAACGCCTTCTTCCGTGATGGTAATTGTGCTGCCGTCTGCTTTGGCTCCGCTGCCGGAGACGGTAGCTGTCGTCTTATTAAGTGTAATTTTTACGGCTTCTGATGCTTTATAGCTTCCGCTCTTCTCACGGTCTGTGAATTCGGTGTCGATAGTGGATTCGGTCAGTTCCAGGTCAAAATTAATATCGGAAGCACTTTCCATTGCATTTTCCGAATCTGTGCTCTCTGATGTGGTATCCGCGTTGTCGGCAGATGTTTCGCCGGTTGACTCTGTACGGGCAGATTCGGCATTTACAGAGCTGGAAGATGTCACTGCTGTGCCGCATCCGCCGAAGGCCAGCGATGATGCAAGAAGCAGGCTGACGACTGCGCCGGTCTCTTTTTTTCTGTTTTTTTTCTTTCTGTTTCGATTCATTATAATTCCTCCCTTCCGGTCTGCGCACGACTGCACAGGATTTCAAGGTTTCCGTTTCTGCAGCGGAGCTGGTCAATCATGTTTTTCTCTTCGCCTTCCTCGCGGAATACGATGCGATACTCCAGCTTGAAAAGACTTCCCATATTCGTGGTTTTTACCTGTACAAGCTCGCAACGGGTCAGATACCTGGCAAAGATATCGTCAAAAACACTGGTATAATCAAGGGACTCCGGTTCCAAGATTTCCATTGACGAGCATGATCACCCTCTGTACGATCACAGGCATCAGAACAAGCGTGACAGCAAAGCTTTTGGTGCATTCGCTTTTGTACCTGTAAACAGCAGCGATCAACAGTCCCAGAATCAGAGACACTGCTGTGCAGGCAAGGAACTGACCAAAGGTGAAGGCGGCGGTTGTTTCTGTAAAAACGGAACTGAATATTGCGTTAAGCATAGCAAATTCCTCCCAGAATTTTTTTATTTTCTTGTCTATTCAGAGCCCCATCTCGATTCCGCTTACGCTACATCGCGATGTTGCTTCTATTTTGCATGGCTCTGAATAGTTACATTTTCTTTTTTTGTGAAGCAGATTATGTTTGAAAAAGGCTTTTCGCAAGCTGTGAGTCCACCCACTGCTTCTTGCTTTTCGCAATGGCCGCAGAGGACTTACCTGATTCAGCTAACGGAATGCTGTTTTTGATACGGTTTGCCGGATATCTGTGAATGGTATGAAAGCTTTTTCTTCTGATACTTTCTGATTTTCGATCTGATAGGCAAAGCCGTATTTAGAAAATGATGCCGGATAGATTGCAAGATCATCCAGAATTTTGCTGAACCATAGGGGCACAGCACCTGGTGATTTCACCTCCATGAGATACCAGCCTGGTTCTAAAAGCCTGGTTCCTTCCGTTGGACCGTCAAGACACAGATTGTCGGTACGCCATCGGATATTGGTGTCGAATGTAACACGAAAGTTCCTGTCTTCCGTGCCGAAGCAGGCGATGCGGTCGTAGGCGATGTACATAGCGGGAGCAAGCCCCCGGTAGTAGTTGCGAAGCCAAGTGATTTCGTGGAGAATCTGGCTGTCGAAGCCCGGTTCTGATTTTCCCGCAAGATAGGGAACCGCTTCTGATAATATCATGCGCTCGCGGCGTTTGTAGACGATTCCTTCCTATTTTTTCTTTAGTTCTACGTATATGGGGCTGGTCTCTTTGGCCGGGCCATAACTGCGGAGTCGCAGTTTTTCTTTGTAGACGGGTTTTTCCAGCGAACGGCGGATGAGCTGGTGATCCGGGGTATCGTAATAGAGG
Organism: Blautia sp. AF34-10; assembly: GCF_003477865.1. Classification (NCBI taxonomy): domain Bacteria; kingdom Bacillati; phylum Bacillota; class Clostridia; order Lachnospirales; family Lachnospiraceae; genus Blautia; species Blautia sp. AF34-10. Next base: position 31,812 of record NZ_QUED01000003.1, read on the forward strand.
CTGCAGATGGTATCAAGGCCGTATTCATCCATCTGCAGATGACCCGGAAGGCTCTTGCGAAGCTTGCGGACCATGATCGGGGAAAGCATGTATTTTGTTTCATACCGTTGGAAGGTCATGGGAATCTGTTGGCTTTGCATCATAATCGATTGATCCTTTCGTTTGATTTACTTCCGGAAATGTTTTTTACATTTTTAAGTATAATGAGGAAACTTTAAAGGAACCTTAAAGAATGGACGGAAAATGTGAAAGGTTTGTGAAAAGACGGACCTCTGTAATCCGGATCGCTTTTTGAATACCATATAAAAAAAGAAAGAGCCCTTTTCCGGACAAATTCGTTGGAAGCGAATTTGTTCGGAACGGACTCTTGCAGCCGCTATGCAACGTCATGAAACATATAAAATAGGAAAAGCGTCAAAAATCATCTTGGCCAGCGCTCTTTTCTGGACATGAGTGGCGCGAATGGTACATGAGGATGCGTCTGGTACCAGTAAGCTGTGGTAGCGACATCATCCTGACGTTCAAAGAGACCTCCATGACTGACGCCAATCTGCTGAAGGGTTACCTTAAGATCCTTCTCAAAAAGGATAGGATCAAGAAGGTGCCAGCGGTAGAAGCTGCGCTGTGGCATCTGATCATCATTGTGGTAATCATTATGAAGGAAGGTATCGTGGGTAGAGTAGTAAGGATATCCAAGATACGGAGTGCAGTACTGATTTTCAACGGTTTGGCCATTTTGCTGTGTTGCAAAGCTCCAGGCACCACCGAAGTAATCTTCTGTTCCGGTTCCGCAGATGGTTGGATAATCCTTGTCTCCATCGATGTAGAATTTCATCTCACCTTCTCCGTACCAGTAGCGTTCGAGGCTGGTAAGTGCAAGATACGTTCCAACGTACTGGCCTTTCCCTTTGATGTTGTCGAGGACAACGTAGTCTTTTGCCTTTTCCGTTATGCGCTGACGACGCCACTGGGCATGGAAATAGGCAGCATCTTCCGGAACCGTTGTCAGGCAATAGTCGATCTGATAAAAGAAGGCCGGAATCGGCTCATCACACTGATTTTCAATGGTAATACGGGCGTTTTTACGGAACGGCATCGGGAAATAGCTGTTGAAACCACGGGTCGGATTGACAGCAATCGGGACTGAGTTTACCTGGTAGGAAACACCGAAGCCGCAGCAGAAGAAATCGCCAAGCGGGCATTCCACGGATGGATCTTCTTCGTCATCCCAGTACATGCGCAGAACAAGATCCCGCAGAACATAACGGTTACGTTCACTGGTACGGTCTGTGACGGTGATCCAGATGTGCTGAATGATGCCTTCTCCCTGGATCTCACCAAGTGTTACGGTCTCTCCTGCTTCTATTTTCGGGATACACGGGGAACCTTTTCTGGACGGACCAAGATCGCTGGATGCCATGCCGCCTTTTCCTTTTTCTCCATTCCGGTTTTCCCAGTTAATAGAACGGGACTGTCCGCTTTTCAGCTGGAAAATGTTTTGTAAACCACAATCAAACATCATATATTCCTCCTTTTGTTTTCTTTTGTTTTCTTTTGTTTTCTTTTGTTTTCTTTTGTTTTTTCTCTCTTGGAAGCTTTTGATTTCTGCTTTTTTGTGTGTCTGCCTTTCCTGCCCTGCCGTCATTTTTCCGTTTTTCCGGAATTTTGTTTCTTTCATCCTTTTGCCGGAAAGACTGCTTTAAAACAGATGCCATCTCGTGTCCGCTCTGCGGTGATTTTTCCCTTATGTGCCTTTACAATTGCAGCAGCCACGGAAAGGCCGATTCCATAGCCGCCTCTTTCCCCTGGCCCGCGACGCATCCGCACGGTAGAAGAGGCCAAAGAGGCGGTTGAGATCACCTTCCGGCAGGGTATCGCAGGTATTCTGCACCGAAAATTCTGCTTTTTTGCCGTTTTTTCGCCAGAAAATGTGGATTTTTCCACCCTCCGGAGTGTATTTAACGGCGTTATCCACAAGAAGAGAAACGAGCTGGTGGATTCTTGCGGCATCCCCTTCCATATGGACTTCTTCTGCAATATCGCTCTGCAACGCGATCTGTTTCGTAACCGCAGAGGCTTCAAAGGACGTTACGGCATCCATGATGGTTTCTGACGCATTCCATGTTTTCAGCTCCAGTTCTCCGCCACCTTCCTCCATTTTGCAAGCGTCAGAAGCTGTGTTACAAGACTGTTCAGACGCTCAATCTGGTGATGAATGCTCTCCGTCCACTCGCTTAAGACCTCCAGCCCGCTTTTTCCCGGCATCATAATATCCAGGATCATGCCGTCATAGTTTCCGCTCTCTGCCCAGTCCGCAGCATCAATTCCATTATAAACAACATCTACAGAATAATGGTTATGTGTAAACACTGCTTCCAGCGCGTGCGCCATCTCTTTTTCATCTTCTGCCAGCAGCAGTCTCATATCGGTTCTCCTTATTTTGGTAATTTTCAGGATTCTCCGCCGGCGGCGGGTCGCTTCAGCGACATAATTCCCCCTCCGCCGCAGTGCGATCCTGCCCGGAGGGCTTTTTGAATTTACAGAAAAATTCAAAAACATCCGACCGGCACTTTTGCATGGGTGCTCGCAGCCGGATGTTCGGTTTGCATTCATTTTCTTTTTTTCTCTGCCCGTCTCCGCAGCAGCTCTTTTGCGCCTGCGTACAACAGAAAATATACCGTCAGAATCATGACAACTACAATCCTGTTATCTTTCAGGCTGAAAAAAGAGGTCACATTGACTGCCGCCAGAAACAGCAGCAGTGACACACTGAGATCAATTTTTTCTTTTCTGTCGGCCAGCACCATTCCTGCGGCCGCCAGAACCAGAAGAACGGCAATTCTTGCAATCAGATTTGCCATTTTGACGCCTCCTTACTGTTTCCGGAAGGTAATTTCCCCGGTTTTATCATCCATACCATCGACGATGGCAAGAGATTCCAGATGAATGCCGCGGTCACGCAGCAGTTTTCCTCCGATCTGGAACCCTTTTTCGATGACAACGCCTGCTCCTACGAGCTCTGCACCGGAATCCTGTACCAGGGTTGCCAGTCCTTCCAGCGCTTTTCCGTTTGCCAGGAAATCATCGATCAGGAGAACTTTGTCTCCTTTTCCCAGAAATTCTTTGGAAACAATGATATCATAAACTCTTCCATGGGTGAAAGATTCTACTTTTGTGGTATAAACATCTCCGGCGATATTTTTGGTCTGTGTTTTCTTTGCAAACACAACCGGAACATTAAAAATTTCAGCCACAACACAGGCAATTCCGATTCCAGATGCCTCGATGGTCAGAATTTTCGTGATCTCCTCTCCCGCAAAACGACGCTGAAACTCTTTTCCGATTTCCCGGAACAGATTGACGTCCATCTGATGATTTAAAAAGCTGTCCACCTTCAGGACATTTCCCTCGCGTACTTTTCCGTCTTTGCGGATTCTGTCTTCCAATAACTGCATTTTTTTGAAGCCTCCCGAATTTTTATTATACCCATTGTACTTACTTCTCACTGGAAATGCAAGTCCAAATCCATCAAATTTCGCACTGTCTCAAATTTTATTCATGGCAGCCGCCGGTGTCTCTGCATCAGAGATCCTCTTTTCGATCCAGATCCTTTAATTCCCACGCGGCTTCGACCCGGAACGGAATTACCGATTCCCAGTGCCGTTTCAGCACCTTTTTCCCGCCGCGGTCGCCGGAAAGTTCTTTTAGTTCTGAAAAATAAGGTTTTGAGAACCACACCGGATTGCCGCTCTCGCCGCCGCAGAAAACGCAGCCAAGTGGAGCCTTCTGCATCTCCATGGATTCCAGAAAGCGCTCCGCCGTCTCTTCCTTCAGGTACGGCTGATCCGCCGCAAAACACGCACAGGCATCGGCATTTTGCTTCTCCGCCGCCTCGATTCCCGCGCGGATTGTATAGGAAATTCCTTTTTCGCTGTCCGGCGAAAACACCGTCTGCAGACGCCCGGCTTTTACCAGCGGCGCAAGCTCCTCCAGAATCCTTTCATACTGCGTCACAACCAGCAGTTCCCAGTTCTCATGCCTTCCGGCAATTTGGGCCAGCCGGTCCAGCAGATGGCGGTACACCGCCTTTCCATCCAGCGGATAGAGCAACTTATTTTCCCCGAACCGTCTGCTGTTCCCGGCTGCCAGATAAAGTATCGTTACTCGCATTCTTTTTCCGCAATTCCCATTGCAATCTGCTCGCTCGTGATCGGCAGTTCGCGGAACCACAGACCCGTCGCATTGTAGATTGCATGTGCCAGCGCCGGAGCCGGTGTGTTGATAACGATCTCGCCGATCGATTTTGCACCGAACGGACCGGTCGGCTCGTAGCTGCTCCGAAACTCGACGCGCAGCCTGCCCATATCGAGGCGGGTCGGCACTTTATACTGCATAAACGAATTATTGATCATCTGACCCTTGTCCGTGTACTGGATATTTTCAAACAGCGTCATGCCGATGCCCTGCACCAGACCGCCCTCGACCTGTACGCGCGCAAGGTTCGGGTTGATGACGGTTCCGCAGTCGACAACAGCGGCATAATCAAGAATCCTGACCTCGCCGGTCTCTTTATCCAGCTCGATCTCGACCGCACCAGCCATATAAGGCGGCGGCGATACCGGAGAGCAGTTGCTTTCCGTCGCTTCCAGCGCGATGCCGTTATTGCACATGGCCGCTGTTGCGATTTCTTCCATCGTCATGCTGCTTCCACTCTTTTCATGCACGACGCCGGTACCGGTAAATTCTGTCTCATCTTCCGGCACGTTCATCCGCTCTGCCGCCAGGGCACAGATTCGTTTCCGAAGCGTCATGCAGGCTTTTTCCACCGCTTTTCCGGTAATATACGTCGTACTCGATGCATAGGAACCGGAGTCATACGGGGACGTATCGGTATCTGCGCCGACAACGGTAATGTCATCCACATCACACTCCAGACACTCTGCCGCCATCTGGGACAGAATCGTATCGCAGCCGGTTCCCATATCGGCCGCTGCGATCAGCATCGTATAGCCGCCGTCGTCGTTGACTTTGATCGTTGCCGATCCGACATCGAGATTGGAAATACAGGAGCCCTGCATCGCCATCGCAATGCCGACGCTGCGCACCTTTCCATCTCCCATATCACGGCACGGATATTTCTCATCCCAGCCGATCATCTCTTTCGCACGCTCCACGCACTGGTCAAGCGCACAGCTGTTTGCCGTTTCGCCATAGTAAGCCGGCATGAACTGTCCCTCACGGACCATGTTCTGCTCCCGGATCCGGATCGGATCGATGCCAAGACGCGCTGCCATCTCACTGACAGCAGATTCTACGGCAAAGATACCCTGCGTCGCACCGTATCCGCGGTAAGCACCGGCTGACATTACGTTGGAATACACAACATCATACGCAAACCGGTAAGCCTCAAGAGATCCATACATCGGAATCGATTTGTGGCCGGAAAGGCCGACCGTTGTCGGTCCATGCTCGCCGTATGCACCCGTGTTGGAAAGTGTATACAGATCGATCGCACGGATTCTTCCATCCTTCATCGCACCGAGGCGGATCGTTACTTCCATCTCATGGCGCGGTGTGGATGCTGTCTGGGACTCTTCTCTCGTAAAGATCATTTTCGACGGTTTTCCGGTTTTCCAGGTTACAAACGCCGGGAAAATTTCGGCAACCACCGTCTGCTTCGCTCCGAATCCGCCGCCGATTCTCGGCTTGGAAACACGGATCTTCGATTTCGGAATGCCGAGTGCATTGGACAGAATGCGGCGCGCATGGTAAACGATCTGGGTCGAGCTCAGCACATTCAGCCGTCCGTAGGTATCCATAAAGCAGTATGTCCGGAACGTCTCCATCATCGCCTGCTGGGCTGCGCGTACATGATACGTATGCTCTACGACCTCATCGCACTCTGCGAGCACGGCTTCCACATCTCCGTTGTGATCTTCCGCACTTGCACAGAGATTTCTCTGATTGTCCGCACCGACCGGACAGAGCGATTTCCAGCTTTCCTCCGGATGCACCAGCAGTTCATTATCCTTGGACTGATGAAAATCCAGAATGGCCGGAAGCACTTCGTACTCTACTTTCAGGAGCTTCCGCGCACGGTCCACGCATTTTTCATCTTTTCCGGCAATAATCGCCACCGGATCTCCCACGTAGCGCACATGCTGATCGAGGATCAGACGGTCATACGGGCTTGGTTCCGGGTAGGTCTGTCCTGCCATTGTAAAACGCTGTTTCGGCACATCCTCCCAGGTATAAATCGCCTCAATGCCCGGAACACGCTCTGCTGCCGTCTTTTTCACGGATTTTACGATTGCATTGGCATGCGGACTCCGCAGTACCTTGACAATCAGACAATCCTTCGGCACCAGATCATCTACATAAACTGACTTTCCGGTTACCAGCGCGAGGGCATCCTTTTTGATCACCGGCTTATTCACACTGCAGAGCTGATCGGTTCTTCCCGACCAGTCCGGTTCATAGATATGATTTTCTCTGCTCATGACGCACCTCCCTGCTGCTTTTTCCAGGCAAGGAAATTCAAAATTCCCCGAAGCTGTCCTTCATATCCGGAACAGCGGCAGAGATTTCCCGCCAGATATTCTTTAATTTCTTCCTCACTCGGATCCGGATTTTCCCGGAACAGCGCAATCGCATTCATAATCATCCCCGGATTGCAGAACCCGCACTGCTCGGCGCCCTGTCCGGCAATAAAGGAACCAAATTCTTCTGCTTCCTCCTGCAGGCCTTCCAGCGTATCCACCTTACATCCATTCGCCCGCGCCGCAAGCACCGAACACGACAGCACCGGTTTTCCCTCCAGAAAAACCGTACACAGCCCGCAGTTCGACGTCTCACAGCCGCGCTTCACACTGTAGCATCCCTGGCTTCTCACAAAATCGATCAGGAGCATGTCTGCATCGATCTCCGCTTCCGTCTTCTTTCCATTTAAGATCATCGAAATCTTCATCACTGCTCCTCCTTCTTCTGAATTTCTTCCATGCATCTGCGCAGCAGCACCCGTCCCAGATGATGACGATACTCTGCACTTCCGCGCATATTACTGCCATATGTAAACTGATCAGAAATCTCCGAAGCCGCCGCCTTCAGCTCCTCCGCAGATGCCTTTCCAGCCGCCAGCTTTTCCGCCAGCTCCGCCGGAAGCTCTACACGTGCCGCCTTCGCCGGTCTTGCCCCAAGCACCGCACATCCTTTTCCGTCTTCCACCCGCACCGCACACGTCAGCACCGGGAAATCCGTTCTGGAATTTCGATGACTCTGATAAACCGTAACACCCTCATGCTTCTTCACAATCAGCCTTACCAGCACATCCCTGTCTCTCTTTGAACAGGCAAACTCCGCCAGCGGCATCCGTCCCGCATAAACCAGCTCCACCTCCGTATCCAGCGCCAGAAACAGCGTCAGCACATCCGAAAATCCAAATCTGCCGAAAATACTGCCTCCCACCGTAGCCAGATTCCGGAACTGCACCCCGACAATACTCCGCACACTCTCCCGTGCCGCACCGTCGGTATAAGCATTCAGCCCCTCATGCTCCTCCAGCTGCCGCAGCGTCACCATACATCCAATCGAAAACTCCTCCTCGGACTCTTCAATCTGATCCAGTCCCAGCCCGGACAAATCAATCGCCGTCTGCACCTGCCTCTGCCCCATCTTCGTCCAGAGCATCCCGCCCAGGATACAGGCGCTTCTCTTCTGATTCAGCTCATACGCCTCCTCCAGCGACCCCACCCGGACATAATCCTTAATCTTAATCATACTTACCCTATATCCTCCATTTTTACTCAATATAGAAGCCCATATATTTGATATTATACCCGACCTGCTCCCCCCTTTCAACTTTTTTCTATTTTTTTCAAAAAAACCCTTGCATTTTCCCTCCACATCCAGTATAATCATTCAATGTCGGAAGTCATTCTGACACAAAACAAAATACATGGACGGATTCCCGAGTGGCCAAAGGGGACAGACTGTAAATCTGCTGCAAATTGCTTCGATGGTTCGAATCCATCTCCGTCCATATGCCGCAGTGGCGGAACTGGCAGACGCCCGGGACTTAAAATCCCGTGGGTAGTGATACCCGTACCGGTTCGATCCCGGTTTGCGGCACGATTAAGAGCTCTGATTCATACGAATCGGAGCTCTTTTTCCATTCTCCCCCAACAATCTTACACTGATCCGCCCAGCGGATCCAGCCCCATCTCCCGTTCCCACTACCAGCCTCGCCGCCGCGCGCCCGGTGGTCTTGCGTGATGCGCAGGGCAACATTGGAAAAGCGGGTTGGAAAAACCAGAAAAAACGGAGGCCTTTCGAAAGACTGAAATCTGGTGCTCAACACCAGATTTCAAGGCATTCTGAGCTGGGAAATCATCAGATTTCCCGGCGAATAATGCCGGTGTCTGTCGAAAGACCTCCGTTTTTTCTACGTTTTTCCACCGCTTTTCCACCGCTGCCCTGCGCATCACGCAAGACCACCGGGTGTGCGGCGGCGAGGCGTCCCCCAAATCCTTACTCTTCACACCGATGCAGCACAACCCCCGAAAGCGGCAGCAAATCCATCTCCAGTATGCCCGCCGGTGCCTCGATTTCTTTCTCCTCCGAAGAAAATCCCACCGCATCCGTCGCAAACACCTGCGTCAGCTTCGCCACCGAACTCCGGTTAATCCCGGTAAGCCACACCGGAATCTCCACATGCACCCTCTCATTCCGGTTATTAATCACCACAATTACCTGCTCCTCCTGATTAAACCGTCCATAAGAAAGCACATTATAATCATGGTACAAAAATTTCAGCGATCCCATCGCCAGCACCGGAAATCTCCGATGCACCGCAATCATTTCTTTATAGAATCGGATCAGCTCCTGATCCGCCTGTCCCCAGGGATACGTCCTCCGGTTATCCGGATCCGTAAACCCGACCTGGCCGGCCTCATCCCCATAATACAGCGTCGCGCCCCCGGCCACGTCATCTGAATCACAACCGCCTCGCGCAGCACCGCCTTATTCGTATTCTCCGCAGCCGCATACGGCCCAACATTCGCCACACGCCCCACACGATGATTCGTTCTCGTGAGGAACCGCGAATGATCATGATTATCCAGCTCATTCATCGCCGTATACAGCGAAGGCGCATAAAACGCCGGCATATGATACGTCATCGCCCCGATAAAACTCTCACTGTTTCCGAGAAGCCCCTGGTTAAACTCATCACTGTGCTTCTCCATACCCGTGAGGAACCAGGAAACCGGCTCCATAAACGCATCATAGTTCATCACTGTATCCCACTCGTCGCCCTGCAGCCAGCTCATCGCATCGCCGTAGTGCTCCGCCAGAATAATCGCCTCCGGATTCGCCTCCTTCACAACGCGCCGGAACTCCTTCCAGAACTTGTGGTTAAACTCCGGGCTGTGTCCTAAGTCAGCGGCCACATCCAGCCGCCAGCCGTCCGCATTAAACGGCGGAGAAACCCACTTCGCGCCGATGCGCATAATATCCTCCATCAGCTTCTCCGAACCCTCGTAGTTCAGCTTCGGCAGCGTATCATGGCCCCACCAGCCGTCATAAAACTCATTGTACGGCCAGTTATGCTCATTATAAAACTTAAAAAACGTGTGATACGGACTGTCCTGCGCCACATACGCGCCCGGCTCATAGCCCTTTCCGGCCTCATAAATCCGCTCGCGGTCCAGCCATTTGTTAAACGAACCACAGTGGTTGAAAACGCCGTCCAGAATCACCTTCATGCCGCGCTTGTGCGCCTCCTCCACCAGGTGGATAAACAGTTCATTGCTCGCCTCCAGGTTCGCCTTGTTCGTCACACGGTCAATATACCGCGTTGCCCGCGTATTGTCCTTGTCGCCCGGCCAGAGCAGATCGCCTTCGTCGGAGACAATCTTTCCAAAATGCGGATCAATATAGTCATAATCCTGAATATCATACTTATGGTTCGACGGCGAAACAAACACCGGATTCAGATAAATGACCTGCACACCGAGATCCTGCAGATAATTCATCTTGTCAATGACGCCCTGCAGATCGCCGCCGTAGAAATTGCGGACATCCATCTGCTCCGGGAAGCGGTTCCAGTCATCCACCTTGTTGACCTGCTCACCGATGTAGCTGTACTCTCCCGTCAGCACATCGTTGGACGGATCTCCGTTGCAGAAGCGGTCCACAAAAATCTGATACATGACAGCGCCCTTCGCCCAGTCCGGCGTATGGAAACCTGGAATAATACCAAACGAATACATCTCCTGAAGCTCTCTTGTCACGCCGAGCTTGTTGTAATAACAGACCACGCGGCCTGCCTGAATCTCAAAAAAATAGCGGATCGGCTCATTTCCGACCGGAATCTCGATCTCGTAATAATCAAAACCGTTCCGGACCAAACCGACCTGCATCTGTGCACGGGTGGAACCGCTGATGAAATAAACCGCATCTACATTATTTTTCAGGGTACGGAACCGGATCTTCACCGTGTCGCCCGGGTTCGGCTCAAACGGAATCTGATACTGCGGGGATTCATCGCTGTAGAGCGCATGCTTGTTGAACATCGCCCGCATCTGTGACATATACTGCTGCATTCTTGTTTTATCCATGAACTAACGCCTCTGTCTTTCTCAATCATTCATTCCTTATATTTTACCCCACACCGCCATGTAATACAACCTTTTTCTGAACACATGTAACGATTGTGTTTATTGGATTTTTATATAGTAAAAGAGCCAGCGGGGTACGCTGGCTCTTTTGGAGAAGGTATTTCTCTTATGGGGTGTAGCAAAAACTATATAATGTATTGGGGGGTTTTTACAGTTATTATAGTACCATACGTCCCTCGAAAAGTCTGCACAAATCGCGATTTTTTTTCATTTGATTCTTATTCAAAATAACGATGAATTTTTCCGGCGTTTCGGATTTTCTGTTTTAATTTGCACAAACGCCCGTAAAATCACAGAAAAAAACCTGCAAAAAACTTTTTTTGTTCTCTGCAGGTTTTCTATTGCAAATAAAAAGATATCAGATTTCTCCAGAAACTTCCGGTGCTGTTCCTGTCATCTGTGCTTCCTGCTCAAAAATGGCTTCGAATTCAGCACGGCTCAGCTTCTCTTTTTCCATCAGCTGCTTTGCACACTCATGCAGCACATAGGAATGCTCCAGAATAATCTGTTTCGCCTGATCGTGGCATTTCTCGATCATCTGGCGGACTTCCTCATCGATGGCTGCGGCTACATTCTCGCTGTAGCTCTTCGTATGGCCCCAGTCGCGGCCGATGAAGACCTCATCCGAGTCGGAATCGTAAGCGACAAGACCAAGGTTCTCAGACATACCGTACTTCGTAATCATGGAACGCGCGGTAGCCGTCGCCTGTTTGATATCCTGTGATGCGCCCGTTGTGATATCGTCGAAGATCAACTCCTCTGCCACACGGCCGCCGAGGCATACGGTGATGTACTGCATCATTTTGCCTCTCGTCTGGAACATATCGTCATTCTCCGGCTGCGGCATCGTGTAGCCCGCTGCGCCAGGACCTGTCGGGATAATGGAGATCGTGTAAACCGCCTCCATATCCGGCAGCATATGGAACAGGATCGCATGGCCTGTCTCATGGTATGCGGTGATCCGTTTTTCTTTATCCGAAATGACTTTACTGCGCTTCTCCGCACCGATGCCCACTTTGATGAAAGCAGACTTGATATCGGACTGGCGCACAAATCTTCTGCGGTCCTTTGCCGCCATGATCGCTGCCTCGTTCAGCAGGTTCTCCAGCTCTGCGCCGGTGAAGCCTGCGGTCGTCTGCGCGATCTGTTTCAGATCCACATCCTCGGCCAGCGGTTTGTTCTTTGCATGGACTTTCAGGATTTCCTCACGGCCCATGACATCCGGCGGTCCTACAACCACGCGGCGGTCAAAACGGCCCGGACGGAGAATCGCCGGATCCAGGATATCGACACGGTTCGTCGCTGCCATCACGATGATGCCCTCATTGACGCCGAAACCATCCATCTCAACGAGAAGCTGGTTTAATGTCTGCTCTCTCTCATCGTGGCCGCCGCCCATGCCGGTGCCTCTTCGTCTTGCCACGGCGTCGATCTCATCGATGAAGATGATGCACGGCGCATGTTTTTTTCCTTCCTCAAACAGGTCGCGGACACGGGAAGCGCCGACGCCGACGAACATTTCCACGAAATCCGATCCGGAAATGCTGAAGAACGGCACGCCTGCCTCTCCTGCAACAGCTTTCGCCAGAAGGGTTTTACCGGTTCCAGGAGGGCCCACAAGAAGAACTCCTTTCGGGATTCTTGCGCCGACCTGTGTATATTTCTCCGGTGCTTTCAGGAAATCGACCACCTCAACAAGGTCTTCTTTTTCCTCTTTTAAGCCCGCAACATCGCGGAACAGGACTTTTTTGTCTTTGTCGGTGGACATATGGGCGTTGCTTTTTCCAAAATTCATCATTTTGTTTCCGCCGCCTCCACCGCCGCCCATGGAGCGGTTCATCATCGACATGCCGAAAAGAAGGATCATACCGAGCAGCAGGGCCGGCAGGACGGATGTCATGAAAATGCTGTCTCTCTGGACATTCTGCACGGTGTACGTTACATCAGCATCCTCCAGAAGGCTGATAGCTGCGTTTACGTCGGTCACATTGACCGTATAACTGTCACCGCCCTGCTCCTGTACCACGACGGAGCCGGTCGGCACTTCTTTGTTCTGGACAATCTGCGCGGATGTCACTTTGCCGTCTTTTACGGCGGTTTCAAATTTCTGCTGACTTGGGCTGCTGCCTGCGCTGATTTTTCCGGTGATATAGAACATGGCAAGCACGATAATCACCATAAACGCCGCGTAGAGTCCAAATCCACTGCGCTGTCTGTTCATATTTTCTTTTTACTCCTCGTCTTCGTGAAACTCCACTACTCCGATGTATGGAAGATTCCGATATTTCTGTGCGTAATCCAGACCGTAGCCTACGACGAACTCGTCCGGGATATTAAAGCAGGTATAATCTACTTTGACATCGCGCACTCTGCGCTCCGGCTTGTCGAGCAGAGTACACAGGTGTACGGATTTCGGATTTCTCTTTTTCAGGATGTCGATCAGATAGTAAAGCGTTCTTCCGGAATCGATGATATCCTCCACGATCAGAACGTCTTTTCCTTCCAGCGGCTGATCCAGGTCTTTTACAATACGGACAACTCCGCTGGACTTGGTGTCATCGCCGTAACTTGATACGGACATAAAGTCAAGGCTTACCGGCACTGTGATGCGTTTTGCCAGCTCGCACATAAAGAATACGCCGCCTTTTAAAACGCAGATCAGGTGCACTTCTTTTCCTGCGTAATCGCGGTTGATCTGGTCTGCTACTTCTTTAATTCGTCTGTCTACTTCTTCTTCGCTTAATAATACTCTGATTGTCTCTTTCATCTGTTTTCCTCCTTACCAACGCCAATCTGTATCTGCAGAACTGCTTTCGTGTCTTCCCCGACACGGCCGCTCTCTCCTCTGCGATACCCCACGACCCACCAGATCTCCGGTCCGTCGGCGAGCAGCAGAATGGAATCCCGCTCCTCTTTCGGTATCTTGGCATCAATCATATAATCTTTTAGTTTCTTTTTCCCGCCTTTTGCGGTTACTCTCAGATAATCTCCGCTTCTTCTCGTGCGGAGGACAAGACCGTCTTTTATTTTATCACAGTCAAAGCATTTCGTATACTTTTTTTCTTCAATTCTTTCGGGAAAAACCGATGTTTTTTTCACAATCGTGACTGGATTTTCTGCAAATGCGAGACTTTTTTCCTCTTCCCACCCGGCCGGAACCGGAATTGGAACTTCTTCGCCGCTTTTCCTTTTCCGTTCTTCTTTTAAATGCACTCCCTGCTTTTCCAGGCGGAGCGTCTCGTATCCGCGCACGGCGGTGATTCCATACGGCAGGCAGACACTTTTTCCGACCTGCTTTTCAAAAAGTTCCCGCACAGATTCCAGATGCTCCCTGGTAAGATCCTTCCGTTTTCCCGCCAGCTGTTCCAGAACGCGCCGGATCACGTAGCGCTGCAGAAGAGGCGCTTCGCTGCTCACCGCATCACGCAGCACAACCGCATTTTTCTCTGCGGATGCATACCGCTCCATCAGCTGATCCGTCTGCTGCTCCAGATATTCCTCCGTTTCCAGCAGGTCCAGCGATGTCTGTGCCATATGCGCGGCGGCACGCGGATTGACCTCTTCGGTCAGATACGGCAGCACATGGTGGCGGATTCCGTTCCTCGTGTAAGCATCCTCTGCATTCGTGCTGTCCTCACACCAGGAACACTTACGGCTTTCCAGTTCCTGCCGGATCTCTTTTCGTCCGACGCAGAGAAGCGGACGGATCACATTCCCCCGCACGGGGCGTAAGGAGGCAAGTCCGGCCAGCGACGTTCCCCGTGCCAGGTGATGCAGCATCGTCTCCGCAACGTCATCCTGGTGATGGGCGAGCGCAATTTTCACTGCCCTCTGCTCCTTTGCGCACGCTGCAAAAACTTCCTGCCGCGCCGCGCGTCCCGCCTCCTCCGTCGAGAGATGCTTTTCTTTTGCGATCTTCTCCACGGGACAGGAATAGAGATAGAACGGAACATCATATTCCCGGCACAGATTTTCTGCAAATGCCGCATCCCGCCCGGCTTCCGCGCCGCGCAGATTATGGTTGACGTGGACAGCCAGCAGCGAAAAGCCAAGCGGCTCCTGCAGTTCCCGCAGCAGATGAAACAGGCAGACGGAATCCGCGCCGCCGGAAAGGCCGAGCAGCACGCGTTCGCCTGCCGTTACCATATGATACTGTTCCATAAAGGCTCTTACTTTCTCTCGCATCCTTCGTTTTTACTCCTATTTTTTCCAGATTCTGGCGACCAGAACCGTCATATCATCCGTGCGCGGCAGCCGCCGAGGCGCAGCACGCGTTCCAAAAGCTCCCGGGCAAATTCCCGCGGCTCGCTGTTTTTCACTTCGAGAAGAAGCTGCTTCATCTGCTCCGTCCTGTCCCCGGGCAGCGCGTCCAGCACTCCGTCCGTCATCATCACAAGGTAATCACCGTCGTACAGCTTTTTCGTTGTGGTATCAAAATCCGTCTGGGAAACGAGACCTGCGGCAAGACTGGTCGACTCCACAACCTCCACCCACGTATCCCGCCTAAGGAACGTCGGCGATGCACCTCCTTTCAAAAAGCTGCAGACGCCTGTGTAGAGATTAATCGAAGCAACATCAAACGTGGAAAACATCCCTTCCTTTGGCTGCAGCAGAAGCATCGAATTGATCATCCGTGCCGCCATGATCCGCGGGAATCCGGCGCGCAGGAACTGTTCAAACAGCTCCACCACCGTCTCGCTCTCCCTGTTTGCCTCGATCCCGGAACCCATGCCGTCCGACAGGCAGAGGACAAACTGGCCGTTTTCGCAGAGCACACTGTAATTGTCCCCGGAGATACTCTCCTGCTCCTTGGTGATGCGTCCCACACCGTAGAGAACCTGGAATTTCACATCCTCCTGAAACAGCACCGTCTGGTATTCTCCGCTTAAGACCTGTGCCCCGTCGCGTACCGCAACCATCGGGATTCCGCACAGGGAACCGATCAGTTCCGCCGTCTGGCGAAGCGTGATCCGGCAGTGACGGCCCGCTTTGACCGTCATATAGATCTGTAAATGCTCTTTCGGCCGCTCCTGGAGCCAGATTTTCTGGACGAAAGCCCCGTTTTTCTTCATCTGGCGGCAGATTTTTTCCGAGAGCTCGTCCGGCAGACTGTTGAGGCTGTACAGATCACACGCGGCGCGGTCCATAATCCCGGCGACTTCACTTAACTGTTCTGCCACCACGCGGCGGCTCTCCGCCACACGCCCCGACCAGAGCGCCGTCTGGCGTTCCTGCTGGTAGCGGTTCCAGAACAGTTCCAGAAAGCGGGAGCCGTTCAGGCAGGAGGCGTTCCATTCGCCTTTTGCACGGCTGATCTCGTCCTCATCCCCGTCGGCGATTGTCTGAAGAAGTTCCTGGCACCGCTCGCGCGTCAGGTTTCCGTACTGCTCCCAGCACCACGACGCCTTCGCACAGCGGCTACAGACTTCCTGCTGTTCTTTTTCCAGAATCTTGTCCACCCGGCCCGTCTCCGGCATCACACTTTTTGACGGCATCTGGTAAAAGCTCTCTGCCAGAACGCGGAACGAATCGGCGTAGTGCTCCATCTGCAGTTTCTGCGGATGATTGTCATAGACGGCCGCTTCCCGGCGGCTTCTTCTGGCTTCCAAAAAAATTTTAGCCATGTCCCCTGCTGACAGCAATGCGCCGATCAGGAACATGGCAATGATCCACTCCGGCATGTTCCGCTCCTCCTCTCTTTGTTCTGGACTTCAAAGGGGACTGCGAAATCATGCCCTTTCTTTATCTGTTTTGTTTATTTCGACTGGGATTCTTTAAATAAAATCTCATTATCCTTTACCATGCCAAGTTTTTCTCTTGCCGTTTTTTCTATGTACTCATCGGTCTGCATGTATTCTTTCAAGGCGGTAATATCATCGGTGCGCTGCTTCTCCTCTTCAATCTGGCTGTCCAGACTGGAAAGACGGGATGCATTTGCATTGACCTTCTGCTGAAGGCTGATTCCCTTTACGGTAAGGACTGCAACCAGGCAGCACAGGACTACGGTAATTGAGAACTCTGTTGTACGGCTCTTCTTTCTGACTTTTTTCTTTCGGCCAGAATTCTTTTCTTCCCTTTCTTTCATTCTTTTCTTTACCCTTGCTTTCTATTTTCCAACCGTCTGCAGCCAAACTATCTGTTGTTTTTCGTCCGCAGACTTGTTTCTTTTGTTCTTACATGTGTAGTTACATCTTACCGTTCTTCCCATGAAATTTCAACCTTTTTCTCCGTTTTTTCATACTTTTTACCAGCCATTTTCCTGGAAAAGCGAGGATTCGCCCTGCTTTTTTGATTTCCTTTGCCAGAAGTTCCGGAAGAAAGCGTCCAAACGATGCGTGGTACAATGCAGCGCCCCCAAGGATGCCGCCAAACAGATACCCGCGGAGAACGCCGCTGTTCTCTCCGTAAATCCGTACAAACAGATACAGCGCTGCCGCAATCCAGTAGCAGAGGTCCTCTGCAGATACCGCCGCATGGCTGTGGCGGATCAGTTTCCGCACTGTCTTGATCAGATCGTACCAGAACCCCAGGACTGCCCCCTGCCAGATGGAACAGGCGAACAGAATCAGCTCCCGGGTGACATACGCACTCATTTTTACCGGAACAGCCGCGCAAGCGCAGACCCCTTCTTCTGCAGCGGCCCATGTTCCGTATAGACCAGGCTGTCGATGCTGCCTTCGATATCCGCCTCTCCCTTTTCCAGCTCCAGGCGGCCCACATGCAGCTCTTTTCCGCGGATGGTAAGAACACCGCAGACGGTCACGAGCAGAACTTCGTTCTCATCAAAGCTTTTCACATCCTGCACTCCGCCAAGAGAAAGTGTTTTCCGCTGTTCCAGCAAAAGGCGGTGCGCCTGTTCGTTCATCTCCCCCATACAAAAAACCTCCATACAATGGTCTATACACCCATTATATGAAGGTTTTCTCTTTTTATTCGCTGCACATGAATCCTGCCGCACTTCTTATAAGTAGCGGTAAAGCTCCTGTGCTTCTTCTTTTTTCACGGTTTCCTGCACATTCAGCACTTCTACCCTGACGGATTTACTTCCGAACTGAATTTCCAGTACATCTCCTGCCTTGACCTGTGCGGATGCTTTTGCCGGTCTGTCGTTGACGAGGACACGGCCTGCATCACAGGCTTCATTGGCTACGGTACGCCGCTTGATCAGTCTTGATACTTTTAAAAATTTATCTAAGCGCATAGATTTTTACTTAGTTCATCATGTCCTTTAAAGCTTTTCCTGCTTTGAATTTCGGAGTTTTGGAAGCTTTGATTTCCATGGTCTCGCCAGTCTGCGGATTTCTTCCTTCTCTTGCTGCTCTTTCGGATACTTCGAAGGTACCAAAGCCTACCAGCTGAACTTTCTCACCTTTCTTTAATTCTTCAGATACTACATCGATAAATGCTTTTAAAGCAGCCTCTGCATCTTTTTTGGATAAATTTGTCTGCTCAGCCATAGCTGCAACTAATTCTGTTTTGTTCATGAGTTTTACTCCTCCTGTATCTTACATTTGTTTTTTACATGGTACGCGGGCCCGCTGATACACACGACCTGCCCTGCCGGCTGTTTTTCTTCCGGATGATCAGTCTGTTACGTTGACCGGCTTTTTCGCGTAGCTGTATATATTTATATACTAATGCGTCTCTCTTGTCAAGAAAAAAGTCCCCCATACCAGCGGTTTTATGGCGATTTCTGCCCAAAACAGACTCTTTTCCACCGCACGGTTAAAAGAAGGATCCCTTAACAAACCGCAACCAGTCTGCCTGCTGCGCATTGAGTGTTTTTAGTTTCTCCGTATTCCGCCCGGATATCCACGATTTTCTGCTTCCGTAGTAGCGGTTTGCCAGTTTCCAGTATTTCCACGGATAGGAAAGATAGAGGCGGAGTGTCTCGATTTCCCCCTCATCGAGCGGCCGTCTGGCGCTGTAGGCGTTTAAGATCCGTTCTGCCGCGCGCTCGCTCCAGCCGTGTTTTTCCAGAATTTTCCGCATAAAATAGCCAAGATCTGCCACCTGGAGATCGAAGTTCCACTTGTCGAAATTGACCGCCGTTTCGCCTCTGCCGTTTTCCAGCAGAATATTGTGCTGGCTGAATTCCCCGTGGCAGACGGCGCCTTCTTCGTCCGCCCGCTGCCGCAGTTTTTCATAGGAAGAAGCTTTCATTTCCGCGGCCGCCCGCTCTCCCTGTTCCAGATACGGACCGGCGCTTGCCAGCAGCAGTTTTTCAAACTCATTTTTCTTCTTTTTTGTCTGCAAATACTTTCGGATCTTTCGAATTTCCACATTGTGGCGGATGCACTCCTCCACGATGGATTCCCTCCGGTATTCCATTTTCACCGGCAGATGAGCTGCCGTATGTAGCCGCGCCAGCGCGTCCGAGGCGCGGATAAGATCCTCACTGTTTCCCGTCTCACATTCCCGGCCCGGGTACCAGTTCCGCACAATGTACGTTCCTCCGTCGTCCCCGCGCGTTGCAAGCGCTCCCTCTTCGTTCCGCAGAATCTGATCGCACCGCAGGAGCCCCGACTCCGTGATGCGGCACTGTAGAAGATACCGCTGCTCCAGTTTTTCTGCCGCCGTCCCGAACTCGCTGATCAGCTTATCCCCCTGTTCGGTGTGGCACAATAAAGCGCCCCGCACCCGCATTGTGCCGGAAGCCGTAAGACCGTAATGGGACAGCACACTCAATCCATAATCATACAAGAGCCTGACTCCTTTCCCTGTTGTGATCGTTTTTGGGGTCACGATTCAATGTATGCGTATCCGCCCTGTGCCATGCATACTGGTTTCTGTTTTTTCTTTCATCCCAAAAGCAATGTTGAAAGTGTTTTCTTTTTCTCTTATTTTATTGTTTTTAATTTCACCGCATGGTAAAATATTCCAAACTTGACAGGATGAAAAACACCTGTTATGGGGTTCTCTAAAATCATTTTATTTTAAGGAGGGTTTTTATGATTTTCTTACCACAGCCATCTTCCCTTTCCTACGGAGAGGGCACCTTTACAATTCACTATGACAGCCGCATTTTTCTCGATTCCGAGAGCCCGGCTGAGCTTTTTTCTGCAGCACAGCTTCTGCAGCAGGAGATTGAGACACAGACGGGATTCCGTCCTGCCATCTGCCGCCGTCATCAGCCGGTGGGATCACACCTGATCTATCTGACTGCCTCTCCGGAATTATCCCGTGAGGCTTATACCCTCGCTGTCACACCGGAAAACATCACGATCTGCGGATCTCTGGAAAGCGGCGTTCTCTACGGCGTGCAGACACTCCGTCAGATGATCCGCCAGGCAGGTGCTGTTCTTCCAACCGTCCTGATCTCCGACAAACCGGCCATGGAAAACCGCGGCTTCTACCACGATGCGACCCGCGGACGTGTTCCGACGCTTTCCTATCTGAAACAGCTTGCCGCCACCTTGAGCTTCTATAAAATCAATCAGCTTCAGCTCTACATCGAGCACAGCTATCTCTTCGACGATCTGACCGAGATGTGGCGCGACGATACGCCGCTCACTGCAGAGGACATCCTCGAGCTGGACCGCTACTGCAAGGGACTTGGCATTGATCTCGTTCCGTCGCTTGCAAGCTTCGGCCATCTGTACAAGCTGCTCTGCACGAAATCGTATGCACATCTGTGCGAACTGGAAGGCTCTGCTTCGGCTCCGTTCTCCTTCTATGACCGCCAGGCGCACCATACGCTCGATATCACAAACCCGGAGAGCCTCTCCCTTGCCAAACACATTCTTTCCGAATATATGCAGCTCTTCTCCTCGAAGTATTTCAATCTCTGCGCGGATGAAACGTTTGACCTTGGAAAAGGGCTTCCCGCGCACTCGCCGAGGAAAAGGGAACCACCGTCATCTACACCGAGTTTGTGACAGAGCTTGCCAACTATATCACTGAATCCGGCCGCACGCCGATGTTCTGGAGTGATGTCATCAGCCAGGAGCCGGAAGTTTATCATCTCCTGCCGAAGAACCTGATCTGCCTCCACTGGGATTATGCGTCAAATGTTTCATCGGAGCGTCTGACCCGCCTTGCCAATTCCGGTGCCGAGCATCTGTATGTGTGCCCGGGCGTACAGGGATGGAACCAGCTCATCAACAAGTATCATGAGGCGTATGAAAACATTTCCAGAATGGCGCGCTACGGCCACGAATGCCATGCGATGGGACTTCTGAACACTGACTGGGGCGATTACGGCCACATCAATCACCCGGACTTCTCCCGCATCGGCATGATCTACGGCGCGGCGTTCTCCTGGAATGCAGACATTCTGCCGGAGGAGGAAATCAACCGCCAGATTTCCGTGCTGGAATTTGGTGATGCTTCCGGAAAACTTGTTTCCGTGCTCGATCTTCTCTGCCATCAGGATGCGTATCCGTGGCGCACTGCCGTTATGGTACAGGAAGCACTCGAACTGCATCAGAACAAAGAAGAGGCTGCCGAACTGCTCCGCTCCTGCGCGGAAGGCGATGCGGATGCAGCAAATGCTTCAATCGACGCGCTCTGCGCCGTTCTGTACGAGAAAGCCGGCACCGTCCGCCCGGAGAACCGTCCGATGATCTATGCGTACCTGCTCGCCGCAGACGGCCTGAAAGTGCTGAACCGCCTGCTGCCGTTCCTGCGCGCTTCCCTTCTTTCCGAGGGCACTCTGCCGGAGAAAGAAGACTGTTTTGCACTCGCCGGAGATCTCGAACGGTGGCTGCACAGCTATAAAGAGCTGTGGCGCACCGTCTCCAAGGAGAGCGAACTGTACCGCATTGCCCATGTGTTCTGCTGGTATGCGGATCTGCTGCGCGATCTGAACGTATAAAACCAGCAAAAAACAAAAGAGCGCCGGGGACGGATTGTTCTGTCCCCGGCTCTCTTGTTTGCCGTTTTGGCTTTACAGCAGTGTTTTTACGTACTCTGTCAGGTATTCTTTTGTATTCTTCGCCGGATCTTTCATCACTTCTTCCAGCGCCGCGTTCAGGCATTCGCCGATTTTCGGGCCTTTCGGGACACCGAGTTCCATCAGATCTTTGCCGGAAACGGCCAGCATTTTCAACGTAAAGCAGTCGCCGTTATCGAGAATTTCTCTGACGCACTCCCTTACCTTTTCGATCCGTTCCAGGGTTTTCTCCCGCTGGTACAGGCTTTTGGCCATCGTATCGGCTTCCTGCACGATCATCAGTTTTTCGAACAGCTCCGGGCCGAGTTTGTTCAGAATACGGCGGATCACCGGTTTCTCCGGAGCCATGCGGCAGTCATGCCAGCGGATCAATGCTGCGACCTGGCGGATGGTTTCGTTGTCGAATTTCAGACGGCGCAGAATCGCTTTCGCCATTTTCTCCCCCGCCGGTGCGTGGCCTTTAAAATGATCGATGCCGGCCTCATCCGTTGTGCGGCACGCCGGTTTTGCAATGTCGTGGAGCAGCATCGTCCAGCGCAGAATCGGATCTGCCGGAACGTGCTGCAGAGCGGCAATCGTGTGCTCACCGACATTATAGCAGTGGTGCGGATTGTTCTGCGGCGTTTTCATCAGTTCATCAAACTCCGGCAGCACAATCTTTGTAATACCCGCCTCATAGACGGCCTCCATGTACTCCGGCCGCTTCGAGATCAGCAGTTTATTCAGTTCCACACGGATCCGCTCGGCGCTGATTTTTTCAAGCGTCGGCGCGAGTGCTATGATGGCATCCAGTGTTACCGGATCGAGTTTGAAGCCGAGCTGTGCGGAAAAGCGGAGGGCGCGCAGGATCCGCAGTGCATCCTCACTGAACCGCTCGGTCGGATTTCCGACACAGCGGATGACTTTGCGCTGTAAATCCCTGATTCCATCGAACAGATCCACAAGCCCCTCTTCGTTGTTGTATGCCATCGCATTGATCGTAAAATCACGGCGGCGCAGATCCTCGGCGAGGCTGGAGGTAAAGACCACTTCTTTCGGATGGCGGCCGTCCTCATACTCTCCGTCGATGCGGTACGTCGTGACCTCGTGCGCGCCGCTTCCGGCCAGAACTGTTACCGTTCCGTGCTCCAGTCCCGTATCCACGGTGCGGTCAAAAATTTCTTTTACCTGCTGTGGGGAAGCAGAGGTTGTAATATCCCAGTCGTCCGGCTCCCGCGCAAGAATCGTATCGCGCACACAGCCTCCGACCGCGTACGCCTCGAAGCCTTTCGCATGCAGGGAATCGATTACCATATTTACGCTTGGCGGCATTTTTATCTTCAAATTTGTTATCTCCTTTTTCTAAATCTGCTTTTCCAGTATAGCAGTTTCCTTTTTTTCCCGCAAGTGTGGTTGCGGTTGTATTTTGGGGATTGCATGTGTATAATAGAGGTTAATAAAATTCGAAAGGGGATTTACATTTTTATGAAACTGGATCGTTACCGAAAATATGTCCGGGCCGGCGTTACTGCCTTTCTGGTACTTGCAGCGTCCATGATTTTTTACTACCTGCTCTTCCACCAGACTTCTGTGCGGACCGCCTTTCACAATGTCCTCGACATTCTCTCCCCCCTGATTGCAGCCCTGATTCTCGCCTATGTGATCAGCCCGATCATTAACTTCATAGAACAGCGGATCATCGCCAGACTCTTCGCCCGCCACGGAAAAACACAGTCGGTACGCTGCAAAAAGCTTGTACGGGCGCTTTTGATTCTTCTGACGTACGTCGCCATGCTTTTCGCGCTGTACGGACTCATTGCGACCCTGATCCCGGAGCTGTTCTCAAGTATCACAAACATTGTCTCCAACTTCTCCAACTATGCAAACAACATTCAGGATTTTGCCACAAAAGTGCTGGCGAATTACCCGGAGATGCAGCAGACGGCAGACCAGTACATCTCCATGTTCTCCGCAAAGCTTTCCAACTGGCTGACCAATGACCTGATGCCGATGCTCCGTACGTTCCTTCTGAACCTCTCCGGACAGCTCGTCAACATGGTTACGTTTTTCAAAAACATTCTGCTTGGCGCGATCGTTGCGATCTACATGCTGTACAACAAGGAAAGCTACATTGCCAAGCTGAAAAAAGCAGTCTACGCGCTGCTCGGTCTGGATCACGGAAATGCCGTGATCCGCGACTGCCAGTATGTGAACCAGGAATTCAGCGGATTCCTCGTTGGAAAAGTCATCGATTCGATCATCATCGGTGCCATCTGCTATCTTGTGACGAGCCTGATCGGCACCCCGTACGCACTGCTGGTCAGCGTAATCATCGGTGTGACGAATATCATTCCGTTTTTCGGCCCGTTCCTCGGCGCCGTTCCGTGTCTTCTGCTGATCCTTCTGATCGACCCTCTGCAGGCACTGTATTTCCTGATTTTCGTCGTTCTCCTGCAGCAGTTTGACGGAAACTTCTTAGGACCGAAAATCCTCGGCGAGACGACCGGTGTGTCCAGCTTCCTTATCATCATCTCGATTCTGATCGGCGGCGGCTTCTGGGGTGTCTTTGGCATGATCATCGCCGTTCCGGTCTGTGCCATTATCTGCACGGTCTGCCGCAACTTCGCCAACCGTCGTCTTGAAAAACATCACCTGCCGGATGACGATGCATTTTACTTCCACATGGACCACATTGATCCGGAAACGAGACAGGCGATCCCATATCAGAAAAAGAAGATCGACGAGGCCGAAGTCTTCCACTTCCCGGGCTACCGGCTGCGCAAAGCGCTGACAAAGCTGGCCACGGAAGAGTCTTCGGTTGATGCGCCGTATACACCGGCAAAGCCTTCGACCGAAGAGAAAAACTCAGATTCTTCCGATTCCGATCAAAAATAAATCTTATCTTACAAAAATGCCTTCTGTGCAGACTGTTTCCATTCTGCACAGAAGGCATTTTTTTATTTTTGCTTTTTATTTCTCGATTACAACCGTGCTGAGTGTCTCTGCCGGAAGATCGACACGCATGATATGTCCGTTGACACGCAGGAAGCTGCCGGAATCCTCTTTTGTGCGGTTCAGCAGGATCACAACGTAGCTTCCGTCTGGATTGACTGCGGCCGTTACATCCAGGTTTGCTCCGTATTTGCTCCAGCCGATGCGTTTTGCACCCGGAGCAATATATTTGGAAATATGGCCGATGTAGTGGTACATGATCGGTTTGCGGTAATGGAAATCATCATCCACAATCAGACCTGAGGTGAATCCCATCGGTACGTGGCGCGGGCCGCCGTCTTTGTCTACGAGGAAGTTCCAGTCGATCCAGCGGTTCATGCCGGCGTTCAGGTTTCCGATCATATCGTGTGCATAATCTGCGGCGTCAAGGTAATCGACGTACTCTGGTGTCTGGAAGTTCACCGGTCCGAAACTACCGTCGCCAAAACCGATTCTGCCCGGCATGTGAAGGGCACAGCACTCGGAAAGCATGAAGGTTTTGTCCGGGTATTTCTGTTTCATCAGCTCAACAGCCTCGAAGTGGTCGCCGGAATACCAGTGGAATGCGATACCGGCTACCATGTCCATGGTCTCCTCGTCAAGGACGGTCAGAACGTGCTCGATCATACGCTCTTTGTTGTGATCCCAGATGAAGATGCCGATCTTGTCCGTCAGGCCTGCTTTTTTCATCTCCGGATACAGATAATCTTTCAGGTAGGTTTTGGACTCTTCCGGTGTCCATACGCAGCTGTCCCAGGTGGTAGCCGCTACGGTCTCGTTCTGCAGGCTCAGCATCGTCACCGGGATTCCCTCATCGAGGTATGCCTGCAGATATTTTACGACGTATTTTGCCCAGCTTCCGTAATACTCCGGTTTCAGGCTGCCGCCGTGGTTTCTCTGCGGAATCTCTTCCGGAACCGGCATTCCCATTGCACCGTAAACAGCAGCATCATTCTTTGCGATCTTCGGTGCAGTTTTCCACTGATACGGCGGAGACCACGGGCTCATCAGAACACTGATCGGCTCTGCGGAGATTTCGATGGCTTTTTTCAGCATCGGAAGGACATATTTGCGGTCGCGGTCGATCGAGAAGGTTGCCAGATCCGGGTCTGCGATCGGGTCTGCGACTGCCTGATACTCCTCAAGGGAATAGTCACAGCTGTCGATCGGCACGCGGACAAATCTTGCATGAAGGCCGTCCGGTCCGAAAATATCCTGTAATGCCTGATTCTGTGTTTCCTCATCCATACGGGACAGCAGGTATGCGCTGCTCTCGGTCATGGCGCCGCCGAAGCCCTCGATGGTCTGGAACGCAAAGTCCGGATACAGGTTGATGACGTTCGACTCAATCATTTTTACGCTCTTGGACTCGTCTTCCGGTGCCAGCGCTTTTTCCCAGGTTTTTGCTTCCCCTTTTACATGGTACGTTGTAATCTGTTTTGCTTTCATTTTCCACACTCCATTTTTCACATGTTTTGCGGCATTTACTGAAAATCCGCTGTTTCATGCTTCCACTATACCATGCTCTCTTCTTCTTGTTTAGTGCCTTTTTCGGCAGAAAATTAGGCATTTCCGCTTTTCTGATTCTTACCCACTGGCCCATCGGGCGGTCTCCTTTTTCCTTTTCATACCGCTTCTGCATTTCCTTCATGCTGCAGCCGTACCGCTCCTTAAACAGACGCGACACCGACTTGTAGTTTTCGCAGCCGTGTTTCGGCAGAAGTTCCATGATCCGCGCCTCGGGATGCTGCAGGTCGCGGCAGATCCGGTCGAGCCGGATTTCATACAGATACTGGTAGACCGTCAGACCGAGGTACCGTTTCAGAAGCTTCGACAGATAATTCGGCGTATAACCAAAGTGCTCCGCGACCTGCGCCACCGTCAGCTTTTTGGCGTAATGCTCCTCAATATACCGCATGACCTCGCGGATCTGCTGTACGGCCTTCTGATTCTGCGGAATGTGTTCTTTTCCGATCCGCACCGCATAGTCCACCAGTAAGCGGTACAGTGCTTCAAGAAGAAGGCTGTCGAATTTTAACTGATACCCTTCTTTCTGCGCACCGTACACCTCGTCCATCTCCCGGAGAACTGCTTTGAATTCTGCGAGTTTTTGTTTTTCCGCCTCACTGGCCGGTCTTTCATCCACAACAAAGTAAAGCTGATCGTAACGCTCCATGTACTGCAGCAGCATCTCGTACGGAACCTGCAGGACGATGGCCTGATTCGGATAGGCTGTCACGGCGTGGATCGTGCCGGAGTTGATGACGAGAAGTTCATCTGCCCCGATCTGCCGCTCGCCGCCGTCACCGAAACGCACTTTCAGACGGCCTTCCAGAAGATAAATGATCTCCAGATCGTTGTGCCAGTGCGGCGGGTTGCTGTAGCCGCCATCGTCGATGCTGTGGAAAAAGCGGATGCCGATATCCCCGTTTGCCGTAATCCATTCGAAATTGCTCTCCATGGTGCCCTCCCGTTTCTTGTCTTTTCGTGTATACAGACGAAGCGCGTCTGAACTTTCTGTTCGTTCAGGCGCGCTCCTTCTATTATCTTTTCTGCTACAGGGACATGGTAATTTCCCGCCCTGTGCGGTGGTATTTCTGAAAAGTGACTCCGGACGCCTTCATCATCCGTTTCGATGCGATCACGGACGGGGTGTCCGCGTACTTGTCGCAGTCGTAGATCACCGTTTTAATTCCCGCCTGGATAATCGCCTTGCAGCACTCATTGCATGGGAACAATGTCACATACAGCTTGGCTCCCTCGAGGCTTCCGCCGCGGTAATTCAGGATGGCGTTCAGTTCACTGTGCGTTGTGTAAAGATACTTGTTTTCCAGCGGATTTTCACTTGTCTTTCCCCACGGGAACTCGTCGTCCGAGCAGCCTCTCGGGAAACCGTTGTATCCCATGGACAGAATCTTGTTGTCCTCGCTCACAATGCAGGCTCCCACCTGTGTGTGCGGATCCTTCGAGCGCATACCGGCAAGCTGGGCAACTGCCATGAAATATTCATCCCAGGAAATATAATCCTCTCGTTTATCGCTCATACCCATTTCCCCTGTGTTTTCTTAACGTACTTTGCTTCCGCTCTTATTTCGTACCGAAGATACGGTCTCCGGCATCGCCGAGGCCTGGTACAATGTAGCCGTGCTCGTTCAGATGGTCATCCAGTGCTCCGACGAAAACATCGACATCCGGGTGAACCTCATGCATTTTCTCGATTCCTTCCGGAGATGCGATGATGCACATGAAGTGGATCTTCTTTGCGCCTTTTTCTTTCAGCATGGTGATGGCTGCCGTTGCAGAACCGCCGGTTGCCAGCATCGGGTCGGTTACAAATACTTCACGGCTTGCGATGTCTGACGGAAGTTTGCAGTAATACTCAACCGGTGCCAGGGTTTCCGGATCACGGTACAGACCGATGTGTCCGATTTTTGCTGCCGGAATCATAGCCAGCATACCTTCTACCATACCAAGACCGGCACGGAGGATCGGCACAACTGCCATTTTCTTTCCTTCGAGCTCTTTTACGGTTGTTTTGCAGATCGGGGTTTCAATTTCAACGTCTGTGAGCGGCAGCTCTCTGGTTGCCTCGTAGCACATCAGCATTGCAATCTCGCTGATCATCTCGCGGAACTCCTTGGAGCTTGTGTCTTTCTTTCTGATAATACCGATTTTGTGCTGGATCAGTGGGTGATCCATGATGACTGTTCTTGCCATTTTCCCTTCTCCTTTGTTTAAAATTTATTCATTTTCTCCTTCATGCTCAATCAAGTGAATCCGGCGTTCGTGACGCTCTTCTCCGGAAAATGGAGTGTTCAGGAAGGTTTCTACGATTTTGATTGCAAGGCCAGGGCCTACAACGCGTCCTCCCATCGCCAGTACGTTGGCATCGTTGTGCAGGCGGGTTGCCTCTGCGCAGAAGCAGTCGGTGCAGAGTGCTGCACGGATTCCTTCCATTTTGTTTGCCGTGATAGAAATGCCGATGCCGGTTCCGCAGATCAGGATTCCCTTATCACACGTTCCGTTCTGGATCGCATGGCCTACTTTTCTGGCGTAAACCGGATAATCAACTGCCTCGTTGCTGTAGCATCCGAAGTCCTGATATTCCAGTCCCTGTTTGTCCAGATATGCTTTTACCTCCTGCATCAGCTCATATCCGCCGTGGTCGCATCCTAAAGCTATCATTGTTCTTCCTCCTCTTTCAGCCGCGCAAGAACACCTTCAATCAGGAATTCCAGCGCTTCATAACATTTTCCGTATTCGGTAAGCGGTTCCCCGTAAAGGCGGGGATGTCTCCTGCCAGCCGCAGAAATCCGGCGATCGTCTGCAGATGGGGCGCATCCGGGAAGTCCTCACGGATCTTTTCCCTCTGACTGTCCTCCATCACAAGAAGCAGCGTGTCGTCGTTGATGTCCTCCGCGGTAAGCGGTGTGGTGGTGTGGTCTTTGGCCGAAAGCCCGTTGCGCGCAAGCACTGCCTCTACCTTCTGGTTGACCGGCTGCGGAAACAGAACGACAAGCCCGCGGGAACCAATTTCCATCGGCCACGGAAGCTCTTTGCTCTGCAGAATCGCCTTCGCCATCGGTGCGCGCGCGGTATCGTCCGCGTCCACAAATAAAATCCTGCTGTAATGTTTCACTGTTATACCTCTGCTACTTTGTGGCCTGCGGCTTTTAACAGGCGGTTCATGATCGCCTGCCCCATACGCGGGGTGTCGAAAGCCTCGGAATAAATCACCTCCACGCCGTCCTCATCGAAGTCGCGCAGAATCGCAAACAGGTGATGCGCGATCGTCTCATCTTCGGCGCGCAGCCCGATGCTCTTGATATCTCCTGTGGTGTACTGCTCCCGTGTCTCATCGGTGCAGATTACGCCCACTTTCTTTCCTGCCTTTTCCTGTTCTGCGGCAAGGCGGTTGATTTCCGGAATCACCCGTTCCATCTCGCCCTGGATAATCGTAAGGTCTGCCTTCGGCGCATAATGTTTGTAGCGCATGCCCGGTGCCTTCGGACGCACATGGCTGTCCTCCGCAAGGATTCCCGGATCGACACGCACGGTTCCAAGCACTTTTTCCAGCATCTCTTTGTTGTAATAGCCCGGGCGGAGAATCGTCGGAATCTCCTCTGTAAAATCGACGATGGTGGATTCGAGGCCGATCTCGGCGTCTCCTCCGTCGATGATACAGTCAATTTTGTCCCCAAGGTCCTCGATCACATGCTCGGCTTTCGTCGGGCTCGGCCGGCCTGATGTATTGGCGCTCGGCGCTGCGATGAAGCCGCCTCCGGCTAAGATCAGTGCGTTTGCCACTTTGTTGCTCGGGTAGCGCACGGCTACGGAGGTAAGGCCTCCCGTCGTCTCGAGCGGAACGGCATTTGTTTTCTCAAAAATCATCGTCAGTGGTCCCGGCCAGCATGCAGCTGCCAGTTTGCGTGCACTCTCCGGCACGTTTGCCGCTACGGTTTCGAGGTCCTCCATTCTTCCGATGTGGACGATCAGCGGGTTGTCCGACGGACGGCCCTTTGCCGCATAAATTTTCTCGGAAGCTTTGGCATCCAGCGCATTTCCGCCAAGACCATATACGGTCTCGGTCGGGAATGCCGCCAGACCGCCGTTTTTCAGAATTTCTCCTGCTTTTTCGATCGCGCTCTGATCTATGTTATCTTCTGTCATCCTGGCAATCCATGCCTCATATGTTTCTTCCTTCTTTCCATCTGTTCCAGCGCACAGTGTTTCCATCTGCGCACACTGTTTTGATTATACCATTTTCCGGCGCAGTTGAAAACCCTTGATTTAAAGAAGCTCTTTTAACTGAGCCGTGCGGTACGCCTCGATCAGTTCCTTTAATTCACGGATGCGCTGCCGGATCTGCCGTCCCTGATCCGTATCGCCGACTAACTGGCGCTTCATGTTGTACCGCACCGCCACCTGGCGGGAGACAATATCCTTCTCCTCCTGGATTGCTTTTTCCGTCGATTCAAACGGCTCGTGCGCGGTGAGGCTGAGGCCGTACGAGTTGTAAATCAGCGTGTAACCCGCGATGCCGGTTTCTTTGTGGTACGCCCTGCAGAAGCCGCCGTCGATGATCAGCACCTTGCCGCCGCATTTGACCGGGCTTTCACCGGCACTCTGGTGTACCGGGACGTGGCCGTTGATAATATGTACATTTTCACCGGCAAGCCCGAACTCCTGTAAGATCCGGTCCGCCGTCTCCTCTTTCTCGATCAGGCGGTAATACGCGTTTTTCACCTCGGTCCAGGTCTCTTTTTCTGCGAGGAAATACCGCTCAAATGTTGTCATCTTGTCGCGGCCGTACAGCGGGGAATTCGGCGCGGTCCACAGATACCACAGCGTATTGCGGCCCTGCTCCCGTTTTTTCGGATCGCGGCTTACAAATGCGCGGCGCACGTTGTGCTCGAGGATATCGTACAGTGCTTTTCCCTTGTATTTCTTTCCGTCGACCTGTACCTCTTTTAAGGTGCCGTCCTCATTCATCGGCATGCAGCCGTGGTACAGCAGATTTCCATTGTAAACGAGGTAGAGGCTTCCTTTTTTGAGCAGGAAATCGACGTGCGCCTGCAGTTTTTCGCTGTTTCGGAAGGCGAAGATCAGCTTATCGAGCACTTCTGCCTCTTTTTCTGTCAGCTCGTCCGGATGCGCCGGGTCGATCGTCGGAAAGCTCTTGTCGCGCAGAGCATACGTTTTCTCCCCCATCGTCACCGTTCCGTTCTGGTAATCGATCTTTTCCAGCAGACGGCGGTTTTCCATGCCGTACTCCGGGTTCTCACGGATCAGACGGTTCTCGAGCTTTAACTGCATTACGGTGATGGCCTTGTGCATGCGGCGCTCCAGCATCTGCTGGGAATTTCCGCTGTCCTCGCCGCCTTTTGCGGCAAAGCATTCGCACGGATCATCGCCGTACGTCTCGAGAGCAAAGGTGGCAAGCGGAAGCATATTGATGCCGTAGCCGTCCTCCAGCACATCGAGATTGCCGTAGTGGAGGCAGATGCGGATCGTGCTGGCCACGCACGCCGGCTGGCCGGTCGCAGCGCCCATCCAGAGCACATCGTGGTTGCCCCACTGGATATCGAGGGAATGGTAATTCATCAGGCAGTCCATGATTTTATACGGCTCCGGACCGCGGTCAAAGATGTCGCCGATGATGTGGAGATGATCAACAACGAGCCGCTGAATCAGCTCTGCCACGGCAATGATGAAGTTCTCGGCGCTTCCGATTTCGAGGATAGTCTGGATGATCGCCTCGTAGTATGCTTCTTTGTCGAGCACCTCCGGCTTTTCGGTAATCAGCTCCTCGATGATATAGCCATAATCCGCCGGCAGGGCTTTCCGCACTTTGGCACGGGTGTATTTGGAAGAAACGATTTTGCAGACGTCGATCAGGCGGTACAGCATGACCTTGTACCAGTCATCGATGTCCTCCTGCTGCTTTTTCTCCATCTCCAGGCGCTCTCTCGGGTAATAGATAAGGGTTGCAAGCGCACGTTTTTCCGAAATGCCGAGCGTGTGGCCGAAGACATCGTCAATCTTCTTTCGCACGGCACCGGAACCGTTGCGGAGTACATGAGAAAAGGCTTCGTATTCGCCATGAATATCCGAAAGGAAATGCTCCGTGCCTTTGGGAAGGTTGATAACGGACTGCAGATTGATGATTTCGGTCGCTGCTTTTTCGATGGTCGGGTACAATTCTGCGAGATATTCCAGATAATTTTTTTCGTTTTCCATGAGGACCTCCTGCCTGGGTTGTTTTTTCTTATTTTATAACGAACTCCCCTTCGGCACAACCCTTTTTCTTCTTTCGATACACCGGGTGCGTCCCCTCGTGGAAGATATAATAGCTCACATAGTCCGTAAGAAAAATCCCAACCACCGAGAGCAGATACCAGATCCCGAAAAACCACGGGCAGATTAATCCTTCACAGAGGGAAAACGGCAGCGTACTATAGTCCCACATGCGGTAATGCAGCACCCTCAGGGAAAACATCCCCGAATACAGCTCGATGGCCGTAATCAGGACGGCGGATACCATCATCTGAAACGCCAGCGGAAAGCGGCGCAGCCCGGCGTCTTCCAGCATTCCGATTCCTGCAAGGGACAGTCCTCCGGCAATACCCATCAGGCGGAAGCTGTAACCGCGGTAGGTGACTTCGATGGCAATATAAATGCAGTAGCCCAAAAGAAAAAACAGCAGATACTTCTTCGCTTTCATTCGTTTTTCTCCCATTCTAATTGAGAATCTTTTCTCTTATTCCCAGTATCTCTGTCTTTTCTCTTTTTATCCGCTTGCATTTTTTCTTTTCCATGTTACAATACTTTCATGTTTCAAAAGAAGTTTCGAATAGAAAGGACAGAAAAAAGAATGGCATTTAACCCAATGAAGTTAATGGAATTAAAAAATCTGAGAGACCGTTTCGCCCAAAACCACCCGAAGTTCGTAAAATTCATGAGCGATCTCGCATCCTCGCAGATCGAGGAGGGAACGATTCTCGAAGTCACGGTGAAAAAGCCGGACGGACGAACGATGGTTTCCAATATCAAGGTGACTGCTTCGGATCTTGAAATGCTGCAGGCAATCAAACAGATGTAACATATTTTTCGTGGCAAAAAGCCGCTTTCGACGAGCGGCAGGCTTTTGGACGCACGGTATTCCTCGAGATACTGCGTCACCGTCTTTCCCGTCATTTTCCGGAAGAGGCGGCAGCAGACCTCGCGGGACAGATGCACTTGCTCACCAAGCTTTTCGAGCGAAATCACGGATTCTTACCATTATTCCGATGCATTCCTGACGATCGAAGCGCCGTTCTACTTCCTGCTCGGCCTTCTCGCCGTCTACCGCACCTCGATTCAGAGTATGCAGAACGGACGCGCACCGTTTGCCGCATGCATGGTCGAGCTTGTGATGCGTCTTGCTGCTACCGTCTGGCTGTCACGCTTCTTAGGCTACACTGCCGTCTGCATCGCAAGCCCGCTTGCCTGGTTCGGTGCAATTGCACTGCTGATTCCAGTCTACTATCGGATGATGATGAAGCCTTTAAAAACAGTGTAATCAAAATTGGTCCACCGGATATTGATATGCCTGGCAACGCAAAACCCGGAATCCTTTCGCTCCTCTTCTGAGGTCTTGAAAAGATTCCGGGTTTTTTATTTTGCTGTTTTCTCTTCCCAGATTGTCTCCAGATTTTTTCCATCAATCCAGATACAGCGGTACACCCGCTTCATCTGCTCATCCAGTTCCGCTTCCCGGTCAGTCTTTACAATCACATGGCCGATCCGGTCAGTTCCATCTGCCATGGCAGAAACTTCATGCCCCTCCGGATAATCCAGGACAAGCTCCAGCCCTTCCTGACGCAGACGTTCGACCTGATCCCGGTCGATTTGTGTGATGGTTCCGCTTACCGGACTCAGCAGCAGTTTTGCCATGCACGGGCAGCTTTCCGTCTGCTGAAAATCCGTTTCTTCCCCGAGGCGCTTTTGATCATCTGCTCATAAAAATCAAATCCGTAATACGTTGAAATCAGTTCCGGAATGCAGGTTGCCCCGGTTCTTCCGCCCATTTCAATGATCCAGACCTTCTCTCCGTCCACAAAGACATCCGCATTGACGGAGCACTGATCGGCACCGGATGCGGTGACGGCCAGCTGCATCTGGCGGGCAATTTCTTCCCGCAGTGCCCCGCTGCATCCATACGGAAATGCGTGGCCGACCGGAACGGTCGTGTGTGCACCGCGGTATACAAATTTCGTGTGCGGTGCCAGAAAGACCAGTTTGTGGTTCTGCACAAATCCATCCACGCCGATCTCCGTTCCGCGGAGGAATTTTTCAACCAGCACATAATCTCTTGCCGAACCGTTTCTCGCATTTTCATACGCTTCTTCGATCTGTCCGGAATGCTCCACCACGGTAATTCCGCGGCTTCCTGAACTGTCCACCCGTTTTACGACAACCGGGTATCCAAGCTGTTCTGCGGCTTTTTGTGCCTCCTCTGCGCTTCTTACCCGCATCCCGTCTGCCGCGGAAACGCCGCCCTGCCGGAATGCGTCTTTCATCTTTGCCTTATCGGTCAGAATTTCCGCCGCCTCATACGGAATGCCGGACAGATGCATCTTTTCACAGACATAGCCGATTGTGCTGACGGCCACATCGGTTCCCGATGTACAGATTCCGTCGATCTGTTCTTTTTCCGCCGCCGCAAGAATCGCTTCTTTATCCCGCGTATTCAGTTCATAAATTTTATCTGCAAGTGCAAAACCCGGATAATCGCCGGGAATACTCACTACGATTGTGTAAAGACCCATTCTGCGTGCAGTCCGGATCAGCGGCACCTGGTAAATACCGGCACCTAAAATCATGATTTTTTTCACTTTTTTTCTTCCTCATCAGATACGTTAATGGTTTCCCGCACAATATACTGCGGCGTGCGGTTCAGAATCAGAATCATCTTTCCGATATATTCTCCGATGATGCCGAGCACCATCAGAATCAATCCGGAAAAGACAACGATGGCGCAGATCGTAGAAGACCAGCCAACCATCACGGTCGGATCGATGAGCTTTCGGATGGCAATCATGATGGCTGCCAGAAAACCGCCGGCTGCAGAAACTCCGCCGAGAACGGACGATATGCGAAGCGGAATTACAGAATAGTTCCAGTAGGCAAGCCACAATTTGATCAGTTTCTTTAACGTATAGTTGGAAGTTCCCACTGCACGTTTGAAATGCTCCACCTCTACATTTCCGATTTTGTGTGTCGTGCGGTAGAAAATGCCGTCAATATAGGGATTGAAGCTGTCGTATTTTACCACCTCGTCCTTGATCTGGCGGGTAATCATCCAGAAATTGCTGGAAACGATGTCTTTTGGCCGTCCGAGAAGAATCCGGGAGGAAACTTCGTTCAGTTTGCTGGTGACATTTTTCAGGAACGAATTTTTCCGTTTCGGATAGCAGCCGTAAACCAGATCGTATCCTTCTTCCATCTTGTGGATCAGTTTGCTGATCTGGGACGGATGTGTCTGCATGTCATCGTCCATGCCGAGAATAAAGTCTCCTTCGGTGTAGTGGAGTGCCGCCATCAGCGCATTGTGCTGGCCGAAATTGCGCAGCAGGTTGATGCCCTTGACATTCTGATACTGCTCACCGAGCTTCTTGATCTCCCCATACGTATTGTCTTTCGGGGAACCGTCGTTCACCAGGACAAATTCGCAGTCATATCCGTCCATTTTCTTGAATTCTTCCATCACCATCTCTACAACTTTCCGGATCGTTGCCTCGGAATTGTAGCATGGGATGACTATTGAAATCAGTTTCATTTTTTTCCTCCATCGGTATCGTTCAGAATGCAGTCATAGAACAGCGGCGTGCCTCCGGTATGGATAAAAAGCACATCGCAGTCCTGTAACTGATGTTCTTCTATGTACTGCTTCATTCCCCAGAATGCCTTTCCGGTGTACGTCGGATCCAGCGGAAGGCCGTTCCGGCAGAACTCTTCCCGGATCACCTGTAAAATCCGCTCATCGTACTGGCCGTATCCGCCCTGGCGGTATCCCATTTCCAGATGAAGTTCACTCTCCCATCCTTCCGGCAGCACGAGATGATTCTTCGCAAAATAATCGGAAATGCCGCTCTCCATGATGCGGATGGCTCGGTCGTACTCGCGGGATGAAATCGAAAGGCCGATGATCTGCTCCGTTCCCTGCTCGAGCAGTTTTCCGCTTACCAGGCCGCACTGGGTCGAGCCGGTTCCGGATGCTGCAAAGATATGAGAAAAAGAAATGTTCTGTTCTTTCTCCCACGCAAGAATCTCGCGGTAGCCGTCCACGTAGGCCTGTACCGGTGTGCCTTCATTGCCCGTTCCGAATTTATCCCCGAAAATATAATATGGGTGATATCCCTCTTCTGTCAAACGGTTCATCGTCTTCTCGACGGTCTGTGCAATCTCTGTTTTTCTGCACGGAATGACTTCGGCTCCGAGCCATTTCATCAGACGGCTGTTGTTGGTTTCGATCGGTTGTTCCTCGTTTTCTTCGGAAGACAGATCATATAGCATGGAATTTTCTCGGCACAGCACAGATTGGCCAGCACGCGGCAGAGGTTGGATCTGCTGTTTCCGTAGATGATCATGCAGTCTTTGTTTTTCTCCTGCATGTCACGGAAAAAGGCGCGTCCGATCCGCACTTTATTTCCGCCCAGGGAAAACGGGAGAAGATCCTCTCTCTTGCAGTACAGTCGGACATTTCTGTCGTTTGGAAATTCCAGTTTCTGAATTGGTGTCTGTATCATTGTTTCTCCTCTTTTATTCTTGTTTCACTCACAGTCGGTATTTTCACAGAGTCTGACATGTCGAAAATAGTTCGACTGTGACTTACCTCATGTCAGTGGAGGATACCGATTTTTCTCCGCCCGCCACTGCCGTTATGTTTCTTTTAATAATTCATCCCACCGCTTTAGAAGCGGGGGACTTCTTGTCTACTGGTGTTAAATTCCGGCATGCACCGGAAGCTTTTCCCTATTATAGACTATTTTTCTCTGCGTGGCAAGCCGTGCCGGAAACAGGAAAAGCCCGCCGGTTTTTGTTTTCACATCTGCCGGCGGGCTTTGGGGATTTTTTACGTATTCTGTTTTTTCGTCCGGGATCTGTTCAGGCTTCCTGCGGTGCGGCAAGATTGGCCACAATCCGCGCCACCTGGCTATCTCCGGAATTTTTGTGTACTCGGCGCAGCTGTGTACCTGATTCATCGAGGTTGCGATGACAAGCCCTTCGATGCCGTGCTGTGCAAAGACGTTGTTGTCGCTGCCGCCGAAAGTTTTTTCGAATGCAGCGGTCAGGCCTTCTTCTGCAACGGCGCTCTCGTAATGCCTTGCGGCATCGCTTGTCAGCAGCGTCTCATACGCATGGATATTCAGTTTTTCTTCCCAGACCAGCTTCGCACCAATCTTCTCTGCTTCCTGCTGGAAGATTCTGTGATATGTTTCCAGAAGCTCCATGGCCGTCTCGTGGTTCAGGCTTCGAATTTCGCCTTCGATCACGCAGCTTTCCGAAACGATGTTGGTACCGGAGCCGCCGCCGATTTTTCCGATGTTGGCAGTGGTGCTTTCATCCACGTGGCCCTGCGGAAGCTGTGCGATTGCGCGGGCGGCCGCCTGGATGCTGTTGATGCCGTCCTCCGGGTGGAAACCGGCGTGGGCGGCTTTTCCCTGGATTTTCACCGCGAAGGAAACGAGTGTCGGTGCCGCGTAGGCGGCTGCACCGATCGCGCCGCTTAAATCCAGAACGTATGCTTCTTTTGCCTGCACCTGGCTGTAGTCGAAGGCATTTGCGCCTTTGCAGTACAGCTCCTCACCAGTCGAGATCAGAATTTCGATCGGGCGGTGCGGTGTTTTGGTCTCGATGAGGTGGCGGACAGCTTCATAGATGGCTGTCACACCGGCGAGGTCGTCGGCGCCAAGAACTGTCGTGCCGTCGCTCGTTACGGTTCCATCCTCATGGGAGACGGCTTTTTTTCCTTTTGCAGGCTCAACAGTGTCCATGTGGGCCGCAAAGAGAACCGGGGCTCCTGCAAGGCTGCCCGGAATGCGCGCGAACAGATTGCCCGCATTGGAGCCGGTCTGCTCCTGCGTATGATCTTCTGTAAGCGTAACCCCGATTTCGGCGAATTTTATTTTTAAGGTGTCCGCCATCTCGCGCTCCTCTAAGGACGGCGAATCGATAGATACCAGCTCCGCAAAAAAATCAGCAATTCTTTTCTCATCTATCATAATATTTTCTCCTACTCTTTGGCTATGTCCGCAATTTAAATAACATACTCAGGCTGCGCCATAATATGCATCTTGCTGAAGAACTCCCGTGTTCTCTGATTCTGCGGATGCTCGAATACTTCTTTCGGTGTTCCGTCTTCTACTACGTGTCCTTTATCAAGGAAGATCACACGGTTCGACACATGGCGGATAAAGTTCATCTCATGGGAAACCAGAAGCATTGTATATCCCTGTGCCGCAACTTTTTTAATAACATCCAGAACCTCTCCAACCAGCTCCGGGTCAAGGGCTGAAGTCGGCTCGTCGAGCAGCAGAATCTGCGGTTTCATGGCGAGGGCTCTTGCGAGCGCCACCCTCTGCTGCTGTCCGCCGGACATATGTTTCGGATAGTGGTTTGCCCATTTCTCCATGCCGACCAGTTTCAGTTCTTCTAATGCAATGGCTCTGGCCTCGTCTTTTTTCATCTTCTTGACAACAATCAGGCCTTCCATCACATTTTCCAGTGCGGTTTTCTTCTCAAACAGATTGAACCGCTGGAACACCATTCCTGTGTTCTGTCTTAAATACAGAAGCTCTTTCGGTTTCCGCTCGGAAAGGCCGATCACCTTGTCCCCGATCGTCACCGTTCCCTTCTCCGGTGTCTCAAGGCGGTTGACGCAGCGCAGAAGCGTTGATTTTCCGGTTCCGGAAGGACCGATGATTCCCACAACATCTCCCTTTTTGATCTCGAGGCTGATGTCGTCGAGCACCACGTTGTCGTTATATTTTTTTGATAAATGATCAATTTTTATCATTTTTCTTACCCTCCCCGTTTGCGGACGCCAGCTCTACCTGGTCCGGAATCCGGATTTTATTTTCAATTACGCGGATGATCTGCTCGATCACCAGTGTTACCAGCCAGTAAATGATGGCCAGTGAAACGTAAACTTCAAAGTAGCGATACGTTCTTCCTCCAATAATCTGGCCCTGTGCGGTAATCTCGACAACGGCGCAGGTAAAGGCAAGAGACGTTCCTTTGATGATACTGATAAAAGAGTTTCCAAGGGTCGGAAGCGCAACCTCAAAGGCCTCCGGCAGAATGATGCGGCGCAGTGTCTGCGGATACGTCATGCCGAGTGCATGTGCTGCTTCGATCTGGCCCAGGTCAACGGACTGCAGGGCCGAACGGATAATCTCAGCCATAAAGCCCGACTGGTTCAGTCCCAGAGCGATCATCGCATAGACGAAACCGGAAATATTGGCAACCGCCAGATTCGTTCCGAACTGCTGGTTGATTGCCTTGAACATCATGGGAATACCAAAGAACGCAACGTACAGCTGTACGATGACCGGCGTGCCGCGGAGCAGTGAAATCAGAAGATTCGTAATCTGCGTCAGCACTCTGATTTTTTTCATTTTGATGATCGCCATCACAAGTCCCAGTCCCAGTCCGATCAGCATAGAAACCACGGCCAGTTCCAGCGTGATCGGCAGCTTTGTCAGCAATTCTGGTATGGATGAAAATACCAGTGAAACGTCAAATAATTTTCCCATGATTTTTTTCCTCTCTTACACGTATTTTTCTACCAGTACACAGGTAAAGCCAAGATTTTTCTTCGGCTTTTTCGGCTCTTCGTCTTTCTTCGGTGCATGGTGGTCGTATACCGACAGGTCAGCGTCCGGATTCAGTTTGTAGCCTAATTTCTCATAAAAGCCTGCGGCGCGGTCCTGGCTCGTGATGACGATGTGATCGACACCGTATTCTTTCAGCCATTTCTCAGCGGCTTCGATCAGCACGCGGCCGTATCCGCTTTTCTGTTTTTCTCTGACAACACAGACACGCTCGATTTTTCCTGTCTTTTCCGCCGGAAATGCGATGCGGCAGCCGGCTACCGGCTTGTGATCTTCTGTCAGCAGAATCGCCTGCAGATCATCTTTGCTCTCGTCCTGTCCGAATTCCAGTTCAATCGGAATGTTCTGTCCGCAGCAGAACGCATCGGTTCTGACGTAATCATATGCTTTGTATTTCCACTCTTCGCTTCCCTTTTCTACCCGGTAAATTTCTGCCATGTTTTTCGCTCCTTTTAGAATCGGGAAACGGATGTTCTCGATCCGCTTCCCGTCTGTTTTGTAATCTCTTCTGTTTTTATTTCGAAAACGATATTCTAGTTTGGTGTCTCATCAAAGTATTTCTCGTCCGGGCTGGTGTCCACGCCGAGATACTCGGTTGTGATCTTGGAAAGAGTTCCGTCTTCTTTCATCTCTTTTAAGGCTTTGTCAACATCCTCGCGGAGTGCTGCGCCCTCTTCGTTCTTTCCAAACAGGAAGTAGGTATTGTTCTGCGGGAACAGGAAATCTTCGGTCTCCTCGTCGATCTCGTTTGCTTCCAGCTGATCTTCCAGTCCGAACTGCGGAAGCAGGTTGTCGATGATCGGTCCGTCGTCGATTGCCACATCAGCGGTTCCATCTACGATGTGCTGGTAGCGGATCTGGAAGTTTGCATTGGAATATACGATATTGATCTGGTGATCCGGGTTGTCTGTATTCCATTTTTCCAGTGCATTTGCGGTAAGGCTTCCTGCACTCAGCTCAATTTTGTATCCGCGGTCTGCCAGATCGGTAAGAGAAGTCAGCGGCTCATCGCCGGTTCTCTGAATGTATTCGTTGAAGCTGGTTTTATATGGTAAAGAGAAGTAGTAGGATTCTGCTCTCTCATCGGTATATCCATAGTTGTTGACTGCGATGTCGTACTGACCGCTCAGCACACCCTGCAGTGCATCTGCCTGCTCAATTTTCAGTTCATACTGCGGAAGGCGGTTGAACACTTCTTTTACGATATCGATATCGACACCGGTCAGCTCGTTGTCATCATTTACGTAAAAGTACGGTGCCAGTGTGCCGCTTGTTACAGCTTTGATCACTTTTTTCTCACCGGAATCCGATGCGGAGCTGCCTTCTGCGGAAGATGATGCTGCGGAACCGCTGCTGCTTCCTGCATTTGCTGATGCATTGCTTCCGCATCCTGCAAAGCTTGCTGCCAAAAGGCCCGCCGCTGCCAATACTGCCCAGAATTTCTTTGTCTTTTTCATAATAAAATCCTCCTCATTTCCTCGTTCTTTTCAGTTCCGGCCGCGCCCCGGCTGCCTGAGAGTATTCCACCAGAGCGCTCCGGATTCTTCTGTCTTATCTCTTTATAAAAGTCCTTTCAGCGGATTAATCGATGCATCCACGGAAAGTACGCCATTCTTCGGGTTTCTGTCTTCCCATTTCGGGCTGTTCCAGATGGTTTTTGAGATTTCTCCTGCGTAATCCTCGTAGGTCTCTCCCTCCGGATGGCGAAGGAATACTTCGTCCGGTGTTTTACTGAGTGTTCTTCTCGATCCATCGTCTGCCATCAGCTTCTCGAAATCTACTTTTGCAAGGATTCGTTCGTTGTATCCGCGGAAGAGAACCTCGCCTAATTTCTTTCCAGGTCTCGAAAGTGCCAGCACCTGCGGATCGCTTCCGTGACGGAAGGCCGGGATCGCATACAGCTCTTTTAAGTAGCCCCAGATATTTTTGTAATCACGAATCGGTTTCTTCACCGGTCCTACGTTGTGGAAGTAGCTGACATCCCAACGGATCAGAGTGACGTAAGCGCGGACATCGCTGTCGGTGATGTAGTCGCCGAACAGGAAACGGTTCGTCTCCAGCCGTTTGTCCATCTTATCGAGGGATTCATAGAAATCTTCGTATGCCTCATCGTATGCTTCCGGTGACTGGCAGAATGCCATGCGGTAATGGCCGTTGTTGACATGCGGGAAGAGCCAGTCGTTAAACTCATCGATCTCTTTCCGGAATTTTTTCGGGTACAGGTCCGGCGCATCTTTTGGCTGGAATGGACGGAACTGCACTTCGAGGTAGTTCGTCAGGCGGTGATAATCGTTGTTCACAGCCTTTTTCTCTTTGACATCCACCAGGGTCGGTGTCGTTGCTCTTCCTTTGAAGTCCGGGTTTGCTCTTTTATAGAACTCACTTAAGAAGTAAGCGCCTGTCGCCGGATCCTTGAAATCCGGATACTGTCCGAATGCATGTCCGTAACGGTTTGTCTCGCCGGATGGAGAAACTCTCGTCTCCGAGATCACATCCTGCAGTCCTAAAAGCTCCCGCACGATGATCGGACGGTTGGACCAGTTGCATCCGGTTGCCCAGTAGATCCCGAAGCGGTTTGCTTCTGCTTTCAGACCGCCTTCTTTATCGCCGAATGGCTGGATAAATGCATTTGGCTGACGGATGAAAGCGCCGCGCTCATCGATCTCTACAAGGGTTTCATTTGGTCTTGGGTCTACTCCGACTTCTGCTGCAAACTGTTCTGCCAGTGCATCTGTGTATTTGATTTCTTCGGTTTCTTTATTTTCAACTGGGGTGAAGCTGCATCCGCATCCGCTCATGTTTTTGTCCTCCGTTTTCTATGTCTGTTTATTATCTATTCTTATGTTGTTTATTCTCATTTCTTTTAAAAAAGGTTAAAAAAATAGCAGGCATTCGTTCCGGCCTGCCCGCACATGCAATTTCTGCTATGCTTTTTCTGCCTGCGAATGTTTCTTATTTTTCTTTATTCTGATTGGAGCTGCAGCAACAGCAACAACACATCTCCATCATTCTGTTCTCCTGCATCCGTCTGTTGTCTGTTTTTTTCATTTGCTGTTCTCCTTTCCCACTAAGTCGATATGTTTAATGTGTTTCTCGATTACATGGCATATTATAATGCATATTTTTTCTATGTGCAACCCCTAAAACGCCTTTTGGTAATTGTTATTTCGATGAATCGCTTATAGGTTTTTCCTATTGGTTAGTCATATCAGAAAGATATTACTTATCACACCTGTAGGCTGATTTTGCTTTTTCCCGGCCAACCGCCGCAACTTTTGCAATGTGCTCAACAATTCTTGTCATGGCTTTTTTCTTAAGAAACGATACAATAAAAAGCAAAGAACACCACTTGCAAAATACAATGTACTCTCGGAATCTTTCTGTGCTTGTTTTTGTGAGATGATTTTCCGCCAGCTGCAAAGGCAAGTGCAGAAAGATTCCGAGAGTACATTACAAAATAAAGGAGAGTTTTTCTTATGGAAATGACATTTCGCTGGTATGGTTCCAAATTTGATACCGTTACCTTAGAGCAGATCCGCCAGATTCCGGGCGTAACCGGAGTCATCACAACTCTGTACGACACTACCCCGGGCGAGGTGTGGACACGCGAAGCGATTCACGCGTTAAAAGAAGAGATTGAGGCCTCTGGACTTCACATCTCCGGCATCGAGAGCGTCAACATCCACGACGCCATCAAAATCGGCAGCCCGGACCGTGAGCAGTACATCGATAATTATATTGAAACGTTAAAGCACCTCGGCGAGGAAGACATTCACCTTGTCTGCTATAACTTCATGCCGGTCTTCGACTGGACCAGAACAGAACTCGCACGCGTCCGTCCGGACGGCTCGACCGTACTTGCCTACAAACAGTCCGCCGTAGACGCACTTGTTCCGGAAAAAATGTTTGAATCTATCGCAGGTGATGCAAACGGCGCAATTCTTCCCGGCTGGGAGCCGGAGCGCATGGCAAAAGTGAAAGAGCTCTTTGACGCTTACCGCAATGTGGATGATGAGAAACTGTTTGCCAACCTCAAATACTTCCTCGAACGCATCATGCCGGTCTGCAACGAGTACGACATTAGAATGGCCATTCACCCGGACGACCCGGCATGGAGTGTCTTCGGTCTTCCGAGAATCATCATTAATAAAGAAAACATTCTGCGCATGATGAAGATGGTCGATGACCCGCACAACGGCGTGACCTTCTGCTCGGGTTCCTACGGAACAAACCTGGAGAACGATCTGCCGGATATGATCCGTTCCTTAAAGGACCGCATCCACTTCGCTCACGTCCGCAATCTGAAATTCCACAGCCAGCAGGATTTCGAGGAGG
The DNA here is from genome assembly GCF_003477865.1 of Blautia sp. AF34-10. Taxonomy (NCBI): domain Bacteria; kingdom Bacillati; phylum Bacillota; class Clostridia; order Lachnospirales; family Lachnospiraceae; genus Blautia; species Blautia sp. AF34-10. The sequence goes on from NZ_QUED01000003.1 coordinate 76,064, forward strand.
CCGCACACCTTTCCTCTGACGGCAGCTTCGATATATATGAGATCATGAAAGCGCTGTACGACATCGGCTTTGACGGCCCGATCCGCCCGGACCACGGACGTATGATCTGGGGCGAGAAGGCAATGCCGGGCTATGGACTGTATGACCGCGCACTCGGCGCGACTTATTTAAACGGACTCTGGGAAGCTATTGACAAGAGTCACAAACGTGGAATTTAAAGGAGGTTTTTACTGATGTCTCTTAACTTAACAGCTGCCGGACTGGCAGATCAAAAAGCGTGGGAAGCCGCAGGCTATGCGCTTCCATCCTATGACCGCGAAGCAATGATCACCCGCACGAAAGAATCTCCGTGCTGGGTGCATTTCGGAGCCGGAAATATTTTCCGTGCCTTCCAGGCAAATACAGCACAGGAACTGCTGAACAACGGTACCTTTGACCGCGGTGTCATCGTCGCAGAGGGCTTCGATACAGAAATCATCCGTGATATGTACCAGCCGCACGATAATTTAAGCATTCTGGTGACCTTAAAAGCCGATGGTTCTGTCGAGAAAACCGTTGTTGGGAGCATCGCAGAATCGCTGGCTGCCGATACGGCGGATTCTCCGGATTTTGCCCGGTTAAAAGAAATCTTTACCAAGGATTCCCTGCAGATGGCGACGTTTACGATCACCGAAAAGGGATATTCCCTGAAAAACGGTGCGGGCGAACTGCTGCCGTCTGTTGCTGCCGATTTTGCTGCCGGACCTTCTTCCGTTACCAGCTATATGGGAAAAGTTGCTTCTCTTTTATATGAAAGATTTCTTGCAGGCGAAAAACCGGTTGCGATGGTCAGCACCGACAACTGCTCCCACAATGGCGAAAAACTTTCCCTTGCCCTGACAGCCTACGCTTCTGCATGGGAAGAAAACAAGCTGGTACAGCCAGGCTTCCTCTCCTATCTGCAGAACCCGGAAAAAGTCAGCTTCCCGTGGACCATGATCGACAAGATCACCCCGCGGCCGGATGGTTCCATCGAAAAGATACTCGAGGAGAACGGCCTCGCTGATGCACAGTCGATCGTCACCTCCCGCCACACCTACGTTGCTCCGTTCGTCAATGCAGAGGAATGCCAGTACCTCGTAGTCGAAGATCATTTCCCGAACGGACGGCCGCCGATGGAAAAGAGCGGATGGATCTTTACCGACCGGGAAACTGTCAACAAAACAGAGCGCATGAAGGTCTGCACCTGCCTGAACCCGCTGCACACCGCACTCGCTGTGTTCGGCTGCCTGCTGGACTACGAACTGATCAGTGAGGAGATGAAAAATCCGGTACTGAAAAAGCTCGTGGAGCGCATCGGATATATCGAAGGACTTCCGGTTGTCACCGATCCTGGTATTCTCTCTCCGAAGCAGTTTATCGATGAAGTGCTGAACATCCGCATCCCGAATCCGTTTATGCCGGATACGCCGCAGCGAATTGCAACCGATACGTCACAGAAGCTGTCGATCCGGTTCGGTGAGACGATCAAATCGTATCTTGCTTCTCCGGAGCTGTCACTCTCGGATCTTCAGGCAATTCCGGCTGTATTTGCGGGATGGCTGCGGTATCTGATGGGCGTGGATGACAACGGTGATGCATTTGATCTGAGCCCGGATCCGCTGCTTGCCACGGTCCGCCCGTATGTGCAGGATCTGAAACTCGGCGCACCGGCTGACCGCGAGACCCTTTCCAAAACTCTGGCTCCGCTGCTCTCCGATGCTTCGATTTTCGGTGTGGATCTGATTTTCGCCGGACTTTCTGACCGTGTGCTGAATGCTTTTGTCTCGATGCTTCAGGGACCTGGCGCTGTGGCAGATACGCTTGCTGCGCTGACTGCTCAATTCTAAAAGGGAGGTATTTCCATATGAAACCTTTTATGGACGCTGACTTTCTGCTGCAGACCGATACGGCGAAAACGCTGTACCACGAGGCAGCTGAAAAAATGCCCATTTTTGACTATCACAACCATCTGAATCCGCAGGAGATTCTCGAAGACCGCCAGATGGAGAATCTGACACGCGTCTGGCTCGGCGGGGATCATTATAAATGGCGTGCCATGCGTGCGATGGGCTTTTCGGAGGATCTGATCACCGGAAACGCCGATGATTACGACAAATATCTGGCGTTTGCCAAGACGATTGAGAACGCGATCGGCAATCCTTTATACCACTGGACACATCTGGAGCTGCAGCGGTACTTCGGCATCACGACACCGCTCTCCCGCGCAACAGCGAAGGAGATCTGGGATGAGGCGAATGCAAAACTGCAGACGAAGGAGTTTACCGTGCGCAATCTGATTCTGAACCAGCATGTGTCGCATCTGTGCACCACCGACGATCCTGCAGATGATCTGCACTGCCATCTGGCATTACAGAAGGAATACTTTGCCTGCCGCGTTCTGCCGTCCTTCCGCCCGGACCGCGCCGTTCATCTCGAAAAGCCGGATTTCCCGGAATACGTGGAAAAGCTTGCCGCTGCCGCCGGCAGGACGATTGCATCCGCAGAGGATATGGTGCATGCCCTATCCTGCCGCCTCGACTTCTTCCTCTCCGCCGGCTGCGTTGTCAGCGACCACAGCCTTGAGGGCTGCTTCTATGTGCCATGCACGGCTGCTGAGGCGAATGATGTATTTGAAAATCGCATGAACGGCAGTGCTCTCACTGAAAAAGAGCTCGGCATGTACAAGGGCTTCCTTCTGACGAACCTCGGACGGCTGTATCATAAGCACAATATCGCCATGCAGCTTCATATCAAAGCACTCCGTAACAACTCGAAGCGGATGTTCCGTGCGCTCGGTGCCGATACCGGCTTTGACAGCATGAACGATTTCGCCTTTGCCCCGATGCTCGGCGCTTTCTTAAACGATATGGACGAGGACGACGCACTGCCGAAAACTGTGCTCTACTCTCTGAACCCGGGCGACAACCCGATGCTTGCAAGCATGGCTGGAAACTTTGCTGCGCCTGGCATCCGCTCGAAAGTGCAGTTCGGTACCGCATGGTGGTTCAACGATCACAAATACGGCATGGAATCCCAGCTTGCGACGCTTTCCAGCATCGGCATGCTCTCCACCTTCATTGGCATGCTGACCGACTCCCGCAGCTTCCTCTCCTTCCCGCGCCACGAATATTTCCGCCGGATTCTCTGCAATCAAATCGGAAACTGGGTGGAAAACGGGGAGTACCCGGCGAACCTGGAGTTTCTGAAAGAGATGGTGGAAAATATCAGCTACAACAATGCGGTTTCGTATTTCCTGTGATTTTCGCATGCCTTATTGACAATTATTCCCACATACCGTACAATAAAAGGGATTACTGATCAACGAAAGGATTACAGAAACATGGACGACTCAGGCAGTATGCCTCGACGATGCTTTATTTTCATCATTTGATAAACGGAGACATAATCTATCTTTGATTCCGCCAGATTCAAGATAGGTTATGTCTTTTTGTACATTTTTTGCATCGTGTCCCGGTTTCCTAAGAAAGGAAAAACAAATGAACAGCGACATTGTGTCACTCATCATCATTCTTATCTGCGTCATGCTCTCAGCCTACTTTTCGGCGACGGAGACTTCCTTCACCTCGCTGAACCGCATCCGCATGAAAAATATGGCAGAAAAAGGCGACAAGCGGGCGGAACTGGTGTTAAAGCTGCTGGAGAACTTTGACAAGCTGCTCTCCACGATTCTCGTCGGCAACAACATCGTCAACATCGGACTCAGCTCCCTTGCCACGGTGCTTTTTATCAAGCTTCTCGGCGGCGACTCCGGTGCGACGGTTTCCACGATCGTAACCACTATCGTGGTCCTGATCTTCGGCGAAGTTTCCCCGAAAAGCATTGCAAAAGAATCTCCGGAGACGATCGCCAAATTTTCCGCACCGTTTCTCCACATTCTGATGATCGTGCTGACCCCGGTGACGTTTTTCTTTTCCCAGTGGAAGAAGCTGCTCTCCCGCATCTTCAAATCCTCGGAAAACCACGGCATCACCGATGAGGAACTGATGACCATCGTCGAGGAGGCGACCCAGGAGGGCGACATCGACGATCAGGAAGGCGATCTGATTCAGAATGCAATCGGCTTCATGGAGATGGAGGCCGCAGAGATCTTTACTCCGCGTGTCAACGTCATCGGCATTCCGCTCGATGCGACGAAATCCGAGATCGCTAAGACTTTCTCCGACACCGGATTTTCCCGGCTGCCGGTGTATGATGATGATATCGACCACATTGTGGGAATTGTGTATCAGAAGGATTTCCACAACCACATTTACCACACCAACAAACCGCTAAGCAGCATCATCCGCCCGGCGCTCTTTGTAACCGAGAATACGAAGGTCGGCCCGCTGCTGAAAAAAATGCAGGCGAAGAAATCGCATATTGCCATTATCATTGATGAATTCGGCGGCACCGACGGTATCATCACCATGGAAGATATCCTCGAAGAGCTCGTCGGCGAAATCTGGGATGAGCATGATGCGGTTGTACAGGAAATCCAGAAAGTTTCCGAAAACGAATACCTCGTGACCGGAACGGCAAGCATCGACAAGGTGTATGAAGAGCTCGATATTGACAAAGAATTTGACGTCTTTACGGTCAGCGGATGGATCATGGGGATCCTCGAGCGCGTGCCAAAGGAAGGCGATCATTTCGTCTCGGATGGCCTCGACGTAACCGTACTGAAAATGGCAGACCGGAGAGTCGACAAGGTACGGATCGTGCGGCTGCCGAAGGATGAAAATGAACAGTAAGTAATTGATACGATTTACACGCAAAAAACGGATCGAACATCTGATTTTAAAGTCAGATACTCGATCCGTTTTTTTGTATCCTCTATTCTTCTTTCAGACCGTCCGCAAGTCCATACACATCATTTTCCCGTCCTTTGCAGCCCTCCCATACAATCGGTTCTGCAAAGGTAAGTTTCAGAATGGTATCAATGCTGTCGCGCTCCGGAATCGGGACGGAGATCGAAAAGGTTCCGTTTTCTTCCGTCAGTTCTGCTTTTCCGCCGGAAATCACTTCCCATTTTTCCATTGTATTCCCCGGAATTTCAAACGTGATCTGATCTTTTTCCCATTCCAGAATATGCACATAAACAATATTGTCGCGGTACGTCGTTCCGCCCCAGCGGTCCGCAATCACAGGGCCGCCGCGCAGGCCGTACAGCGTTTCGCCGTATTTCGAAAGCCATTCTCCGGCCTGGCGCAGGCGTTCTACCTGCTCCTCATCCATTTTTCCCGTTCCGTCCGGGCCGATATTCAGCAGATAATTGCCGTCCCGCACAGCGATTGAAACCAGATTCTGAATCAGCTGGCGCAGCGGCAGCACTGGTCTGCCCGGGATATAGCCCCAGGAATCCGCAATACAGTCGTTGCTGTCCCACGGCTTGTCCGTCCGCATCCCGTCGATTCTGCGTTCCCGCACATGGAAATCGCCTTCCCAGCCGCCGCGGTTATTGATCATAATATCCGGCTGCAGCTGTCGAATTTCATTTATCAGTTTCTCCGACTCCCAGAAATAATTGACCCTCATATATTCACTGGTCTGCCAGTCATCTTTCCTGTACCAGCCTCTTTCTCCATTCCAGTCCATTCCTCCAAGTGCAAGCCACTCACCGTCGAACCAGAGCAGATCAATCTTTCCATAATTACTCATCAGCTCCATCAGCTGATCATGGCACTGTTTTTTCAGTGCCTCTGCACTCTCCCAGTAAAGATCCGGCATGAAATATCCTGGAAAGCGCCAGTCGAGAGGAGAATAATAAAAGCCAACTTTCATTCCTTCTTTCCGGCACGCCTCCACATATTCTTTAACAAAATCCCGATGTGCAGCTCCTTTCATTGCGGTAAAATCACTGCATTTCGAATCGAACAGGCAAAAGCCATCGTGGTGGCGTGTTGTCAGCACCATGTACTTCATCCCCGCTGCCTTTGCATTTTTGGCCCACTGTTCCGCATCAAAATTTTCTGCAAGAAAGTCATCCTTCAGTGTCTCATACTTCCGCACATCCAGATGCTCATTCATCAGCACCCATTCCCCTTTTCCGAGCATCGAATATACTCCCCAGTGAATAAACATGCCAAACTTCGCATCCCGGAACCATTTCATCTGTTCTTCCGACAGTTTTTCTACCTTTTCCGGTCTGTAATTTTTTCTTGCCGCCGGAAAGGATTTCATTTCTTCTATTGTTTTCATTTTTTCGCCAAACTCCGCATCTTTTCCCGGTAGTCATGATACAGTTCTTGATTTACCTTTTCCAATATAGCAATTAATTCTGAATCTGTCATCTCATTCCAGATCATCAGGTGAACGATACGAATGGGCTGAGAAAGAAGCATTTCTCTTACATTTTTCTCTTCTTTCAGACGCTGCGCGAAGATTCCTCCTGCTTTTTCTGTAATTTTACGATACAGCTCTTCAAAAATCTGTTCCCCAGCCTTCGTTTCCAGCAGACGCTCCGTTTTATCCCATCCCTGGATCTGTCTTGGTACTGGAAAAACCGGTGTTACTTCGATCTTCTGTGCTGCACGGATATCCTGTACTGAAAATCCAAGCTCAAGTCCATACATTCCCTGCGGTACCGTCCGCTCATCAACGCGTTCATCGTAGAGTTCAAACAGTTCACGTGAAATGGAAAATACAAACTCTTTTTCTTCTCCCGCCTCCAGTATAATTTTCTGAAAATCGCGAAGTTCCCTGGCTGGCCTTGCTTTCCATGCTCTTGGATTTTTCACATAGAGCTGAACGACCTGAGCCCCTTTTCTGTTGCCCGTATTTTTAATTTTTCCACGCAGAACTGTTTTCTCACAATCTGTGATTTTCTCCTGCTCCACGCTGCACTCCGTAATTTCAAATGTTGTATACGAAAGTCCGAATCCAAACGGAAACTGCACCGGAATTTTTTTCGTCTCGTATCCTCGGTAGCCCATAAACATACCCTCGCGGTACGTCACCTGCTCCGTCTGCTCTGCAAAATTTTCATCCGAGATAATCTGTTCCCGGAACGCCGGAACTGACACAGGCATATGTCCGGACGGATTCACCTCTCCGCTTATCACTTTCACAATCGCTCTTCCAATCCCCTGACCGCCGTAGAAGCATTCCAGAATCGCCTTTACTTCGTCAGCCCACGGCATGGCAACGGCTCCGCCGTTCATCACAACCGCAATTACATTTGAATTAACTGCAGCAATTTCTTTTAAAAGAGCCACCTGGTATTCCGGCAGTTCATATTGCACACGGTCATTTCCTTCTCCTTCAAAACCAAAATCCATAGCAAGGAAAAACAGAACCGCATCTGCATCCGCTGCTGTTTTCACCGCCTCATCCCGGAGTTTTTGCTGCTCCGCTTCACTTCCCGCATTGTTCCTGCGATATCCCATCGCAAACGGTGTATTATCTGCTCCGTTCCATTTTTCTGCACATTCCCAGGCGTCTTCTTTTCCTGCTCCTTCTACTTTTCCGGAGCCCTCCGCCTGAAACAGAGGTTCTCTCGCATATTCTCCAATAACCGCCAGCTTTCTGCCCTGCTGCTGCGGCAGAATATCCTCTTTATTTTTCAGCAGAACAATGGCTTCTTCTGCTGCTGCGCAGACTTTTTCATGATTTTCTTTTAAAAGCAGCTCTCGTTCTTCCTCTGTCTTTTTCGTTTTCGGAATCTTCCACTTTCTCGCATTTCGTATGATGCATTCTGCCCGCTCACGGATCACGTGTTCGTCCAGTCTGCCCTGTTTCCACTGCTCCACCATATAAGCAGTGCTTTTTCCATCCGTTCCCGGCATTTCAAGATCCAGTCCTGCCTCTGCCGATTTCACCCGATCGTCCAGTCCGAACCAGTCCGTCATGACCAGTCCGTCAAATCCCCATTCTTTTCGAAGAATATCGAACAGCCAGCGGTTTTCTGCACAGTATGTTCCATTGATCTTCGAAAGGCTCGTCATGACCGCTGCCGGTTTTCCCTCACGGATTGCAATTTCAAATGCTTTTAAATACAGATCCCGCAGGACATCTTCCTCACAGATTACATTCAGATATTCCCGTTCGGTCTCCTGATTATTTGCAGCAAAGTGCTTGATACATGCGCCGACCTGCTGTGACTGCACGCCGCGGATATAGGCACCTCCCAGTCTTCCTGCAAGAAGCGGATCCTCGGAAAGATATTCCACATTTCTTCCGCAGAGGGGATTCCGTTCCAAATTAACCGCCGGTCCAAGCACCAGATCCACTCCGTACGCAGCCGCCTCTGATCCAATGATTGTTCCTACCTGCTCTGCTACATCCGGGTTCCAGGATGCCGCTACTGCTACTCCCGCCGGCAGACAGGTCGCCGGTTCACTTCGATTAATGCCAAGAGAATCCTTATCCTTTTTCTGATAGCGAAGCCCCATCGGTCCATCGCTCATTTCCAGGGATGGAATATCGTATTCCGGCAGTGCTTTTGTATTCATAAACTGATCGCCGCAGAGAAGCGAAATCAGTTTTTCTGTTTCCATCTCTTTTATTTTCATTTGCTTTCCCCCAATTTTTTCTCAGCCTTTTACAGCTCCAATAGAAATTCCTTTTACAAAATATTTCTGTACGAATGGGAATACGATCAGAATCGGAAGCAGTCCGACGATGGCGATTGCCATACGCACGGTCTCCTGCGGGATTCCCCCTCCTACGCTGGCCAGGTTGATATTACTGTTCGCATTTTTGGAAAGAAATTCGATGTTTTTAATCATATTATTCAAAAGCTGCTGAATGCTGAATTTGTTAGTATCTGTAATATAGTATAATCCATTCGTCCAGTCATTCCAATAACCAAGTCCGGCAAATAATCCGACCGTTGCAATGATCGGTTTACACATAGGAAGAACTACTTTGCGGAATACCTGAAACTCTGTTGCACCATCAATTTTGGCAGCCTCACTTAATGCCGCCGGTACATTTGACTGAATATACGTTCTTGTCAGAATCACATTAAAAGCACTCATCAGCAGACCCGGTATAATTAATGCCGGAATCGTATTTTTCATGTGCAGGTAGCGGGTATACATAATATAGGTCGGTACCAGTCCACCATTAAACAGCATCGTGAAAAACAGATAAAATGCAAGAAATGTTTTTCCAGGAAATTTCTCATGTGCCAGTACATACGCATACAAAAGTGTCATCATCACGCCAATCGTTGTTCCAATCGCGGTTACCAGAATGGTGATTCCATATGCATGGAAAACCTGTGCCCTCTCGTTCCAAATGTACCTGTATGCTTCCAGACTCAGTTCTTTTGGGAAGAAAGAATATCCATGCAGCACAATCTCATTGTTGCTTGTAAACGATGCAACCACCAGAAGCACCAGCGGAATCACCATAATCAGTGAAATCAGTGCCAGAACTACCGTGATCATTCTCTGATAACGCCGTTCCTGTTTTCCTACCATAATTTTGTCCTCTTTTCTGTCAGAACAGTGCATTCTCACTGCTGTAACGTTTTGTAAGCCAGTTTGCAATCATGACAAGTGCAAATCCCATCAGCGACTGATATACACAGGCTGCCGATGACATACTGATGTCACCCAGCTCTATCAGTCCTCGATATACGTAAGTATCAATCGTGTTGGTTGCATTGATCAGCGCTCCCGAGTTCATTGGTACCTGATAAAACAGACCAAAATCAGAATAGAAAATTCTTCCGATGGACAGCAGTGTCATTGTGACTACTGTAGATTTCAGCAGCGGAAGGGTAATACATTTGATTTTATGCCATCTTGTTGCTCCGTCAATCTCAGCTGCCTCATACATTTCCTGGTCAATTCCAAGAATCGCTGCCAGATAAATAATGGATGAATATCCGGCTCCCTTCCAGCAGTTTACAAAAATCAGGATGAATGGCCAGTATTTTGACTCGGTGTAAAATGAGATATTTTCTTTTCCAAGAGAAGTCAGCAGTCCATTAACAAAGCCAGTACGTCCGCTTAAGAACGCATATACCAGATAGCTGACAATGATAATCGAAATCAAAGATGGAATCAGAACAGCAGACTGAAAAATTTTCACTTTTGTCTTGCTTCTTAATTCACTCAGTAAAATTGCAATCAGAATAGATACCGTCGTATTAACGACAATAAATGCAAAATTGTATAATAATGTGTTTCTTGTAATCAGTGCTGCATCCGGTGTTTTAAACAGATATTCAAAGTTGGAAAGCCCCGCCCAGTCACTGTGCAAAATTCCTTTTGCAAAATTCAAATGTTTAAAAGCAATGATGATACCGGTCATCGGCACATAGTTATTAATTAAAAGATATAAAAATCCCGGCGCTACCATTATATATAATGGAAATGCTCTTTTTATATTTTTCCATGTTTTCTTTTTTCCCATAGAAATCCCTCTTTTTCTGTCTCAAAAGCCAGGGCCGGCCGATTCTCATCGTCCGACCCTGTCTGCCTTGTTTATTTATTTGCAAGCCATTCGTCTACCTGTTTCTGCATATCTTCGATAATATTGTCGATACCTGCTGATTTCAGTTCTTCATTGAACTGCGGCAGTGTCGTACTTGGATCTGCATCGCCGTTTTCGATGATTGCTTTATATTTATCTGTTACGTTTGTAATTGCTGTAATTTCATTTTTTACATTTGTCGTGTCATAAATGAATCCATACAGCGGAGATTCCTGTGCAGTATCATTGTATTCCGTAAATTTCTCGTATACATTTTCCGGATCAGTTTCCCATGCATAGCCAACAGAACCATTACCACAGAGCCACAGCTCGTTGCCCCAGCCTACCGAATCAGAAGTTACTCCATCTGGATAAGATGCAATTCCATCCGATACAACATAATCTTTGCCTTCAATTCCATATCGGAACAGATTCTGGAAGTCGGAGTCTGAGTACAGCAGATTCAGGACTGCAAGAGCTTTTTTCGGGTTCTCGCACTGTGCCGGAATTGCCCACTGGCAGAAGTTAACAGAGGAGGTACTGATAGTGCTTCTTCCAATCGGAATCGAAACGATTTCTTTACCGGAGTTCATTGTTTCCTGTGTTGCAGTTCCCGGATGCTGGTTTCCATAATAGCTGAACGCTGTATTGGCACGGAACAGATCCTGACGGGTTGTTGTATTCGTTGTAGAATCTGGCATAAAATAGCCTTTCTGGTTCCAGTCATATGCTTTTTCAGCCATCTCTTTGTACTTTTCTGTGTCATACGTATTAATAACGGTGATTCCATCGGATGCATCATCATCGATATCAACGCCGACACCTGAAGTTACAACATCAAACTCTCCTTTTACATAGTTCAGGAAACATCCATTGTTCAGATCCGACGGAATCATCGGATAAAGTTCCGGATGTACTTCCTGGCATTTTTTCAGTACTTCCTCGATATCATCAAAGTTTTTGATATCTTCCGCTTTATATCCAAGCTCTTCCAGAATGTCTGCCCGGCACATAAATCCTGCCTGGGATGCAAGGTCACGATACGTCGGCAGTCCATACAGATTACCGTCGAAATAGCATGCTTCAATATAACGTTCCATTGCACTGTATGCATCCGGTGCATACGTCTCTATCAGATCATTGATTGGATAGAGCTGTCCTCTCTGTCCATCTTCACGAATATTGGACATCAGAAATACCATATCCAGTTTTTCACCGCTCGAAAGCATCAGGTTCGTCTGGTCGTTATAAGCACCCCATTCAATAATCTGAAGTTTTACTTTTGCATCTACCTTTTCTCCGATGATCTCATTCATTGCATCCTCTACGGCCTGCATATCTGCCGGTGATGCATTAGATCCTGGCCATACCATCAGAAGTTCTTCTGTTTTTCCATCCTTCAGATCGGATGTACTATCTCCTGCTTCACTTTGGTTCGATGCTGTTGTCTGCGCAGAATCTGCCTTTGTGCTGTCCGAACTCTTGCTGTCCCCACATCCTGCAAGAAGTGATGCGGTCATTGCCGCCATCAAAACTGCTGCTGCCATTTTCTTTCTCATTTGTGTTACCTCCCGTGTTTTTTGATGGTTTTATCTTACCGCACTTCCACTTCTCTCTCAATTTCAATCCCGACCCGTTTTATAACAAAAACGACTTATCCTTTTGCTTTTGCCGCACGATATTCCAATGGTGTACGTTCGGTCTGTTTTTTAAATATTTTAGAAAAATAGGCCGGCGAATCATAGCCTGTCCGAATACTGATTTCAGAAATCGACAGCGTCGTCTCCCGCAGCATTTTCTTTGCCATCAAAATTCGATAATGCTGTACATACTCCATCAGTGTATATCCTGTCTGTTTCTTAAACTCCCGGTTGATATGATCCTGGTTCAGATGCACCAATTCTTCAATCTTCTTTCGTGTAATCACTTCACTGTAATGGCTTTCCAGATACTTTTTAATCGTATTGACCGCATCTGCCATCTCCGGATCTGCTTCCGGTTTGTTTTTTGTTTTATACTCCTCCAGCTTTTCCACTGCTGAAGCAATTGTTTCTTCCAGTTCATCAAATGCAATCGGTTTCAGTAAATACCGGTAAACCCCAAGGGAAATTGCACTTCTCGCATAATTAAAATCCGGGTACCCAGTCAGAATAATATTGATAATTTCAGGATACATATCCTGAATCCATTGAATCAGACTCAGACCATTCTCTTTTGGCATTTCAATATCGCAGATCACAAGATCAATTTTGGAACTACTGATAATGTCCCGTGCAAGATCCGTATTGTAGGCCGTAAAAACCTTTTGAATTCCCTTCTTTTTCCAGTCAATTGCCTTCTCCATAATATGCAGCATGGCAATTTCATCATCTACCAGCAGCAGATTCATTTTTGCTCCCTTCTTTCTACTGTTTTTCTATTCTCGGCAGTAAAATGCGAATTTCACTATATCCCGGCTGACTTGTAATTTTTAATTCATACGCCTCCCCATAAAATTCACGGATACGTTCCTTCACATTCTGTATTCCGATATGTTCTCCTTCTTCTTCAATTGACTCATTCCGATTAATTTTATCAAGAATTTCTTTCTTAAATCCTAAACCATTATCTTCGATCAGAATCAGCAGATCATGCTCGCCTTCTCTTTTTACTGTCAGCTCGATTTCCAGATGCGGAACCAGCATAATATTATGTTTTACACTGTTTCCAACAAAAGTCTGAATCACCAGTGGAAGAATCATTTCATCCTCCATTTCCGGTTCTACGTTTACCTGAATTTCCAGCATATCTTTATAACGGCAGTGCTGAATTTCAACATAGCTTATCAGACATCGAAGTTCTTCTTTCAATGGTACAAAGGTTCCTTTCTGCCCCATCAGATAACGGAAATATGCAGCTGATACCCGGCAGAGTTTCTGAATTTCTTCAAAATCCTGAATCTGTGCCATTCCATGAATCAGATTTAAAATATTGGTATAAAAATGCGGCTGAATCTGCACCTGCAGGAAACGGCTTCGCGCCCTCTGCCGCTCCAGCTCTTTTTCATAAACATCAATTCTTAAAATCTGAATCTGATCTGCCATATGATTAAAGGTCTGATAGAGCTGTCCGATCTGAGATACATTTTCCCGCTCCGGCAGACGTACGTCCAAATCCCCGGTACTGTACTGCTCCATGGCTCTTCGAAGCTGTTCTAATGGCGCAAAGACTGTTTTTCCCTGCAGACCAATTGCCATCAGAATGCTGGCAATTGCAAGCATCATGACTCCCATTAGCAGAAGCGTTCCGAACGTTCCTCCCGGGTCCAGCATTCCTTCATCCATACTGACATAAATCTGTGCATTTGTATATTTCAGTGGATAAACACAAGTTGTACTAATTCCGCTTTTTCTTGTCCCCTGGTGTATTTTTACTTCTCCTGTCTCATTATCCCGCACTTCTACGCAAAGATCTTTTCGTTCTCCGACAAAACCAGATACAATTCTTTCCAAAGAAAATGCAGCTCCAATGTATCCATTTTCAGCCGAATAAATACGCGCCAGGTACTGATGTCCATCAAATTCCATAAAAATCCAGTTTTTCTCTGGTTCCTGATATTGGTTCGCGATATAAGAAATGATTTTCTCTTTAAACGCTCTCTGATAGGCATAAGTTGTCCCTTCCTCTGTGCTTACAAAATAAATATTTCGTTCCGGCACATAGACAAACAGCATCATTTCCCTTCCATACCGTTCTCCCATTTCGATCATGATTTTCTGCTGCTGTACTTTAGCAGTTTCCACCGTTAGCGGATCTTTCGAAATACACAGCTGCTGATAATATGGTGTTGAATCCGTTCCGCTCATCAGCAGAAGCGCTTTTGAAGTTGATGCAAATTTATCCTCCCAGAACTGGCCGTAGCTCTCTATCGTATTAGAAAATAGCCTCTCCGTCTTTCTTCTGTCTCTCTGAATCAGAAAAATACTTACAAGCTCAATAATGAGGACAGCTAAAATCATAACTGTCCCCATGATCCAGAGTGACTTGTAAATAACTGACTTGTCCTCTGTTTTTTTCATTTTCTTTTCCTCATGCAATCTTCTTTAACAAATCACCAGTTCACCATCAAACGCCTGCAGCGTGCAGGTATCTTCCATCTTTTTCTCCTGCAGCACCCCATATCCATTCTCTGGAAGCTCTATTTTCTGCTCCTTTCCCGTCAGATTCACATAAAAATACTGGTTTTCCGCTATTTTTCTTCCAATTACTCCCTGCGGTGTAACCACGGACTGCATACTTTTTTCCCTGCAGCATTCATCAAGAACCTCGCCTAAAAGTTCCGGCTCTGTTTCACAAAACAAATAATACGCCGCTCCTTTTCCATACCGATTTCTGGTTATAGCTGGAATCTGATGTGTCTCCTCACGCTGCAGGACTTCTGCATCTGTTGCTTCGATCTGCTCATAATAATCCACATCAATCCATTTTTCTCTCACTTTCAGAAGTTCTCTTCCGTTTGCCGGATTTCTGCGAAGCTTCTGCTCTTCTTTTTCAGAAACTTCCATACCTGCGGTTCTCTGATATCCAACAATTTCTATTCCAAATACATCAGTCAGGTTTCCTGGTCTCGACGTGTCAAATACCTGACCGGTTTCTTTTACCCATGCAGAATACCCTGTCATAATTGCCGTACCGCCATTTTTTATAAATTCCCGCACCGTGTTTTCCTGCTCGTGATCCATTACAATTTCACCCGGAATAATCAGGATCTGATATTGTTCTGTCATTTGATGCAAATCTACAACATTATAATCAAGGTTTCTCTCTTCCAGAATCCGATGCGCGATGGCAAGGTTGTTGCTGTATGGCATTCGATACTGCATTTTTGCATACGCAGCCATAAGCTCACTGTCATAACTGTAAGAAACAGCAATCTCTGGCTGCGGCAGATATGGAAATCCGTATTTTTCCAGCTTCCGAAAATCCGATGCAATCCACTGGTATTCCCGATAATTTTCATTCGGTCTTCCATCATGATTCAGCATACCGGTCAGATATTGTTCTTCGCCATTCAGCATGCTTCGCCAGGTCCATCCCAGCATCATCTGCATCCGATGCAGCAGACACCAGAACGCATACATTCTGTTCATACCCATTGCCGCATGATGAATCCCGAAACCACCTGTCACAAATTCAATGCACCACATTGGTTTTCCAGTTTCAGCAATCCGTTTCATGTACCAGGAACCCGTTTTCCAGAATCCCATACTCTCCCTGTTTCCATAGCCAGGATAAAAACCGATGCCAGGATAGTCAACAAATCCAGATGCTGTCTTCAAATAATCAAATCCAAGCGTCTCATATTCTGCAAAGTGGTTCGATGTATGAGCCTTTCCCGGCGCATTTTGTTCTACCGTTTCTGCCAGTTCTGTAATAAAATCTGCGATACCATCGGAAAAGAAGCGCCGCATATCCAGCCATGCCTCCGGTGCCCCGATTTCGTATTCATTTACCTGCATTGCAACGTCTTCGAAAGATGAAAGCTTTCGGCTCCAGCGCTGGGTTGCCCAGGCATGATTTAGTGCTTTTATTGTTTTATATTTCTTTTCCAGCCATTTCTGAAATCTCTTCTTCGACGCTTCAGAATAGGATGGATAGCCTGCTCCCAGCTCATTGCACAGTCCAAACGCAAACAGCGCCGGATGATTTTTATAACGGGAAACGATTTTTTCAGCAAACCGCAGTGCATACTTCTGATACTCTGGATCAGAAACATCGTCCATATATCGGCGCAGCGGTGCCTGTGGAGCTCCATTTTTTCCTCCTACATTGCATCCCGGGCAAAGTTTATGAACCCAGATCGGTGCCGGATGCATCGACACATCCAGTATTACATTCAATTTGTATTTTACGCATAACTCCATAACCTGATCAAACCATTCGAGGTATAAACGCCATCCTCCGGCTCATAGCTGTCCCAGCACAGATGTCCCAGCCGTACTGTATCAAATCCAGCCTCTTTCATCAATTGAAAATCCTTTTCCCACCGCTCCTTCGGCCAATCATGCGGATGATAATTTGTCCCGATATATAAACTCATTTTATTCACTCCGTTTCTGTTTTTTCTTACCTCCATTTTGCAGCAAAATCATTAAAATTCCTATGACAATTACGACGTAAAATATAATTTTATCGAGTTTTTCCTGTTTTTCCATTTTTTCTTAGTCAATTATATTCTAAAGTTGTCTATTTTTCCACTCTTTCTCTGCTTTTTCTTTTTCGAATGCCCAACATCTTACTATGCTGGACAAATCTATTATAAAAGCAGAATTATCTTTATGAGGATTTGTTTTCCGCTAAAATAGGATAACAGCAAAAAAATCCACAGAGCCCTTATCCCCCTGTGGATTTTTCTATTTCTATTCTATTTTCTTCTCCACCCGGTACTTCTTCGGCGATATTCCATAGCGCTCTTTAAAAATCCGATGAAAATAACTCATGTTCTCGTACCCGACCCGCTCGCCGATGTCTGCCACGGAAAGTCCTGTCGTTTCCAGCAGATACGCGGCCTGGGTGAGGCGTTTGTTCTGGACAAGTTCAGTGTAGTTTTTCCCGGTCAGGCGGCGGATCATGCGGCTTAAGGTGTAAAAATCGTAGTGCAGTTCTTCCGCCAGTTCCGAAAGACTGCCCTCCCGGTAATGTTCCTCGATATAGCGGTATACGCCGAGCAGCATCTCCTGTTCAAAATACTGCTCTCCCACCTGCACGCGTTCGGTGTAGTTCATGAGCTGCAGGAATAAAAGGCCCATCGTAATCTGATTGATGCTCCGCTTATTGCTCTGGTGATGTAAGAGCGTCCAGACGAGATTTTCGATCAGATTCTGCACCGGAAGGACATCCGCGATTCTGTAATGCAGATAACAGAGCGGTACCTCCCCGCTTTTCAGACAGCCGACGATAAAATCCTTTAACTGATTCTCCTCTGCCCCGATCATTCGCAGCGTCTGGTCAAAAAACTCCGGCAGAATCAGAAAGTTGACCGCGATATCGTCACGCCCTGCCGGTTCAATTTCCTGCACTGCATTCTGATTCAGAATCAGCAGCTCACCCGTTTTCAGCTCGATCCGGTCCCCGTTGATGGTGTGCACGGTGCTTCCCTGGCACATGTAGATCATCTCGACATAATTGTGGCTGTGCGCCGGAAAACGAATAAACCGCGTGTGCGGCCGAATATCAATCAATTTTCCCCGCTTCAGCAGCTTTCCCGCATCCATTACAAACTTCTGTCCGCTCGAATACCGCTCCTTTTCCACTTCCGTCTTGCCGTCCAGAATTGCCTGTTCCTCCTCGGTGATCCTGGACAGGTCTGCTATAATTTCCTGTTTCACGATGATTCCTCACATTTTTTCGTTTTTTCTGTCTTCTATTATATTCCATTCTGATACAGATAAGCAATGCACTTTTTATCCCCTGCCATGAAAAAAGACTCCGATGGATTTTCACTCCATCAGAGCCTTGTCACTCTTTTTTCTTATTCTTTTACAGCTCCCAGCATAATACCGTTGATAAAGTATTTCTGCAGGAACGGATATACCACCAGCATTGGGATCATCGCGATGAATACCTTTGCCGCATCCAAAGACTGATTGGACAGCTTGTCCATTTTTTCGATCTGATCCATCGAAAGATTTGTCGTCTGGATATTAACGACCATCTGCTTAATATAAGTCTGTAACGGATAATGCTGCTCGCCACTTGAAAGTACCAGCCCCTGAAAATATTCATTCCAGTAACCGACACTGGTAAAGAGAATTAGCGTCGCAAAAATCGGAATTGCACACGGAACAACAATACGGAACAAAACTGTCCAGACACCGGCACCGTCAATTTCTGCTGCTTCCATCAGTTCTTTTGGCAGGCTTCGATAAAAGTTAATCAACAAAATCAGATTAAAAACCGGAAGGCCTCCACAGAGAATCAGACCGATCATACTGTCGATCATACCGTAATTTACCATCGTAATATACCATGGAATCGTTCCACCGTTGAACAGCATGCAAAAAATAACGATCCACATAATCACATTTTTCGGATGATACTCATTTGCTGATTTAGACAACGGATAGGCAAAGATAGCAAGCACTACAATGGTAAAGACTGTTCCAAAAATCGTCCGCTCTGCAGAAATCAGGAAGGAACGAAAAAATTGCGTGTCTCCCATGATCTGCTGATAGGAAGCCAGGGAGAATCCAACCGGATAAAAACTTACCTTGCCCGAATTTGCCGCGGCCTTGTCGGAAACAGAAAGACAGAGTGTATACCACAGGGGATACAGACAGCTTAAGGAGAGCAGACTCATTAAAATGATGTTAAACACATTAAATATTTTACTTCCAAGACTTTTGCTTTGAATCATGATTTTGTCCCTCCTTAGAAAATCTTATAGTCTGCGGCTTTATATGCAATGATGTAGGAAATGACAATCAGGGTAAAGCTGATGACCGACTTAAACAGGCCTGCTGCTGTTGCCAGCGAGAACTGTACATTTAAAAGACCCATGCGGTAAACCCATGTATCAAGGATATCTCCTGTGGAGTAAACCAACGGACTGTACAGGTTGAATATCTGATCGAAGCCTGCGTTTAGTACATTTCCAAGTCCGAGAATACTTAATACAACGATCGTACTTGCAATACCTGGAATAGTGATATTCCATACCGCTTTCCAACGACTGCAGCCGTCAATTGCCGCTGCCTCATAGAGTTCCGGGCTGATCCCGGTGAGAGCTGCTAAATAAATAACGGCATTAAATCCAAACTCTTTCCATACATCCGAACCGATGACTAACTGGCGAAAGCAGCTCTCCTCTGAGAACCATATCTTTCCCCGGATTCCAAATACACCAAGGATGGAATTGATAACACCTTTATAGCCGAACATTTCCAGCAGAACACTTGCCAGAATAACCCAGGAAAGAAAGTGCGGCAGATAAACAATTGTCTGTACTGCTTTTTTAAATTTCACCTGACGGATTTCATTTAATAAAAGTGCAAATGCCAGTGGCACAATAATATTTAGAATCAATTTGGCAACTGCGATAACCAGCGTATTAAAAATGACTCGTTTACAGTCACTCATGGAAAATAAATATGTAAAATTTTCCATTCCTACAAAGTCTGAATGCCACAGTCCGGACATCGGACTGTAATCCTCAAATGCAATGACAATTCCGAACATTGGAACAATATTAAAGAAGAACAGCCAGACCATTCCTATCAGAATCATAATATGATAGTTCCAGATGGTTCTGGAATTTCTTGTTTTTTTCAGAACTCCCTTTTTCTTTGACGCAGAAGCTACTTTCATACAGATCCTCCCTCCTGTCATTTCCGTATTTTCCTTTTGTTTCCGATGGACAGAACGTATTCTGTGAAAAAGGGGAAAGCTGACTGCTCTCCCCTTTTCGCAAAGCAGGTGATCTTTCAGTATCTGAAAATCACATTGAAACGGTCTGCCTTTTTCCTGTTTTAGTATTCTTCTACTTCTTCTAGAATTGTATCGCCGCCTTCAGACTTCCAGTTCTTCACGAACTCATCGTATGCGCTGATATCCGATTTTCCGGTGATGACTTTCATAACCATCTCATTTTCCATGGACTGCAGGTTTGCCCATTTTTTCTCCATGGTAGCTGTCTGGCTGAAGATGCAGCTTCTGACTTTGTTGTTTACTTCTGTCGTAGCGTACGGACGGTCGCCGACCAGCAGAGAATACATTCTCTGGAAGTTACCGAAGTTTTCAGTGCTGAAATCTTCGATAGAGAGCTGTTTGTCTTTTTCGTATCCAGGAACGGTATCCTTAATAACCGAAACATCGTTTGCCAGCAGTTTGTATGCACTAGATACACCTGCATAATCTTCCGGCTGGGTTTCGCCGTTTAATACTTTGATCAGTTCATGATAAGTGTATTCACACTCATCAGCCGGAGCCATCAGTGTTCTGACTGGCCAGAAGCTGAGCGGCTGCTCGGAAACATCAAATTTGCTCTCATCTCTCAACAGAACGTTGGCCATGATGATAACTGCTTTGGCAACATCTTCGGAAACATTTTTGTTGATGACACAGTAACCTGTTGTTGCAGATCCAAGTCTTACATTCCATTCACCGTCATCGGTGTAGATCGGATAGGTCTGCCAGTTTGCATCCGGCTCGTTACGGTATGCATCACCGATTCCATAACCGGAAACCCACCATGCGCCGAAGAACATACCAACTTTTCCGGCATTGATCTGCTCGATTGTGGAATCTCTTGTTCCCATCTCAGGATCAATATAGCCTTTTGCGTACCAGTCCGCCAGACGCTCCAGTGTACTTCTGGTTGCATCGGAGTCGGTTCCATATGTTACGTTTCCGTCATCATCTTTCAGGAACAGTCCCGGATATGCGCCGTTTGCGGTAAATACTGCGTCAAATCCGCCTGTTGTTGTGCCGGTATCCAGGAAACTGGTATAGCATTTTGTATTTTTATCCGGACCAGCCAGCGGAATGGTATCTTCGCCTGCCGGTTTTTTCTCCGCAAATACTTTGGCAATATTTTCTACATCGTCCAGAGTTTTCGGTGCATCGAGACCATACTCATCGAGCCAGTCCTGACGAACGTTTAATACCTGAACGCTTCCTGTTTCTACCTCAACTGCCGGGATTGCATACTGTCTGCCGTCCACGCTCGCTTCTGCGATAGCCTGTCCATCGGTCGAATCCATAACTTCTTTTACCTGATCAGACTGTACTTTCTGGAACAGATCGGTCAGATCGTATAACTGACCTGCTTTTGCGGCTTTCAGCATATACTCTCTCGATACCGTCATCGCATCCGGAAGGGTATTGCTTGCGATACAGAGCGCTACTTTCTGTGTGTAATCATTTCCAGATGCTGCGGTCCAGTCTACAACGACTTTGATGTTGAAGTTTTCCAGAAGATAGTCGGTGTACTGGTTATTATCCACGCTTAGTCCGTCCGGCAGAGTATCGGTTGCGCTGACACCCTGTCCTACGTGTACCTCGACAACTTCCGGGAATTTTTTGAACGCCAGATCCTCTCCATCTTCCTCAGAAGAATTATCAGCCGTTCCGGAAGATGCTGTGCTCTCAGATGATGCTTTACTGTCCGATGTGCCTCCTGTGCTGCCGCCGCTGCTTCCACATCCGACCAGCATGCCTGCGGTCATCGCTGCTGTGAGTAAGATTGCAACAAGTTTTTTCCTTTTCATGTGTTTTCCCCTTTCCTCGTTCGTCATTTTGTTTCTTTCGTTTTCTTGTAAGTCTATTTTATGATACATTTTGACGAATTAAAACAGCCTTGTGTTCTATTTTTTACGAACATTTATACAAAACCAGGATCCATTTCATCCAAAAAGCAGACATTTGTTCTCTGTCCTTCAAACAAATGTCTGCTTTTTCGTTCCCACACTCCGGCATTCTGCTAAAACTCCTGCCGTTTTAACTGTTTTTTATATTCGGCAAAGCCAATACCCATACTCTGCTGAAACAGTTTTACAAAATATTTTTCATCATGATACCCGACAGCATCCGCCATCTGTTCTGCTGAAATCTGCGGATTTTCCCGCAGCAGACGGCAGGCCAGTGCAATCCGTTCTTTTCGGATATAACTGTTGACCGAATAGCCTGTGCATTTCTTGAAACAGACGGAAAAATAACTTCTCGACATTCCAACAGCATCTGCAATCTGCTCCGCTTTCACTTCAAAATCCACCAGATGATCTTCGATAAAAAGTACCGCTTTTAAAATCAATATCTCCGTAACAGCCTGTCCTTCTCCGTTCTGTACCCGCTGCCACAGATCCTGTCGTATTTTTTCTGTCAGTTTTTCCGGCTCCTGCAGATTTTCATATTCCTGCTCCTCCATGAAAATGCCAAAGGCATTCTGAATTTCCTGCAGCGTCTGCATTGTGTACCGGTATTCCTGTTTCTGACTGGTCGGAATTGCCTTCCTGAGATTACAGAGTTTCTGTGTTTCCTCTATATTATAAATCCAGGTCAGCGAAGCCGTCTCCTCCCAGAGTTTTCTCCATTGTTCCTTCTCTTCCTGATCTGCCACAGTCTCTGTCTTTTTCCGATTTATTCTTCCCCCCGCCTGCATCTGCTGCTCTTTTTCTTTCCGTTTTCGAATATGCTCCGCCGCACGCAGGAACACCTCACCGCATTCTTCCGGTTCAAGCTGAAGCTTCGAAATATAATCAATTACCCCGAGCCGCAATGCTTTCTGCACATACGTAAAATCCTCATGTGCGGAAAGCACAATATAGTCCATGGAAATTTCCCGCGCCCTGCACTCGCAGATAAACTCCAACCCGGAGAGCACCGGCATCGTCAGATCCACCACAGCCAGATCCACCGGATGTGTTTCAATAAACTGCAGTGCTAACGCTCCGTTCGCCACATCTCCGGCGACCTCCATTCCGTATTTTTCCCACGGAATCAGTGAAATCAGTCCCTTTCTTGCCAGCTTATCATCGTCAATCACCAATACCTGATACATTTGTTCCACCCCATTTTATCTTTTTCTCTTTTCCTTCTCGTAGTTCTTTTTTTATGCCGGAAGCACCGGAAAATGCAGGGTAACCTCCGTTCCTTTTCCCAGTTCACTCTCTATTTTGATCTCTGCTTCTTCTCCATAGAATGATTTCAGTGTCATCTGCACATAACGCAGACCGATCCCCTTTCGTTCGTCTTTTGCATTCTGCTCCATCTTCTCCGATATTTCAAAGCCCTTTCCATCGTCCCGGATTCGAATGGTAATTATCCCATCCTGTTCCGACGCTTCTACCCACAGGGTTCCAAATTCGTCCATATTATGGCAGACCGCATTTTCTGCAATCGGCTGCAGCAGAAAGCGGGCACACCGCGTATTCAGGTACTCTCCCTCCGCAATATCAAATTCACTGGAAAAATCATGCGTCATCTGCTGCAGTTCCAGATAATACTGCAGGTATTTCAATTCGGTACGCAGTGTCGTGTTCTGCTCCGCCTTCCCGAGGGAATAACTCAAAATAAAGCCGAGATGCTTCACGTAATCATCGATCTCTTTCTGATGATTTGTCAGCGCCATCCAATGAATAGAATTCAGCGCATTCATCAGAAAATGCGGATTGATCTGATACATCAGCTTTTCCAGCTCCAGATCCGCTTTTTCTTTTTCCTTCCGCTGCTCACTCTCAATCAGCTCCTGAATCTGCGCTTTCATCTGATTGAACGTTGCAAAAAGCTGATTGTATTCCGCAAGCTGAACCGGTGTCTCTGCCTCAGAAAAATCTCCTTTTCCAAAATGGCGCATTTCTTTTTCCAGTACTTTGATCGGATGCGATACCAGCCAGATCTGTGAAATTGCGACTACGGCAAGAATGGCCAGTGAAATAAAAATCACGCTTCCTGTCAGCAGGGTCCATTGATAAATTTCGCTCTGGTATTCATAAGTTGGAAGCAGCAAAACCGTATAAAATCCATAGATATTCTTTTTGGCAACTCCCTCATATCCGTTCTGCTCTATTCTGCCATCCTCATCCAGTTCAAGGATATCTCCTTTTGCAAATGCTTTCTCGCTGGAATACTCTACTTTCTTTTCCGGATTCAGCTGCAGCAGCACATATGGTATTTTTTCTAATTCGGAACGTTTCTGCAGCATCAGTGCTTCATCTGATTTTGCTTCTAAATAAATCCAGGCATCTGTGCCATCTGAAAATGATGTTCTGCGTCCCATTGAAACAACATTATCATTTCTCACACTGTTGTAGCTTTGATGAATGGAATGATATGTAACTTCTCCCGTATCAACCAGCTTCGACAGTGTTTCCGGCTGGAATGTCTCCTTCTTTGTGCTGTACGTGGAAAATAGAATCTCCGGTGTCATTTCCCGGCTCTCCCCCTGAATCAGATAAGCGCCCAGCATAACATCTTCCATCTCCCAGGTTGCGACATTCAGGGTCTGATAAAAGTCCTGATACTCCAGAATTTTATCATACTGCTCTTCTGCCGTTCGATAAGCATCATATTTTTCCCCGACCAGTCCATTCGATGCCATCGTCTGTGACAGACGCAGCAGCACATTGTACTCTGACTCAAAGCCCTGATTCACTTCCTCCAGTGTTGCTTTCAGCGATGTTTCCATTTTAGATTCCCGCATGGCTTTCATGGAAATCCGCGTGACAAAAATAATCAGCAGAAGACAGAGCAGACTGCTGCATGCAAATACCATTAAAACAATTTTCTTCAGGGAATATTCTTTTCTCTTTTTTGGCTTCCCCATTTTTTCTCCATCCCCCATCTGCACATTCGTTTTTAAACATTTTCTGCAAAATAAAACCTCATTAACACCATTTTAACAACCAATTGCTGTTCCGTCCAGTCACAAGTTGCTCTGATTTTCTCTTTTTTATGGTCTGTGTTTTTCAGAAATCATGTTTTACACTTTACAAACTTGTCTTCCTAAAGTATACTTGAAGCAGTTGATTTTTCATTATTTCAAGGAGGTTTTTCCATGGAACAGCAGACCTACACCATTCGTGAAATGTCCGAGCGTTTTGGACTTCCGGCCTCTACGCTTCGTTATTATGAGGAGATCGGACTTTTGACGGATGTCATTCATACCGAAAGTAAGAAACGAATTTACACCCAGCAGCACATTGACTGCATGACCGCAATTCTCTGCTTCAAACGCACCGGGCTTCCGATTGCGGGGATTCAGGAGTTTTTCCGGCTTGAGAACGATATCCCGGGAAATATTGACCAGATGGTTGCCATTCTCAAGGAACATGAGCAGAATACACGCGAGAAAATCGAGCGCATGGAATCTGATCTCGAGCATATTCAGCAGAAAGTGCGGTATTACAGCGCGGTTCGCGATGCGATTAAAAATGGGGATGAAATGCCGTCGTGGGATTCCTGCGGCTGTGAGGAGAAGGCGCAGTAGATATCTCTCCAGGCTTTTCCGCCGCAGACACACACAAGTTTCAAAAGAGCAGGTAAGAAAAGGGACCAACATCCACTTTTCTTACCTGCTCTTCTTATTTTTTCTATCACCTTTTCCCTTCATACCCGGAATTTTTTCTGCATTTCCCGCATAAAATCTTTTCCGCGGAAAAAAAACAGCCCGATCAGATACAGCACACTAAGGCCCACGCAGATCACGGACGGCCAGGTAATGCGGACAGTTCCCGTCAGCCACAAAATCGCCGGAACGATTCCTGCTGCTCCGGACTGCATCAGATAAAAAAGATATTCACTGACCTCCATTTTGTACGCTCTTGCCAGAATCTGCATCGTCGCGCCATTCATAAGAACGGCGAGCGGAATTGCGAAATCGACAGACCAGCCGATCCAGCCCGTCGCATAATCCCACAGAATCGCACCGATCATAATAAAGATCAATTGCCACATACTGTTTTTGAGTGGATTTTTCCGTTTCTGATATCCCACCCGGATCAGAAGCCAGGCGCAGAACACACCCGCTGTCGCATAACCTGCCCACCACATCTGCGGCGTTGCAAGGAAATTCATCATCCAGCAGAGTACGACAGCCGCGATGCAGGTGAAAGAAAAAATTTTCAATCCCAGTTTGGCCGTCCCGTGCGGCTGTTCTTTCTGTCCCGGAAAATCATTTTCCTCCTGTTCACAGGCGATGCCCTCTTTCTGCAGCAGATGCATCAGGTTCCGTTCAATATTGGAATCAGCGATTTTAGATGTGATTCCAAGCACCATGCTGTCACCGTAGGAACAGGAACACATCTGTACTTTGTCGGTGCTGGTGAAAAATCCGAACCGCTCAATATATGTTTCATACTCCGGCGGCATCTGAATCCGGCCGATATTGGAATAGACGGTCGTAATGCTTCGTCCGCCGAGCGTCGTGCCCGCCATCAGCGCCAGATTTTTGATTTCCAGCGGCACGGCGCGCAGCACCGGATTCCGCTCAATCCGCACCAGATCGTTCATACGTGTGGAAATCTCCTGCTTCAGCGCCTCTTTCTGCATCGCGGCTCCCGTGATCTGCAGGGCATCCTCAAACGATGCCTCCGGCCCAAGATCACAGGCAATCTCGATCCAGCTCCAGAAATTCGTCATCGATGCGGATGGGAAAAAGTTACGCAAGTTGGCTGGAACCATCAGAGAAACCGGCTTTTTCAGCCTGCTTTTCGGGATTTCTTCATATACCGCATATACCAGCGCCGCCGCAAGGTACGCCGTCACCGACACGCCATGTGCTTTTGCGCACTTATGAACTGCTTCCGCGGAAAGCAGAATCTCAGTAATTTCCATCTCCTCCTGCTCCAGATACTCGCCTTTGATCTGGTATGCCGGGCGGCTTTTTTCTTTTTCATTTTTCTTTCCGGTGTAATACTGGGAAAAGCTGTCCTCCTCGAAATCCGTTTCCGTCAGCATATCTTCTCTGACCTTGGAAAATGTTTCCTCTGGAT
The DNA here is from genome assembly GCF_003477865.1 of Blautia sp. AF34-10. NCBI lineage: Bacteria > Bacillati > Bacillota > Clostridia > Lachnospirales > Lachnospiraceae > Blautia > Blautia sp. AF34-10. The sequence continues at coordinate 102,976 of NZ_QUED01000003.1, forward strand.
GGCGCAGGATCAGGTAATTGCTTACCAGTTCTTTCAAAAACAGCATCGCACCGGTACCGTCTGTCAGGGCATGGAATACTTCGAAATTGATTCGGGTTTTATAGTAAGAAACCTGGAAAAGAAGCGTTTTGTGGTCGGGTACGTAAATCTCACTGCACGGCGGACGCTTTTCCTCTTCTACTTTTGCTGGCAGATCGCGCTGCTCCAGATAAAACCAGAAAAGACCTTTCCGCAGTACCATGGAAAACACCGGGTAATGCTCCATTGTCTGCTCCAGCGCTTTCTGCAGCAGATCCGCCTGGATGTCCTCTTTCAGCTGGCAGTAAAACCGGAAGACTCTCGTATCCTTTTTTCCGGTGGCCGCCGGAAATGCCTGTGCCGCGTTGTCCAGCTTTCTCCAGCGCGAAGAATGTTCTTTCTTCATTTTCTATGCCTCCTTACGCCTTCCCGTGTGTCAATTGTTTCTTCACTGCTGCTATGTTTTCCAGTTCTTCGTCTGCATTTTTCTGCTGTTTTTCTTTCCTTAAAAATGCATTCATATACTGAAAACTTTCCTGCACATATAGGTGTTCAATGCCAAGCGCAAAATAGCCGTGCAATGCGCCCTTGATCCGATGATGTTCAACCAGATTGCCAGCCCTTTTCAGCTTTTTCGCATAATCCTCGCCCTCATCGCGCAGCGGATCGTACTGCGCCGTCAGTACCAGCGTGTCCGGCAGTCCCTGCAGATTTTCTGCCAGCACCGGTGCAAAGTACGGATTTTTGCGGTCTTCTTCGGTCCGCTGATACAGAATTACATAATCTTCCATTTTGACACTGGTCAGAAGGTATCCGGTTCCATTGGTTTTCACGGATTTGTACGGTGATTTCTCTGTGTAACAGGAATTCACCGCCGGATAAATCAAAATCTGTTTCCCCGGCAGCAGTTCTTTTTTGTCCCTCGCCATCAGGCAGACCGCAGCCGCAAGATTTCCTCCTGCGCTGTCGCCCATGATCGTGACATTTTCCGGCGTTACCTCCGGCAGAATCTCCCCGCGCAGCATTGCCTGGGCGGCGGCGTAGCAGTCTTCTAAGCCTGTCGGGAAACGATGCTCCGGTGCAAGACGGTATTCTACCGATACAACAATCTGCCCCGTCGACTGCGCCATGCGTGCGCAGACACGGTCGTATGTCTCCACACTCTCGGTTGTCCAGCCGCCGCCATGGAAGAACAGAATCGCTTCTTTTGCACCATGCTCCTCCATTTTTTCATCCGGGAAGAACAGCCGAATCGGAACCTTGTAGTCCCCATTATATATTTCCATATCCAATTTTCGCAGAAAAATACGGATCGGATCCAGCTTCTTGATATCGGCAAGCCGACGGGCGGATTCTACTTCAATTCCGCCGTAGGACAATACATTTAAAATGGCTTTGACTGCTTTTTTCATTTACTCTCTCCTCTGTTGCTATTTTTCTGCTTCTGTTTTTCGTCTAGTTGCAATGTACTGCTTCAAAAATTCATACATCTGCTCATCGGTCGGTGGGCAGCCTTTCAGATTGTATTTAAACCCTGAAGTACAACTTCCCACACCAAGCGCCCCGCTCTTTCCCCGGTATCCCTGCCCGATGCAGATTTTTTCGTGGAGTTCCGGTAGCAGTCCTTCCTCCCTCAGCCGTTCGAGCGCCGGGATCAGATAGCCGTAGCAGGCACTGCAGGACTCAACTTCCTCTACGGCATCCTGCAGTTCCACGATCTTCCGTTTTTCCGGAATCACTCTTTTTTCACCAATTTCGCCAATTTGGCGGTTTGAAAGCCGTGTGAGATCAGCGCTGCCCACGCCCAACTCTTCTGCCATTTTGACATACGGGACATCTTCTGGCTTATAATGCAGTTCCGCGCAGACATATGCATCGATCAACACCGGATCTAACCCAGCGAAAAGGCGATTCATAATAAACGGATTACCGCCATCCTCAAAGTCAAGGTCTCCGCAGATATTATCCACCAAAATAAAATCCTGATGAATCCCAAGCCCCAGATGCGCAATTGGCCGATGAAGTCCCATGGCATGAAAATGACGTTTTTCTTTATTCGGCAAGAGACCTTTCATATTTTTCAGTGCGCAGGTAATTTTAGTCTGGCAATGGCCTTTCATGACTGGGACATTGATCATAAAATCCACCTTTTTCGCACATTCGCAAATCTGAAGTTCCATATCACCACACTGCACCGGCATGCTTTTTTCCTTCTGCGCATCGATAAGCGGAACGCCGTACTGTTCCGAAAGCATACGGTATCCACAGACCTCAAACGATTCCTCCGTCTTATCTCCCACCCAGGAGCCTTCCATGATTTGAAGGTTAGTAAATCCGTTTTCCTGAAGATATTCGATGATCCCCGCAACCACCTCCGGATGTGTCGTCCCTCCAAACTCCGCCGGGACAGGTGCTACCAGATTTGGCTTAATACCGATGAGACTGACCTTCGAAGGAATGAGCGTAGCTAAGGCACATTTGTTCAAAAGCTGTTTTGTCATTTCTTTATATTCCATTCCCTGTATCTGGATAATTTCGTTTTTATTCATTTAGTATTGCGGCCCCTTTATTCTGATTTGATTTTTTCTGACATTCGATATTCTTTAGTATATAATAGTTACTGCTTTCTTTCAACTCATCCAAAAACAAAATCATTTCCTGTGAACTGTAACCATTCCCGTCAGCTCCAGCTTCATAGAAAATTAAGCACTGTATGCTTGTAAGATTTCCAATCGCATTGTATAATAAATGGAAAACGGTACACAGAAAAAGTACCTCATCAGAAAGGAACTGTCATGAGTTTTGAAGATGATTTAAAGGATGTCGGCGACAGTATTGGAAAGCTTGTGGATAACGCTGTAAATTCTCAGGATTTTCAGGAATTAAACCGGAAGATTTCAGACACCATCAACCAGTTTGTCTACCCAAACCGGAAGGGACCATTCCGTGCAAATGGCACACAGGAGCCGTCCCGCGGCTATTCCGCAGATACTTCCTACAGCAGCCAGCATTCTTCCCATAATAATACAGCGCAGCAGACCGGACCGCATCACTATTCCTACGGGCCGGGAGGCACGATGCCGGGTAAGAGCGCGAACCCGGTTCCCAAACCTTCCCATACCTGGCAGACCCCCCAGAATACGGAATGGAACAGCCGCATACAAGAACGCCGTGTACTGCGCGAGCGCTTTATGCCATCCACCGATCTTGCACTTGTCGGCGGATTTCAGACGGCCGCCGGCTGGGGTGTCACCGGACTGTTCGGCTGCTGCACAGCGCTTAGTCTCTATTCCTTATTTGCAGGTCCAGACAACAGCGCGCTGATTCCTTCTCTTATTTTTGCCGCATTTACCATCGGCGGCGGCATTCTTCTGAAAAAGGGAAGTAAAAACCGGCGTCTGGTCCGCCATTTCCGCCAGATCTGTACGCTGATCGGCACAAAGGAATATATTTCCACGAAAGAACTCTGCGACAGTATGCACTGTGAGAAAGGTGAGCTTCTGACCGATATTACGACCATGATTGATAAATCCATGCTGCGCCAGGGCCACCTCGACGAGAATGGTACCTGTCTGATGGTGACAAATGACTGCTACGACCAGTACCGCGCAATGCTCGCCAGCCAGAAGGAACAGCAGATTGCTGAGCAGAAAGCACGTGAACAGCTGGAGGCCTCCGGTGTAACGCCGGAATACCAGCAGATGCTGGAAGAATGTGAATCGTATATTCAGAAGATCCATCAGTGCAACCTGGATCTGCCGGGTGAAGTCATCACAGCCAAGCTGAGTCGTCTCGAAACGGTTGTTACCCGGATTCTCGAGGAGGCAAAAAAGCGCCCAAAAGAAGCCGCCGCCCTGCGGAAATTTATGGATTACTATATGCCGACAACCTGGAAGCTGCTCGACGCTTACCGTTCCTTTGAGAACGAACCAATTCAAAGCGACAATATCCTCCGAACCAAGAAGGAAATCGAGGACACACTGGATACCATCAATGCCGCATTCGAAAAGCTGCTTGATGATCTGTTCCAGACAACGGCATGGGATATTTCTTCTGATATCTCTGTTCTGCAGACGATGCTGGCGCAGGAGGGACTGACAAATCAGGCAGGTCCTTCAACGCAGGATATTGAGCCGCTTCACATGTAACTATTCAAAGCTATACAATTGAAATCAAATCACCGGTTACGTTTCCGTACCGAAGAAAAGGAGAATAGAAAACATGAATGATTTTGTAAAGGACACCACTGAAATTCCAAGCTTAAGTTTCGGCACTCCGGAGCCGGAACCGGAACTTCCGGTACAGCAGCCGGAAGAAAAGAAAGAGGTCATGGATGATTCTGTTCTGTCCGACGAACAGAAAGCCATGGTGGATGCCTTTGTTTCCCAGATTGATCTTGCCAATACAAACGGCATTCTGCAGTACGGTGCCGGTGCACAGAAGAAAATGGCAGACTTCTCCGAGAAAACGCTGGAGAACGTCAGAAGCAAAGATCTCGGGGAAATCGGCGATCTGCTCACCTCTGTTGTGACAGAGCTGAAAACGTTTGACGCAGAAGAAGAAAAGGGACCATTCTCTTTCTTTAAGAAAAGCACGAACAAAATCAATGCAATGAAAGCGAAGTATGACAAGGCAGAGGTGAATGTCAATAAAATCTGTGACGTGCTCGACGGCCACCAGCGGCAGCTTCTGAAAGACATTGCCATTCTGGATCAGATGTATGCACAGAACCTGAATTATTTTAAAGAGCTGACCATGTACATTCTCGCTGGAAAGAAAAAGCTGGAGCTGGTACGTTCCACAGAACTCCGTGATCTGCAGAATAAAGCGCAGATGACCGGAAAGGCCGAAGATGCACAGGCTGCCAAGGATCTCGAAGATCTCTGCAACCGATTTGAGAAGAAACTGTATGATCTGGAACTGACCCGTATGGTTTCGATCCAGACAGCGCCGCAGATCCGCATGATTCAGAACAGCGATTCTGTAATGGCCGAAAAGATCCAATCCACACTCGTCAACACCATTCCGCTCTGGAAAAACCAGATGATCATTGCACTCGGCGTTCATCACTCGACTGAGCTGCCAAAGCACAGCGCCAGGTTTCGGATATGACAAATGAGCTTCTGAAAAAGAATGCGGAGAATCTGAAGATGGCAACGATCGAGACTGCAAAAGAATCTGAGCGCGGTATCGTCGATATGGAAACCTAAAACAGACGAACCAGAGCCTGATCTCTACCCTCGATGAAGTGATGAAGATTCAGGAGGACGGCCGCCAGAAACGTGCCGCCGCTGAAGTTGAGCTGGTACAGCTCGAAAATGATATTAAGAAAAAAATGCTGGAGCTTTCTGCAGGCGGACAGCACTGATACTTTTTGTATCCTATATGAAAAAAACGGAGAAGCCGCTTTTTCTGTGGTTTCTCCGTTTTTTACGTCCTGTCTTACCCTTATCTCGGGCGTTCTGCCTTTTCATTCTTTCTTCGGTATTCCGTGAAATAAAATTCAATATCAAAGCAGGTCTGCTCATCACCCTCTTCTACCATCTCCCAATCCGGTGATTCGTCAAGATCCTCAAAGAAGGTATCCGCCTGATACGTCATGTCAATTCGTGTGACGTATGCCGTATCACAGTATGGGAGAAGCTGACGGTAAATTTCTCCGCCGCCCGCAACATAAATATCGTCGTCCTCATACGGCTTTAATACTTCCATCAGCTCTTTGATACTGTGGACAACGGTTGCGCCGCGGACAGTCCATTCCGGATCACGGCTTAAAATAATATTCGTTCTGCCTTTTAAGGGCTGCCCTGCCGGTAGTGTAGCAAGTGTCTTTCTTCCCATCACGACAACGTGTCCCATCGTAGTTTCACGGAAGAACCGCAGATCAGACGGAATACTTACCAGCAGCCGTCCCTGATATCCCAGACCCCATTTGCGGTCCGCACTTAAAATTGCTTTCATTTTGTTTCCTCTTTCTGTGTTATTTTCTCATCCATACTGCCGGAACGGAACCCTTCCAGATCCATCGTCAGGTAAGAAAAGCCGAGCTTTTTCAGATATGCAATCATTTCTTCTCTCTTCTCAAGCACTTCCCCCATACGCTCCGGTGAGATTTCAAGACGCACCACATCGCCATGTACACGCAGACGGAGATTCTCTTCCGCACCGAACAGCGTATGAAGCCATGCTTCGCCGTCCGCAATCCGATCCAGAACGTCATAGTTAATTTCTGCCCCGTAGGGAAGGCGTGTCGCCATACATGGAGTGGATGGACGGTGTGCTACGGAAACGCCGTACTTTGCAGCAAGTGCTTTTACCTCTGTTTTTGTCACATGACACGCTGCAAGCGGGCTGATGACACCATATTCTCTCAGCGCTTTTCGCCCCGGCCGGTAGACATGAAGGTCATCCTCATTTGTTCCGTCGAGTACCTGGGTGACACCGTGATCGCGGGCAAATTCCAGAAGTTTCCCAAATAGATAGTGCTTACAGAGATAGCAGCGGTTTTCCGGATTGTAACGGATTGCCTCCTGCTCCAGCTCATCAACAAAAAGGACCTCATGAACAGCGCCAACCTCCTTTGCTACTCTTGTCGCTGTCTCCAGGTCGCAGGGCGGATGCAGCCGTGTCTGAAAGGTTACTGCATAAACCTTTGTTCCATATTTTGCAGATGCATCCATGACAAGCTTCAGCAGCAGACTGCTGTCCACACCGCCGGAGAATGCCAGACAGAGATCCTGTTTTGCAATCTCGTCAAGTTGGGTAAGCAATGCCTTTTCCTTATTCTGCATATCTGTTTTCTGTTCTGTCCGGTTCTTTTTCTTTTCCTGTAATTCCATCGTATCTGTCTTCCTTTCCTGTAAAATGGCCGATGTCTTCTTATCAGAAAATCCATCGGCGGCACTGCTGCCCCGATGGATTTTCTCATACAGGTATTCCTGTTCTATTTTTTATCGATATGTCGGATCGCTTCCGAAAGCACCGCCTGTCCAGGTATAACGGGTCGGGTTTGTCAGCGGATAATCCAGATTGTCGCCAATGCGGACCGTTGTTCCGCTGCTGACGTTATCATAAATCCATTTTGCATCGATTGCAGTCAGTCTGACACAACCATGTGACATCGGTGATCCCAGGGAATTGAAGTCTACGGCAGAGATCATATTCAGATCCGGTGTGCTGCTTGCTACGCCATGGAAGTAAACAGCGTCATAAATCTGTGATACATATGGTGCCCAGCACACATAATCTTCACCTCTCATTTGCTTCTTTTTCAACTGCCAGCCGATTTTATATGTTCCTGCTGCAGTGTAACTGATTGGATTTCCTACGGAGCAGATCATTGATTTGATCGGGGTATCGTAAGAACCGGTTGCACTGTTATAGCCGTAAATGGTGACACGTCCGCGGGTTCTGTCTACTGTGATGTATTTGGATGACGGATTGAAGATGCTTGTCACATCCTCCATCAGAGAACCGTCTGCTTTGCGGTAACGGCGGTATTTTCCGATGTACTCCCATCCTTCCGTGATTCTGCGTCCGGAAGCATCGAATTTGTACTGTTTTCCATTGATCGTAGCTGTGCAGTTCTGATATCTTCCGCCCCAGCTGCGGAAATAATACTGAGAACCGTTCAGTGTCAGCCACTGATCATGGTACATGCCGCCCCAGCTCTTGAAGTAGTACCAGTTCTTATCATGAAGAATCCACTCGTCATGTGCCATGCCGCCCCAGCTCTTCATGTAATAATAGTTACCGTCATGGTAAACCCAGCCGGTCAGCATTTTTCCATCTTTATCCAGATAATAATAATTTTTATCATAGAGGAACCAGCCTTTTTGCGTCCGTTTGGTTCCATCTGCATTAAACCAGTACCAGGTATCGCCGGACTTGCCCCATTCGTTTTTATACATACCACCCCAGCTCTTGAAGTAGTATTTTCCATCGAGCCATTCATTGGCAAGCATGGTTCCATCGGATTTCAGATAATACTTATTTCCTTTGTAGGTCAGCCAGCCGCTGGTATATTTCTTTCCGTTTCCGTCAAAATAATACCATACATTGTTGACTTTTGCCCATGCGTTTTTGTAGGCCGCACCCCAGCTGCGGAAGTAATAGGTGTTATCCAGCCACTCATTAAAAGCCATTTTTCCATCGGCTTTCAGATAATAGCTGTTTCCATTGTAATCCAGCCAGGAATTCGTCAGCAGTTTTCCGCCGTCTGCCGTTGCCCAGTACCAGATCGTCTGAGTTGCGGTTTTAATTTTTTTCCAGCCAGTTGTGGTCGAAACGGTTCCGTCAGCTCCGACATAGTAATAATTGCCTTCATATTCAGCAACATCATTGACGCGCATACCGCCCCAGCTTCGGAAGAAGTACAAGGTTCCATTCAGATTCAGTGCATTGTCTTCCATATGGCCGTCTTCGTGGAGATAATATTTATTTCCATCGTAATTGAACCAGCCGATTCGTACGCCGCCCCAGCTTCGGAAGCTGTACCATTTTCCATCAATTTCAGCCCAGCCGGATTTATTTTTCTGATTGCCGGTCTCCATCTCGAGCTTCCGTCTTTCATGTCTCCGTTCGCATCAAAGGAACCTGGTTTCATATAGTAGGTTGCTGTATCTACCTTTTGCCAGCCGGAAAGGAGTTCTCCAGTTTCTGCATCTACCAGATACCAGGTAGAACCTACTGTCAGCCAGCTTACGGTACGGTCTTCCTGCTGATATACGGTGTGGTTTCCAAGAGATACGGTGCTGTCTGCATTCAGATAGTAGGTATGCGTTACCCCTTTTTCATCGACAACAGTCTGGAAACCTGCCTCTTTTACGCGGGTGCCGTCATCGCCAAACAGATATGTTTTATCTCCTACCTTCTGGGTCTTGCTCCAGATGGCATAGCCGTTTTCATCCGCATAGTAATCGTCTACGCTTCCATCATTAAATTCAAGTGTAACAAGTTCATTTCTTTTCAGTTCCGGTGCAAATACTTTTCCTTCACAGATACCCTGCTGCATCGAACCAAGTCCGTCTTTTGCAGGATCTTCCCCTTCTGTATCCAAGTAGTAGGTTCCGGTTTTTCCATCTTTATCCGTAAGTTCTACTTCACCGGTCAGCATGTAGCCGTTTTCATCAAACACATAACCGACACCGTCGATTTCTATTGGTCCGGTAGCAGCTACCACCTTATTATTCTCATCCAGAACTCCGTACTGAAACTGTTTCTTTCCATCTCTTTCAACGCTGTTCCAGCCTTCCTTCAGATTACTTACTTCCGGAGCCGGAGTTGCGCTCGGCGTCGGTGTCTCGGAAGGGGTCTCAGTTGGTGTTACGGTTGGTGTTGCGGTCGGTGCTTCGGTTGGAGCCGGAGTCTCACTCGGTGTAACCTCTGGGGTCTCAGTTGGCGCCGGAGTCGGAGTCGTTTCTTCGTCTTCGTCCTGAGCTACAGTATCACTTTCCGAATTTACCGGTAATGGACTGGTTTCTGTAGAAGCTGCATATGCACCGGCTGGTGTAACACTTACCATGACGCCAAGTACGGCTGCGGCCAGAAACTTTCTTTTCATTCTTATTCATCCTCCCATTTTTTTACTCTTATACAATTTATAGCTTACTACATTTTTCCATCTATTTCAAGTTATCCGCCGGTAAAATACCTTACAAATTTCTTATGGTTTTTTCCGGTTTTTCGGGCAGAAAAAACCTCCCGGCTCCGGTTTTCTTGCCGGATACAGGAGGTTTTTCATTTGTTTCTTTTTTATTCGTTTACGGTAGTAGATCCGTAGATTTCTGTCTGAAGTCTGGAAATGGTTGCCGAGAAATCCGGAACAAGCATCTCACCCTTGCTGGAGTACAGATCATCGTATGGTACACGGCTCTGTACAATCTCATAGGAGAGGATCGTCGGCAGCTCGCCGATCAGCGTCATCAGTGTAGACTGATCGATGTTATGGGTGACACTCGGAAGAATGGTATCTGCCAGCGCGCTCAGTTCTGTTACGCTGGAAGATTTCATCTCCTGCATCATTTTGCTTAATACCTCTCTCTGGCGCTCGGTTCTCTGATAATCCGAGTTTCCGACGTAACGAATTCGTGCATATGCAACCGCCTGATAACCGTCCACGTGCTGATCGCCGCTTGACGTATACTGATGTGCGGATGCATCTGCATTGCGAAGCTTGCACATTTCGTTGATATAGTTGTTTGCCACACGTACCTCATCATCACTCGGGGAAAGCTCGATTCCGCCGACGGCATCAATGATATCGATCATGGAATCAAAGTCAACGCTTGCGTAGTTATCAATCGGCAGCTTGTAGTTGTCTTCAATGGTACGGACAACCAGCGGGCCGCCGCCGTATGCGCAGGCTGCGTTCAGCTTCTTTACACCGACATCCGGAATATTTGCATACAGGTCACGCATAAAGGATGTCATGTGAATCTGCTTTGTATCTTTGTTGACGGATAACAGAATCATGGAATCTGAGTTTCCATACCACGTTTTGTCACGACGGTCAACACCGATCAGCAGAATGTTGTACACGTTATTGTTGTTTGGAAGTTCAATGTCCTGTGTCTCATTTAAAATCTCAGACTGCAGGGCATCCGTCTCCTCATCGGTCAGCCCGGTACTTTCGGTCTCAACCTCTGTGGATTTATTGATCGTGATTTTATCATCGCTTACGTAGTTACTCTTGCTGTAATAGTGATTGATTACAGCATAGACACCGACGAGCACAACCAGTACAACTACGAGAAGGATGGTGAGCACATTAACCCAGCCGAATTTCTTCTTTTTCTTTCCTGAGGAATGGCGTCTTTCCGGGATTTCATCCTCGTCATCATATTCTTTTCTCATAACGACCTCTTTCATTTTCTTATTTTCCGGTATTTTTCAGCCGGATATCGTTTATAATATAGTCAAAAAACGGGCTGCTGTCAAGTGTGCAGTCCGTTTTGATTGATTTCCGTTTGCAGTTCTTTTTCCTACCGCTGCATTTTCTCCCACTGGTTCAGTGCAGCCTCAATGACTTTGTCCATATCGTAATACTTGTATTCTCCAAGTCTTCCGCCAAAGATAACCTTCTCTTCTTTTTCCGCAAGTGCGGCATATTTCTGATAAAGTTCCTGGTTTCTGGCATCATTCACCGGGTAGTACGGCTCCATCCCCTCTTTCCAGTCGGTGGAATACTCTCTGGAAATGACGGTCTTTTTCTGGGTTCCGAATTCGAAATGCTTATGTTCGATCACACGCGTATACGGTGTCTCCCGATCGGTGTAGTTTACTACAGCCACGCCCTGATAATTGTCGGTATCCAGCACTTCTGTTTCAAAGCGCACCGTACGGTATTCCAGCTTGCCAAGTGCATAATCGTAAAACGCATCAATCGCTCCGGTGTAAATCACCGTCTCACCCATCGCCAGGTACTTTTCTTTATCTTCCAGAAAATCAACACCTGTCTGTACATCCGCTTTTTCAAAAAGCCGCTCTGTCAGAACGTTATAACCGCCAATCGGAATTCCCTGATAAAGGTCATTGAAATAGTTGTTGTCATACGTAAAGCGCACCGGAAGCCGTTTGATGATAAAGCTCGGCAGCTCACTGCAGTCTCTTCCCCACTGCTTTTCTGTATAACCCTTAACCAGCTTTTCATAAATATCTTTTCCAACCAGTTTGATCGCCTGCTCTTCCAGATTTTTCGGCTCTCCCGGAACAGCTTTTCTCTGCTCTTCGATGATTGTTTTCGCCTCTTCCGGTGTGCGGATTCCCCACATTTTACTGAAGGTATTCATATTGAACGGCATATTATAAATTTCGCCTTTGTAGTTGGCAATCGGCGAGTTTGTATAACGGTTGAATTCTGCCAGCGAATTGACAAACTGCCACACCTCTTTATTCGAAGTATGGAAAATATGCGCTCCATACTTGTGTACATGAATTCCCTCGATTTCTTCACAGTAAATATTTCCGCCTGTATGATCTCTTCGTTCCAGTACAAGACAGCTTTTCCCTGCCTGACCGGCAAGATAAGCAATCACTCCGGAATACAGACCGGCGCCAACCAGAACATAATCATATTTCTTCATTGTTCTTTCTCCTTACAGTTCTTCCCCAAGTCCCGTCCGGATGGAATTGACAAGGAACTGCAGAGCTTCCTCCTCGTCCTCTCCCTCGCAGAACAGCTCAATTTCGTCTCCGCATTTGACGCATGCGCCAAGGACGCTTAAGACGCTCTTTGCATTTGCTGTATTTCCATCTCCGTAGTGGAATGTAATAGATGATTTAAATTGCATTGCCTGTTTGCACAGGGTTCCGGCCGGGCGAAGATGAAGGCCGGTTGGATTTTTCACGGTCACTTTTCCGCTTACCATTGGTTTCCCTCCTAATTTGTTCCTGTCGTTTTATTTGCTACTGCTTTTTCTTTGATATGAATCGTTGTCTTGACACTGTCTACGAGCTCATAGCCATCCGGCAGTGTGATTTTTACCGGTACCTCGTAATCCCCGACACCCATTCCATTCAGATCTACGGATGCGTTGATCTGGGAAGTATCTAATTTGGCCAGATTTTTGTCCGATGCTTTAATGCGGATTGCAAGCTGTGTCTGATCATACAGAACGGTATAAGTGGACTGAAGATTGCTCGTCTCGATCTGATCGACATCAAGTTCAAATTCCCTGCTCTCATTCGGCATAACCGTTACGTGAACGGTAACGGATGCAGACGAACTGGAGGATACTTTCAGATCTGTCACATCGGCGAGAACATCGCTTAAGTCAACCGTCGTCTCCACATCGGAGCGTTGTCCTGCAACGGAGGTATAGTCTTCCGGAATTTCAATCGTATTGCCTTCATCCGCCAGCTTTGCAAGTGCCTCCTCGGATCCGGCAACGGTGATTTCCTCCGGTGTGGTATAGATATTTTTAATCTGATAGCCGTCTGCCGGAGTTCCGCTGTACAGTGCACTCAGCTTAATACCGGATACACGGCGCCACAGTTCAATATCCACATCCACCTGCGGGGAGCCGCTGTCGAAATTCAAAAATTCCATCTGGGATTCCGACATCTCATCCTGGTTTTTATCAATAATCATCAGATCCGCCGTGACGGTTCCGGAGTTCCGCATATTGGTTACATCTACTTTTGCCACCACACTGCTGATCTTATTGATCAGGGACGTCGGGCCGGAAATGGTGATGCTCTCCGGATCGGAAGTCATCGTTCCCACTTCGTAATCTTTTGCCGGTTTCGTATTTCCTGCGTCAATTGTGATCGGGAATTTTTCGCTGTCCACATCCTCGATTTCCACAGGGATCGTTGCTGTCACTGTGCTCAGTTTTTCCTGTTTTACCATGGAGCACGTTGCCTTAATCGGCACATAAACCGGGTTTGTATCCATCGTCACAATCTGGGTCAGATCGGCCGTGACGGTGATATCCGATGCTTTCAGCCGGCTGACAACCGAGTTGTTATCCGTGACAGTAACTGTGACCGTCTGGTATTCCTCCTCAATCTGGTATGTTTTCTTTCCGGCTGCGATGTAGGCTTCATTGGTCACCTGCACGGGGACATCAAAGCGCTCTTTCACAATCGGGTCATTCACACTGACCACAACGTACCAGATTACAATGGCAATCAGGATAGAAAGAATTTTCAAAGGGAGATTGTTCAGAAGCTTTTTCAGAATTTTCTTTTTCATTTCTTCTCTCCCTCCACTTTCTGACGCATTCCGCGGATATGCCATCCTTTCTTCTCTTCCGGTTTTTTCGCGAGCTTCTGGATTTTGTGAAGCTGGTCCCGAAGGTCGCTCGGTGTTACTGCCGTGTGGAGTTCTCCGCCGGAAGCATACGACACATTTCCGGTTTCCTCGGAGACAATAATCGTAAAGGAATCCGTCACCTCACTGATGCCGACACCTGCACGGTGGCGTGTTCCAAGATTCTTGTTCAGATCCATGTTGTCGGACAGCGGCAGGTAACATGTTGCTGCCGTGACACGGTTGTTCCGTACAATCACGGCTCCGTCGTGCAGCGGCGTATTGTGTTCGAAAATATTGATCAGCAGCTGGCTGGTCAGAACGCCGTCAATCGGGATTCCGGTCTTTTCATATTCCTCCAGGGTGATGGTCTTTTCGATGACGATCAGCGCTCCGGTCTTTACTTCTCCCATTTCAAAACTGGCCCTTACCAGTTCATTGATGGTTTTGTCACTGAACCGTTCATTTTCCTCCTGGCCGCTCGCAAAAGAAATGGCAGACAGCGGATTCTTTTCTCCAATCTGCTCGACCACTCTTCGAAGCTCCGGCTGAAAGATAATTACAACCGCTGTGATCGCCGCCCCGCCGATGTTTCCGAACAGCCACAGAATCGTCTGCATTTTCAGCACGTTTGCAATGATGACAAAGACACCAATCAGAAAAATACCTTTCATCAGCGTATAGGCCTTTGTATTCTGCAGCCAGCGGATCAGGTGATAGACGAAAAATGCAATGAGCAGAATCTGCACAATATCAATCAGTTCAATTTGTTTTGGCAGCCCGTAGTCTGCCGTTCTTGTGACAATCCAGTTCCACACGCCACGCACACTGTCACTTCCTTTCTTTTCCCACGGCCGGTTTTCTTCTGATTTTCAAAATTCTTTTAAAGATCCTTTAAGGTGTCCTCCAGCATGCTCTTATAATCCACATCCTGATAATCGCCCTCGTCCAGCGGCGGAATTTCTTCTTCCTGAATTTCTTCTGTTTCGTTTATTTCTTCTGTTTCGTTTATTTCTTCTATTTCTTCTTTTTCCTCGATCTCATCAAGATCCCTGCTGTTCCCGGATTCTTCTGTATGTCCAAGATTTGCCAGAGCATCGAGTTCCTCGTCTGTCAGATCCGGTTCTTTTTTCTTTTCATTCCGAATATAAGTCACACAGCGCTGTGCCTTTGTCACATTGAATTTTGGAACGGCTTTTACGTAGTAATAATAATCGTCGTCATCATATTCCAGGTATTCTGTCCGGGTGTAGTCTGCACCGAACAGGAAAAACTCCAGAACAAATCCAACCAGACAGCCGGCCGCCGCCCCGATCAGAACCATCGGGAGTGCAATCTGTACATCCAGTGCCAGGCTTCCGGCAATCATAATAACCGCATAGGCAACCGAACCTGCCACAATGGAAATCTGCCATGCATAGTCCGCACTGCTGTGGCGGATTGCATTGACAAGAAGTACGGTCAGTGCGCAGGCGATCAGAACCAGCAGCATTTCCTCATTGCGGAAGAGGCCGTTGAAAAATTCCTGTACGACTGCCGTGATCTCCGGTGCTTCCGCCGCATGAAGCAGCGGCTCCATTTTTCCGTGAATCATGTCGCACATATAGTAGACAACGACACCGCAGGCTGCTGAAAATGCAGAGAGCGGCGTGCCGGCAAGACCATAGGCAACCGGAACAGCAGATGGCACGTGAAGCCAGAATGCGAGCGGTGTCAAAAGGAGTGCCGGCGCATCCTTCGGCACAAAGCGAAGATATAGAAACCAGAGCACCAGCAGAACCAGCGCCGCAAGACCCGCGATTACCATGTGAAGTGCAAAGCAGTGGCCGATGATCACCAGCATTGCAAGGAAAACCATTCCATTCAATGGCAGGATGGCGCAGATCAGTGACAGAATCAATACCACATACATGCTGTCCAGCATCTTCAGATAGCCGAGATTGGAATTAATACCACGAAATACAGCAAGAGCGAGCAGAAATTTCACAATCGGAAGTACGATTCCGCTGCAGGAGCCGTAAAACTCTTTTAATTTTTCTTTCAGTTCAATCAATACTGTCATGTTTCCTTCCTCCTGCGCCCGGATTTCTTCCCGCTTTTTTCCTGTTCCTCATACATGTTCTGCAGGTCATCCAGCTCTTTTCCATACCATTTCAGCTTTTTCTGTGCTCCCTGGTAACGGATCGTGCTGATCACATACACGGCAATGGAATAGACTGCCAGAAAACACAGATAGGACGCGATCAGACACCCTGCTGCAAACTGCAGGTCGATTGTGTCTATCTCGTCCACCAACCATTCAATATGATATAAGACTGCAACCGCAAGTACCAGAATGTATCCGATGGAAGCCAGAAAAAAATTTTTCAGAAGCTCTTTTCCGATGTAATCACTCCGAAAATAGCGGCCGATTCGTAAGGCATTTTTTTCTTCTTTTTTTCGAAAAAAGCCAGTTTTGTCATCTGACGAATCCTTTTTTCGTCCAACATGCCTCTTGGTCTCCTCTTCCCGTTCTAAATTATGTTTATTTTACCATATGTTTCCGATATTGGAAAGCTATTCTCAAAATATTCACACACTATTTTACAATTGCCGCACAAACAAAATCCACCTGTTCTGCTCCATTCACTTTCAACAGTGACGCAATGGCATCAACCGTGCTTCCCGTTGTGAAAATGTCATCTACCAGAAGAATCCGGCAGTATTTCATCTGTCCCGGCTTTGCCAATGCAAAAGCTCCCTCCAGGTTTTTCCGCCGCTCGGCGGGACTAAGCTCTTTCTGGCGTTTTGTTTTTTTCACACGGCGGATCAGGCGGGCATTCATGGGAAGTTCCATTTCTTCTGCCAGCTTTTCTGCAAATACCTCCGCCTGATTGTAGCCGCGCTGCCGCTGTCTCGCCGGATGAAGCGGCACCGGAACGAGCACCTCCGGATTTCTTCTCTGGATCTGCTTTCCCACATAGAAAAACGCCGCGTGAGCATAAAATCCGGCGTATTCCTGCCGTTCATGATATTTGAACCGCATCAGGGAAGCCTCAAGTTCCCCGTGGTAACCGTACGGCGCAAAACCGCGGTCGAAGCTGTGCCTCGTTCTGCTGCAGTCCCGGCAGAACTCTTCCTCACTGCCCACGGGTTTCCCGCATTTTTTGCACCGCGCGCCCAGAATCGGATGGATCTTTTCCACACAATTCCGGCATAGATACGGCTCCTCACGTGACAGCAGTCCGTCACAGATGGGACATCGTCTCGGATAAACTGCGTTTAAAAGCCAGTTTCCTGTTTTATTTTTTTCTTTCATGTAACCTGCGCTTTCCCTTATCCACTCTGCCGGATGCAGCCGCATCCATGCCCCGGAAAAACGTGTTTACGCGTTTTCTTCCCGCATTTCCCAGATTCTTCTGGCGAGCGTTGTATACCGGTTCGCCTCGATATGATTTCCGATCATTGCCTGGAATGTCACATCACTTCCAACGATGGTGACGCACTTTCTGGCTCTCGTCACGGCCGTATACAAAAGATTCCGCGTCATCAGCATGCGCGGGCCGCCGAGCAGCGGAATCACAACCGCCGGGTACTCGCTTCCCTGCGCTTTATGTATCGTTGTGGCGTAGGCGAGCTCCAGCTCGTCCGCCTGTTTGAACGTATAGTCTGCGAATTTTCCTTCCTCAAACTCCACAGTGATCACCTCGGTATACGGGTTGATGCTCCGGATCATGCCGAGGTCTCCGTTGAATACACCCATACCGCGCTCCGCCACGATTCCGTTGATGCCGCGGATTTCCCACTCCATCTGGTAATTGTTGCGGATCTGCATGACCTTGTCGCCCTCGCGGAGGATATTACCTCCATTTTCCCGCTCGGCTTTGTCCGGTGCGGGCGGGTTCAGGTATTTCTGCAGAATCTGATTCAGATTTTCCACGCCGAGTGCACCTTTCCGCATCGGAGTCAGAATCTGGATATCCTGCGGGCGGGCATCCACATAACGCGGCAGTTTCTGGGACACCAGCGTCACCAGCACTTTCCAGATCACGTTGACATCGTACCGTTTCAAAAAGAAGAAATCTTTGCTCTTATTGTCCAGTATAACCTCTTCCCCATTATGGATCTTATGTGCATTGACAACAATATCGCTCTGGGATGCCTGCCGGAAAATGTGCGTCAGGCAGACAATCGGAAAGCATTCCGAACGGATCAGATCCCGGAGGACACTGCCCGGGCCGACACTTGGAAGCTGGTTCTGGTCTCCCACCAGAATCAGCCTTGTTCCCGGCACAATCGCGGAAAGAAGGGCATGCATCAGGTGGATATCAACCATCGACATCTCATCAATGATGATGACATCCGCGTCGAGCGGATTATCTGCGTTCCGCTCAAAATGCACATTTGCCGAGGAGTCATCCACATTTCCCGTCAGTTCCAGAAGACGATGGATCGTGCATGCCTCACAGCCAGTTGCCTCTGTCATTCGTTTCGCCGCTCTTCCGGTCGGCGCTGCCAGGAAAATGTCGAGGCCTTCTGCCTCAAAATAATGGATCATCGCATTGATGGTCGTCGTTTTTCCGGTTCCGGGACCTCCGGTCAGGATCATAAGACCGCTGTATGCCGCCTCAACGACTGCCGTCTTCTGCATCTCATCCAGCTCGATCTGATATTTTTTCTCGATCTTTCCGATCCGCTTTTCGATTGCCTCACGGTCTTCCTCGCATGTAATATTCAGCTCATGCAGCATGCGCGCCGTACTCAGTTCCAGATAATAATACTGGCTGGCGTACACAATCCGCAGCGGCTCATCCCCTTCCCGTTCGGCCGGGAGCTCGCGGATGACCGTTTTTTTGTCGATTGCCATATCCTGCAGAGATTTCTGCATCCGCTCCGGTTCTACGCCGAGAAGTTCCTGCCCTCTCCGAAGCAGCACCGGTTCCGGCAGATAGACATGGCCTTCTGCCGTCGCCTGATTCAGCACATACGAAAGACCGCTCTTGATGCGGAATTCGCTGTCCACGGCAATCCCGATTTTTCCGGCAATCTCATCCGCCGTCCGAAATCCCACGCCTGCGATATCTTCCGCCATTTTATACGGGTTTTCCTTTAAAATCCGGTACACATTGTCCCCGTACTGCTGATAAATCTTTGCACCGAGATTCAGTGCAATGCCATATCCCGAGAGGAAAATCATCGCATTCTGCATTTCGGCTTTTTCTGCCACCTGCTGTGCAATTTCACGCGCTTTCCGCTCGCTGATTCCCTTTACCTCCGCGAGGCGCTCCGGCTCTTCCTCGATGATCCGAAGCGTATCGTCACCGAAGCGGCGCACAATTCTTGCCGCCAGCGCCGCACCGACTCCTTTGATCGCACCGGAACCGAGATACCGCTCCAATGCAACAGAATCCTGTGGAACTTTCGTCTCATAGGATTCAATGCGGAACTGCTTTCCATAGGCAGCATGTTCAATATAATCTCCGGAAGCCTCGATCAGCTCGCCCTCTCCGATCATCGGAAGCGTGCCGACGCATGTCAGCTCGCGCCCCTTCATGCTCAGATTCAGGACGGTATAGCCGTTCTCCTCATTTCGGAAAATAATGTGTTCTACGTAGCCTTCTACTTTTTCTTTTTCACTCATCTTTTATCAAAACTGGCTTTCAAATTCATTCATCACTTCGCGGTACTGGCCGGTTCCAAGCGCAACGACGCTCGCCGGATTTTCTGCTGTCACGGTATTGATGCCGGTCCGCTCCTGGATCAGCTCGTCCATTCCGGCAAGGAGACTGCCGCCTCCGGTCAGGATAATGCCGCGGTCGGAAACATCGGATGCCAGTTCCGGCGGCGTTTTTTCCAGTACGGCACAGATCGCGTCCGCAATCTGGTTTGTCGTCTGGGCAAGGGCACCTCGGATTTCGTCGGAGGAAACCGTAATCGTCGCCGGAAGTCCGGTGATGACGTTTCTTCCCTTGATCTCCATCGTTTTCTCCTCGGCCCGCGGATAAGCGGAACCAATCCGGATTTTCACTGCCTCTGCGGTCTGTTCTCCGATAAATACGTTGTATGTTTTCCGTACATAGCGGATGATATCCTGGTCAAATGTCTCACTGGAAATCTTGACCGAATTGGAAACAACGGTTCCCGCAAGCGAGATCACAGCGATATCCGTCGTGCCTCCGCCGATGTCCACGATCATATTTCCGCATGGTTTCGTAATGTCAATTCCGGATCCGATTGCCGCTGCCACCGGCTCCGGCACGATCAGCACTTCCCGGGCTCCCGCCTGGTACGTTGCCTCCTCCACAGCCTTCCGCTCTACTTCCGTCACACCGGACGGCACACAGATGCTGATTCTCGGTTTCCGGAATGCTCTTCTTCCCATTGCCTTCTGGATAAAGTAGCGCAGCATGCGCTCGGTGATCAGAAAGTCCGTGATCACGCCCTGCCGCATGGGCCGGACCGCCATAATATTGCCCGGTGTCCGTCCAATCATCTGACGCGCTTCTTCTCCAATTGCCCGTACTTTATCTGCATCTTTATCATACGCAACTACGGACGGCTCCTTTAATACAATGCCTTTTCCCTTGGCATAGACCAGGATGCTGGACGTCCCCAGATCAATTCCGATATCGGTCGTTGCAGCCATAGTAATCCCCTTTCCTGTTCTCTTTTATTTTTCTTTATTTTAATCTGTTTGAAATTTGTATAGAATAAGTTCGGGTTCAAAACACCCGAAACACAAAAGGATCGAATGTGTTCTGAACCCAACCCGCTTCTTATTATATACAATCCCTTTTAAAATGGAAAGGATTTTTTAGAGATATTTTTCGACATATTTTCCGGTGTAGGATACCGGGCTCTTGGCCACTTCCTCCGGCGTTCCGCACGCAATCACGGTTCCGCCGCCGTCTCCGCCCTCCGGTCCGATATCAATAATATAGTCCGCCGTCTTGATGACATCCAGATTGTGTTCGATAACAACGACGGTATTTCCGCCCTCGGACAGGCGGTGCAGAATCTCCACCAGTTTGTGGACATCCGCAAAATGAAGTCCCGTCGTCGGCTCGTCGAGAATGTAGATCGTTTTTCCCGTGCCGCGGCGGCTCAGCTCTGCTGCGAGCTTGATACGCTGCGCTTCTCCGCCGGACAGCGTGGTGGACGGCTGGCCGAGGCGGATGTAGGAAAGGCCGACATCGTACAGGGTCTGTAATTTCCGGAAAATCGACGGTACCGGCCTGAAGAATTCCAGTGCCTCCTCGACCGTCATATTCAGCACATCGTAGATGCTCTTTCCTTTGTATTTGACTTCCAGTGTCTCACGGTTGTACCGTTTTCCATGGCAGACCTCACACGGCACATAGACATCCGGCAGGAAGTGCATTTCGATCTTCAGGATACCGTCGCCGCCGCAGGCCTCGCATCGGCCGCCCTTCACATTAAAGCTGAATCTTCCCTTCTTGTAGCCGCGCGCCTTGGCATCCTGCGTTGCCGCAAACAGGTCGCGGATCTGATCAAACAAACCTGTGTACGTTGCCGGATTGGAACGCGGTGTTCTTCCGATCGGGGACTGGTCGATGTCGATGACCTTATCGAGCTGTTCCATACCGATGATGTCTTTGTGTGCACCCGGAATCGTCCGCGCACGGTTCAGATCTCTTGCCAGCCGTTTGTACAGAATTTCATTGACAAGGGAACTCTTTCCCGATCCGGAGACTCCGGTCACGCAGGTCATGACACCGAGCGGGAAATTCACGTTGATATTTTTCAGATTGTGCTCTTTTGCTCCGACTACCTTCAGCCAGCCCGTCGGCTTTCTGCGCTCAGACGGAACCGGAATTTTCAGCTCTCCGCTTAAGTATTTTCCGGTGATGGAATTCGGATTTTTCATCAGATCTTCCGCCGTTCCGATCGCCACCAGCTCTCCGCCGTGCTCACCGGCTCCCGGGCCGATATCGACAACGCAGTCAGCGGCGCGCATCGTATCCTCGTCGTGCTCCACGACGATCAGGCTGTTTCCGAGGTCACGCAGATGTTTCAGCGTCGCGAGAAGTTTGTCGTTGTCTCTCTGGTGAAGACCGATGCTCGGCTCGTCGAGAATATAGGCGACACCGACAAGGCCGGAGCCGATCTGCGTTGCCAGACGGATTCTCTGCGCCTCACCGCCGGACAGCGATGCCGTTCCACGCGCCAGGGTCAGATAGTTTAATCCGACATCCGCAAGGAAGCTCACACGCGCACGGATCTCTTTTAAAATCTGCTTTCCGATCAGCAGCTGCTGTTCGGAGAGTTCGAGGTTCTGCATAAACTTCTGCAGATTGTCGATGGAAAGGGATGTTACTTCAAAAATATTTTTATCTCCGACCGTCACACCAAGCGACGTCGGTTTCAGACGCTGGCCATGGCACGCCTGGCACGGGGTCACACGCATGAAGGTTTCGTATTCCTGTTTTGTAGAATCCGATCCGGTCTCACGGTAGCGGCGCTCTACATTTTTGATCAGCCCCTCAAAAGCCACATCGTACACACCGACGCCGCGCTGACCGCGGTAATGCACCTTGACGGATTTTCCGTTCGTTCCGTAAATCAGGATATCGTGGATTTTTTTCGGATATTCACAGAACGGAGTGGAAAGGGAAAAATCGTACTCCTCTGCGAGCGCATCGAGAATGGCTCTCGTATAGCTCGATTTGTCCGTGCAGGACTGCCAGCCGAGCACGGTGATGGCTCCGTCTGCGATGGATACGGTCTTGTCCGGAATCATCAGATCCTCGTCGAACTCCATCTTGTAGCCAAGGCCGGCACAGCTCGGGCAGGCGCCGAACGGGTTGTTGAAGGAAAAGCTTCTCGGCTCAATCTCCTCCATGCTGATGCCGCAGTCCGGGCAGGAAAAGCTCTGGCTGAAGTTGAGCTGATTTCCGTCCATCGTGTCGACCACCAGAAGGCCGTCCGCCAGATCCAGTACGTTCTCGAC
Source organism: Blautia sp. AF34-10 (assembly GCF_003477865.1). Classification (NCBI taxonomy): domain Bacteria; kingdom Bacillati; phylum Bacillota; class Clostridia; order Lachnospirales; family Lachnospiraceae; genus Blautia; species Blautia sp. AF34-10. The sequence continues at coordinate 125,697 of NZ_QUED01000003.1, forward strand.
GGAATCCGTCAGACGTTTCTCAATGTCCGGTTTGACTACAAGACGGTCCACAATAATGGAAATGTTGTGTTTCAGGTTCTTATCCAGCGTAATCTCCTCGGACAGCTCATACTGGCTGCCGTCGATCATCACGCGGACATAGCCGCTGCGTTTTGCCTGTTCGAGCACCTTTTCGTGTCTTCCCTTGCGGCCGCGCACAACCGGCGCGAGAAGCTGGATTTTCGTCCGCTCCGGGAGTGCCATGATCTGATCGACCATCTGGTCCACCGACTGGCGGCTGATGACTTTTCCGCACTTCGGGCAGTGCGGAATACCGATTCTCGCGTACAGAAGACGGAAGTAATCGTAAATCTCCGTCACGGTTCCGACGGTGGAACGCGGGTTCCGGTTCGTCGATTTCTGATCGATCGAAATAGCAGGCGGCAGGCCTTCGATGCTGTCCACATTCGGTTTTTCCATCTGTCCTAAGAACTGGCGCGCGTAGGAGGAAAGGCTCTCCATGTACCGCCGCTGGCCCTCCGCATAGATCGTGTCAAACGCAAGCGAACTCTTTCCTGAACCGCTGAGGCCCGTAAATACAACAAACTGGTTTCTGGGGATATCGACATTCAGTGCTTTCAGGTTGTTCTCCCTGGCTCCCCGTATTCTGATAAACTCTTTTTTCTCTGCCATAACTGTTCCTCTTATTAATTGGAATCCCTGTCCGGACAGGGACAGGAATCTTGTCTCGTTTTCTCCCATTATAGCACACCGCCGTGCGTTATGCAAACATTTGTTCTATTTCTTTATCATCTTTTTACAGCAGAAAATCTGCCAGAATCACATTGCTGACGGAAATCCCATCGCGTGTCAGAGCCAGGCGCCCGCTGTGTTCCTGTAAAAGATGCATCGCTTCGTATTTCTTCAGAACCCCGCCGTATACGGCATGGATCTCCTTTCCAAACTTCTCCTCAAACTCCGCCGTCGAGATCCCTTGTGTCATTCGAGGCCGAGAAACATAAATTCTTCCATGGCATCCTGCCGGGAAAGAATTTCCTCATCCTCACGGATCTTTTCCAGTGCTCCGCACGCTTTCAGATACAAAGATCGATCTGCCGTGTTCGTCCACCGGCGGTTTCCGAATAACGATGCCGCGGAAGGCCCGAACCCCAGATAATCCGTCCTTTTCCAGTAGCCGATATTGTGGCGGCATGCGAAGCCCGGCTTTGCATAATTGGAAATCTCATACTGGAAAAAGCCGTATTCTGCGAGGATTTCCGCCGTTCTGGCATACATTTCGCGTTCTGTGTCCTCATCCGGCAGATCCAGTTTCTGCTCCGCAAACGGGGTTCCCGGCTCCACGATCAGGCTGTAGGCGGAAATGTGCTCCGGAGAAAGCTCCGCGATCGTCCGAAGACTCTCTTCCCATTTCTCTTCACTCTGCTCCGGCAGACCTGACATCAGATCCACGTTGATATTCGCAAACCCGGCATCCCGTGCCAGTGCAAAACTCTCCTGAAATTCCGCAAACGTGTGGATTCTTCCCAGCCGTTTCAGCTCCTCATCGTGAACCGACTGACAGCCGATACTGATCCGGTTGAAGCCGCTCTTCCTGTAACATTTCAGTTTTTCCGCATCCAGCTTCCCGGATTGGCCTCCAGCGTAATCTCAGCATCCTCTGAAAAAACGTACTTGCTCCGCAGTTTTTCCATCACACGGGCGAGCATTCCGGCATCCACTGCGGATGGTGTTCCGCCGCCGAAAAAGACGGAAATCACTTCACTTTCTGCCGTCTCTTCCGCTGCATCGATTTCTGCCAGCAGAGCCTCTTCATACTCCTTCTGCATTGCTTTCGTGCCCGGTCCCGAGACAAAATCACAGTAGGCGCATTTCCGGATGCAGAACGGGATATGCACATAGAGTTCCAGTGGTTTTCTTTTTTTATTCATTCTGCTTTTCCTCCGTACGATCGAAAGACCGGCCCCTGCGCTCCCGCAACAGCAGGCGGCGCCGACAGGCCGGTCTCATTTTTATTTCTTAATTTTCATCCAGTTTCAGCACGCTCATAAAGGCTTTCTGCGGAATCTCCACGTTTCCTACCTGGCGCATCCGCTTCTTACCTTCCTTCTGCTTCTCCAGCAGCTTCTTCTTTCGGGAAATATCGCCGCCGTAGCACTTGGCGAGGACGTCTTTGCGCATCGCGCGGACGGTTTCTCTGGCGATAATCTTCGATCCGACAGCCGCCTGGATCGGGATTTCGAAGAGCTGCCGCGGAATCTCTTCTTTGAGCTTCTCGCACATCTTTCTTCCGCGCTCGTAGGCAGATCCCTCGAATACAATGAAGGACAGCGCATCCACTTCTTCTTTATTGACGAGGATATCGAGTTTTACAAGCTCGCTTCTCTCATAGCCGAGCAGCTCGTAGTCGAATGACGCGTAACCTTTGGAGCGGGATTTTAAGGCATCAAAGAAATCGTAGATAATCTCATTCAGCGGGAGATGGTAATGAAGCATCGCACGCGTCGTCTCCATGTATTCCATTCCCTGATACTGGCCTCGTCTCTGCTGGCAGAGCTCCATGATCGGTCCGATGTAGTCGGTCGTCACCATAATCTCTGCTTTTACCAGCGGCTCTTCCATATAATCAATCTCGGACGGGTCCGGCAGATTCGACGGGTTGGTCAGGTCAATGACGGTTCCGTCGGTTTTGTGAACCTTATAGATAACGCTCGGTGCGGTCGTCACGAGATCCAGATTGTACTCACGCTCCAGGCGCTCCTGAATAATTTCCAGGTGAAGCAGTCCAAGGAAACCGCAGCGGAAGCCAAAGCCCAGTGCTGCCGATGTCTCCGGCTCGTAGAAGAGGGATGCATCGTTTAACTGCAGTTTTTCCAGCGCGTCGCGCAGATCGCCGTACTGTGCGCCGTCGGCCGGGTACATGCCGCAGTATACCATCGGGTTGACTTTTTTGTAGCCCGGCAGTGCTTCTGCACACGGACGGTCGGCATCGGTCACGGTATCACCCACGCGGGTGTCGCGCACGTTTTTGATGCTGGCGGTGATATAGCCTACCATTCCGGCGGAGAGCTCGTCGCACGGGATCAGACGGCCTGCGCCGAAGTAGCCGACCTCGACAACTTCCTCGACAGCGCCTGTCGCCATCATGCGGATTCTCGTTCCTTTTTTCACGCTTCCTTCCATCACACGGCAGGAAATGATGACGCCGCGGTATGCATCGTAGACGGAGTCGAAAATCAGTGCTTTTAACGGTTCCGTCGGATCACCTTCCGGTGCCGGAATTTTCTGTACGATCTGTTCGAGCACCTCGTCCACGTTCAGGCCGGTTTTTGCGGAAATCCGCGGAGCATCCTGCGCTTCCAGTCCGATGACATCCTCGATCTCTGCAATTACACGGTCCGGCTCGGCGCTTGGAAGGTCTACTTTGTTGATGACCGGGAACACATCCAGGTCATGGTCAAGGGCGAGGTAGACGTTGGCAAGGGTCTGCGCCTCGATACCCTGCGATGCATCGACAACGAGCAGTGCGCCGTCGCATGCGGCAAGGCTTCGGGAAACCTCATAGTTGAAGTCAACATGGCCCGGGGTGTCAATCATGTTTAAAATGTACTCCTCGCCGTCGGCCGCTTTGTATACGGTACGGACTGCCTGTGCCTTGATCGTGATGCCGCGCTCACGCTCCAGATCCATATTGTCCAGCACCTGATCCTGCATCTCACGCTCGGTCAAAAGGCCTGTTTTCTGAATAATACGGTCCGCAAGGGTTGATTTTCCATGGTCGATATGGGCAATAATACAAAAATTACGAATTTTACTCTGATCTATTCCTGACAAGTTTTTTCCTCCTGCTTTTTCCCTACGATACCAGATTGCTCCATATTTCGTACTCCCGCAATCTGTCTATTTTGTATGATACGAAATTCCACTCAAAAAAGCAAGATAAATTTATCCGCCTGATGCCGGACTTTTGCCCGACAGAACCTTATGCAGGATATCCGCAAACGGCCCCATTGCATTTTTCACCTCCTCGACCGTATTCGTCTGCGCACCAACCTCGAGAAGAACAGATCTCGGGCGGAGATGGAGGTTGTAGCGGTAGCCTTTTAAATAGATACAGCGCGAAAAGCCGGGATAATACTGTTTTGCCTCATACTCCATCTGAAAGGAAAATGCAAGGTTTTCCGCCTGATACGGATTGGGCAGGCTTGTCAGTTCGCCGCTTTCTTTCGTGCGGGAAAGGCCGTTGAAAAACATGATCTGCGCGGTCGGCTTTCCGTTGATTTCTGTCACAAGACGTTTTGAACCATTGACCCCGTCCCGGTGCAGGTCGATCACGACCTGAATGGACGGGTGTTCTTCCAGCGCCGCTGCGATGACCGGCTCCGCGTAGTTGTAGGCGCGGCTCCGCTCGAGACAGCCTTCTTTCATGTCAAATGCCTCTGTAATATGAAGCACTTCGTATCCGTACTGCTTTTCCAGAAGCTCCTGCAGATCATCACCGAGGCCGATTACCGTGTCCGCTCTTTCTCCCGGACGGGAATCGGCGAAGGTTTCCTGCGAATGGGTATGATAGATCAGAATCTGCGGGCCTCGGCATTTTCCGGCAGGGTCAGGTCTTTTCCGAGCAGGGTGCTGCCGTCGATCTCGCCCGGCAGGACCGAAGTGTTGGGATCGACAACGAAGAAGCGGTTCAGGAGCGCCTGCGGGTCAGCAAGAAGGTCAGGGGAAATTGTCTCCTGAATCGTGTCGGCCTCCGGGTAGAGAATCTCACGCGGTGCGCCGCCGGTTTCGATGGTCTCCTCCGGGACAGACTGCGGCGCTTCGGGTTCTGCCGTTGATGCCGACTCTCCGGCTGCCGGTTCTGTGATTCCTGTTTCCGTCTGCTCCGGCTCCGTGATTTCCATTCCATCTTTTTGAGTTTCATCTTTTTGAGTTCCATCCTTTTGATCTTCCTCAGTTCCCTGCTCCTTCGATTCTGTCTGCCCTCTTTCTGCTCCCGGTCCCGGATTCGAATCCTGCTTCGCCGTATCCGTTTCCGCTGCTTCTGTCCCGGCAGACAGCGTATTTTCTGCCGTGCTTCCCTCCCGAAGCGCCGGTATCTGATCCCGCACTGCCGCGAGGAGATTTTCCATCCATCCCCTTCCGTCCTCTTTTCCGTCATAAAAAAGAAGCGGCATCATCACATCCACGGATAACTGCTCCGCCTGTGCTGCCGCCCGCTGCAGCAGAACTTTCCCCTCTGAGAAATGATTTTTCCGGAGAACCGCTGCACTGCGGAACAGCAGTATACTGCAGGACAGGAAAAGACATCCCCATCCGAACCATCGTCCATTTCGCCTGGCATTCCACATATTATCACCATATTCATGATATGTTACATTTCCCCGGAAAATGCCTGATTCATACCTGCCGCAAGAACCCCGGCCAGGCGGCGGACCATCTCGTCGATCTCTTTTGTCGTCACGTAAAGGCTTTCGAGCGCCGGTGAAATGACTTCTCCCAGAAATTCATCCATCTCGGACTCCTCCAGCGATTCCAGAACGCCTGCGACGGCATCGTGGACGATCGTTCCTGCCCCTACAACGGTCGGCACACCGATTCCGATGACCGGCACGCCGAGCGTCTCCTGATTTAAGGCATTGCGGTGGTTTCCGACGCCCGAGCCCGGCCAGATTCCGGTGTCGGCAAGCTGGATCGTACAGTTCAGCCGGTGAATACTGCATGCGGCAAGGGCATCCACGGCGAGAATCACATCTGGATGGGTCTGTTCTGCCGTTCCGCGCAGGATTTCCACTGCCTCCATGCCCGTCTGTGCCATAACGCCGGGAGCAAGGGCACTCACTTCCCGGCCCTTCTTTCCGTAGGTGCGCACCAGATGGCGCGTAACGTTAAGCTGCTCCACCGTCTCCGGCCCGAGCGCATCCGGCGTGATGCCGCGGTTGCCGAGCCGGCCACAAGAACGGATCCGCACGCTTCCGGCACCATTTCCATCAGACAGTGAGAAAACTCCTCCGCCGCTTTCCGGCTCTCCTCCTCGTCTGCCGTCAAAAGCAGCGGCGCTTCGATCGTCACATACGTCCCTTTCGGCTTTCCCATCATTTTTGCACCCTGCTCCGATGTGATTTTCACAATGGTTGTCTGAATTTCCGCCTTTCTTTTCTTCTTCTCAATCTCGACCCCGGAGATCTCCACATGGTCCCTCTCAAATTTTTCCTGATTCTCCATCGCCAGGTCTGTCCGCATCCTATACTTTCCTATCATACTTTTCTCCTTCTCCTGTATTTTTGTTGTAGTTTTTGCAATTTTTTCAAAAATATGTATTGACAAAACATGCGAAATATTATAGGATAATAAAGCATGTTTCAGTGGAGCGCCCGTGTCTGTTCCATTGAATAACATCCCTTAAATCACATTAATTTTAAAAATATTGGAGGTGTACAGTTTGGCTAACATTAAATCCGCAAAGAAAAGAATCCTGGTAAATCAGACAAAGGCAGACCGCAACAAAGCAATCCGTTCTGCAGTTAAGACTTCTATGAAAAAAGTAGATGCTGCTGTTGCTGCAAACGATAAAGAGGCTGCTGCTGCTGCATTAGTAAATGCGATCTCTACCATCGACAAGGCTGCTTCTAAAGGCGTTTATCATAAAAACAACGCTGCCAGAAAAGTATCCAATCTGAGCAAAGCTGTAAACTCAATCGCATAATAAAGATATAAACCAAAGAGAACTTAGTCATACCGTCATGTGGCTGGGTTCTTTTTTTATGCTTACCAAAAGAGTGCGCCGCGACAGATCTTTTGATAAACACAGAACAAGGCGTATCGGCCAGTTTTCCTGTACCGGTACGCCTTGTTCTTTTTATAGCAATCCCCGAAAATAATGCAAAAAATTCAGCACCGCAGAGCGTGAATTACTGCGTCACAGATTTTCGTCGTACCCCGGTACGCCTTCAAATCTGTTCCTTGCAATTCGCGCTCAGCAGCACTGCCTTTTTTGCATTATTTTCGGGTCTTGCTATAGAAAACTCTGCTCTTACGCCGCCCTGCTGTATTTCGTAATCAGCAGCTCCACGCTCAGCAGATCGGAAATTTTTCCCGTCTTCACGTCCTCTTCCATCTGCACGCAGTCATTGACCGCCGCTTTTAATTCCTCCGCCGCATACTGGCGCGACATGGGAATATAGTTCCGCACAACGAAACTCTGCAGTCCCGTCCGTTTTGCGATCGTCGCCTGATCGCAGTGCTCTGCCAGCAGCTCTTTGACCTGCAGCAGCAGATTAAACTGGCGTGCCAGCAGAAAGAGAATCCGCATCGGCGGCTCCTTTAAAGCCAGCAGATCCTGATACAGATCGAGCGCTTTCCGCTGCTTCTTCTCCGTTACCGCGCGGATCATCTCGAAAATCCGGTTCGTAATCTGCGTTGTGCAGACTGCCTCGATATCCGCCCGCGTGATCACATCTCTTCCCATCGTATAGCTGAGCAGTTTTTCCAGCTCCTGCGAGATATTTCCCATATCCGTGCCCGTCTTTTCCAGAAAATCTTCCATATCCTGGCGCGTAATCTTTTTTCCCTCTTTTTTCATCATGCCGAGTACCCAGGTCATCAGCGTCTTTTCGTCCTGACGAGCAAATTCCACTGCTCTTCCCTGCTTCTGCACCGCCTTGTACATACGGTTCCGCTTATCGACTTCCTCCTCCACGAAGATCAGCACCAGATAATCCGGCAGGGATCCCATGTAGTCTGCCAGCGCGTCGGCTTTGTTTTTGAAAAATCCTGTATTTTCCAGCAGAATCACACGGCGGTCCGCAAAAAACGGCATCGTCTCCGCAAGGTCAATCACTTTGGGAATCTCGGTTCCTTTTCCCTCAAAGCGGGAGAAATTCATCGTGTCGTCCTCCGGCAGCAGTGCGTTTTTCAGCTTGTTTTTATACTGATGCTTCAGATAGGCTTCTTCTCCGTAGAGCAGGTAGGCCTGCTTAAAATTCTGCGTTTTGATATCTTCTAAAATGCTTTTCATTCCATCCTCTTTCTTTCGTTCCGGCAGAAACACGTTTGCGCAGTGCCGCAGCAGCCGGAGCTTTTGACCATTCAGGAGACGGGAAATTCCACATCCGCCCGGTATCCGTGAACCGCCAGGCGGTCACGCTTCAGCTGTACTGTCACGGCTCCATCCACCGGTGTTCCGTAGATATGGCTTTTGCAGGCACGAAGCCGCTCCAGCAGCTCCCGGTGCGGATGGCCGTACCGTCCCGGCCACGCGCAGGAAATCAGGCTGATCTGCGGCTGTATGCGGTTCAGAAATGCCTCGCTCGTTGAATTTTTCGAACCGTGGTGCGCCACCTTTAAAATCTGGCACCGCTCTGCCGCCCCCAGGACCTCTTCTTCTCCGCTTCCCTCCAGATCTCCCGTCAGAAGTGCGCGGCAGGCACCGCAGGAAAGCTGTAATACAACACTTCCGGCGTTTTCCTCTCCCGTATAGTCTTCGCCCGTTCCCGGATGAAGTACCGATACGGTGAGTTCTCCTGCACGGATCTCGTCTCCCTTTTTTAGATATTCTACCATAATTCCCGCTTTTTGTGCGGCCAAAATAAAAGGATTTTCTTTTTCGCTTCCTTTCATCCACACAGGCAGGAACAGATGGCGGATGCGAAGCGCCGTTTTCTGCTCCCCGATCAGCTCCAGCAGTTCGAGGATTCCGTTCGTGTGATCTGCGTCCGGGTGCGTGATAACAACGGCATCAAGAGCGGCAATGCCGCGCTGTTTCAGATATGGGAGAATCCTTTTTTCCCCGACCGCAGACGCACTGCTGCTCCCGCCGTCATTCAGCATCACAAAACGGCCGCTCTCCACCACCAGCGAATCGCCCTGGCCGACGTCCAGCGCTGTAATGGAAAATGTTTCCCGGGGACGGTAAAAAAGCAGAACACAGGCAAAAAACATGGTAATACCAAAGAGCATCCGCTCCCGCCTTCGTGCCTGCGCACCTGTTCGTTTTGCCCCATCCGGATTCATCTCCCGTTTTCGTTTTCGCACATACAGTATCACCAGCAGACCGGTCAGAATGATTCCATATCCTGCCATCTGCCATTTTTCCGGCTGACCGCAGATCCACACATTTCCCGGAATCTGTGCGACCGCCGCTGTCATCTGCCGCAGAAGTGTGAGCAGGAACCGCGCCGGAAGCAGAACAACACTTCCCGCTTTCACGCTTGCCAGTCCCGCCAGAAGCCCCGCAGCACCCGTCAGCAGCACCGCCGTCATGACAGCTCCTGCAAACAGATTCGGCAGAAACGCAAAGAGCGGAATCTCATAAAAATACCACGCCTGCAGCGGGATCATGACAAGCTGCAGGGAAAGGTACACCATCGCAGCCTCTTTTCCTTTCGCCGCAAGCTTTTCCAACCCCGTTTTTTCCCCGCGTCTCTTCCGTTCCGCCTTCTCCCCCGCCAGAACCGGATAAACCCCGGAAATGGCTGTTACTGCTCCAAACGAAAGCCAGAACCCGCTCTGCTCCAGATACGAGGGGTTTTCTGCCAGCATCAGAATTGCCGCAAGAGAGAGCGCACTTAAGGAATCATACGTCCTTCCCACTGCGACAGCTCCCATCCGCACCGCAAACATCATCACTGCACGCACGGTCGCCGTTCCGCTGCCAGTAAACATGCCATACAGCACCATACCGGCGGCCGCTGCCAGAGACGCGGGAGTTTTCGGCAGATGCAGCGCCATCAGCAGCCGTCGGAGTGCCATGCCGAGCAGCATCAGATGCATGCCGGAAACGGAAATCAGGTGCAGCAGACCGCTCTGCTGATACGCCAGATACGTCTCTTCCGTGAGTTCCGACCGTTCCCCGAGCAGCATCGCAGAAAGCACACCTGCCTCCTCCTCCGGCATCATTTCTTTTAAAACGGCACAGCACCGCTCCCGCTCCAGCCGGAGCGCTTCGCCGAGATTCCGCCGCCCGGCATCCACAACTTCCTCCCGCTCCGAAATCACGTAGAACGCACAGCCTTTTCCCTCATAATATGTTTTCTCATCAAACATCCCCGGATTGCGCGGGCTTTCCGGCTTTTTTACAGTTCCGTACACCCGCACAGCGGCTCCGACCGGCAGATCTCCCCGCTTTGCGAGCAGATAAATTTTCCCTTTGCTTCCCTCCCCGCGCAGCACATACCCGTTGTTGCTGCTCTTTTTCTCATACGTTTCAATTGTCCCTGCAATCCACACCTTCCTGCCCTGCTGCGCTTTGTTTTCGTATTTGGGGTCAGAAAAAGGCGTGCCAAGAGGCACGCCCGCAATCCGCAGCAGCACAAGCACCAGCATGAATCCAAGACACGCCAGGCACATGGGCCGTTTTCTCATGTATCTTTTTCCTCCAGATAAGACAGGTCTTCCTCGTAGAACTGATTGAGTTTCATCGTTTCACGGAAGGTTACATCGCTCTCTCCGTTGATGGAAAACTGCACCTTATCCACCTTACAGTTCGCCGTGATGGAATCCACCACCGCGTAAATCGGAATCTGCTCCGCCACACTCGAAAGCGCAGAATCCTTAAAAGATTTGTCAAAATTCACATAGGCAATCCGATCGGATGTCGTGACACTTAAGACATTCATCGTATCCGGCAGCACTGCATAGTGGCCGTCTTCTTTCGGTCCCTTCATCAGCTGCTCCACCACGACACGTTCCAGCGGAATGTTCGTGCTGTACGGCACCCGCCGCGTCTCTTTCACAAGATGATCGCCTGCTTCATTTGCAAAATACAGTGTCAGCGTCGCATACTGATACTGATAAATTTCCCTTCCGGAATTTTCCAGAAAGCTGTCCGCCGTCATCGTTCCGATCTCGCGTCCTTTGGAATCCTTTAACGGATCCCCGTCAATCAGAAGCGTCACGCGCTCCACCTCCGGAACCTGCACAAAGGTACGCACCAGTCCTGCACGCACCAAAACCTCCTGCGGCCGCGCAAGCTCTCCGTATTCTCCGCTTAAGTTCAGCGTAAGGAGCCCGTTCTCCAGCGTATACGTCTTGATGGAAATCCCATTGGAAAGAAGTGCCTGGTTTCCGTCCTTGGCAGGTTTCTCCTGCAGCGCGTCAACCAGCTCCTTGATCAGTTTCTGATCCGTTCCTTCTTTTGGTTCATACGGCTCCTGCACCAGTGTTGTGCCGGTTTTGTCCAGGCAGTACAGGTGATACGCCGACTCCTTCTGGCTCTTCTGCCACTGCCCGCAGCCGCTAAGAAGCAGCACGCCGGCCAGCAGTACGCCAAGTATCCGTTTCATGTGCGCCACCTCCTACATCACGTAATTCAGAGGAATCCGCACGGAAAATGTCGTTCCCTCGTTTTCTTTGCTGTATACACGGATCGCTCCCCGGTGCATGACAATCGCGCTCCGCGCAATCGCAAGGCCAAGGCCGGTTCCGCCGATTTCCCGCGAGTGGGACTTGTCCACGCGGTAGAAACGCTCGAAGATATGCGCAATCGACTCCTCCGGGATGCCGATGCCGGAGTCTGCCACCGTCACGTAGAAATATTTGTGATCCGCATTTAAGGATACACGCACCCATCCATTCTCGTTGTTGTATTTGATGCCGTTTTCGATCAGGTTCGAGAACGCCAGCGAGAGCTTCGTCGCATCCACCTCCGCATTGACCGGGCGGAAGCTGTCGAGAATGAGCTCCACATTTTTCTGTGCGGCAATCGGATGAAGCCGCTTCAGCAGCTGCTCTAACAGCTCGTTGATATTGACCTGGGTGATATTGAGGTCTGCCACCTTTTTATCCATCTTGACCAGCGACAAAAGGTCGGTAATAATCTGGTTTTCGCGGTCGATCTCCGAGGTAATATCCTGCATGAACTCCTGATAAAGTTCCACCGGAACGCCCTCCTGCCCGTTCAGCGAATCCGCCAGAACCTTCATGGACGCAAGCGGCGTCTTTAACTCATGCGAGACGTTCGAAACAAATTCCTGGCGGGAATCGTCGAGCGTGCGGACGCGGGTCAGCATCTTGTTGAATGCGTCCGTGATCAGCTCTGTCTCGAGGTAATCCGGAACAGAAATGCTTTCGTCGAGATAGCCGTCGGTGATGTCCTCGATGGAACGGGTGACCTTCTGGAACGGCTTCATCAGAATGCCCGCGAGCAGATAGCCAAAAACCAGCACGAGAAGCGCAATGATCGAAAGAATCGTCATTCCCTTCGTCTCCAGAATTTTCATATTCGCACGGATCTCATCCGTCGAAATGCTGACGAGCATAACGCCGAGCGTCTCCTTCGTCTCGGTATTCTGAATCCGCACCGTCATTTCCAGATAGCTGTTTTTCCGGTCGTACTGGCTCGTCTCCTTGCCCTGAAAACTCTGGATGACCTCCTGCGAGATAATCGTCTTTCCGCGGTCCATATCGTACGTATCTTTGATGACGCGGAAATCCTGGTCGATAATCAGGATTCTGCCGCCGTAGATATTCGTCAGCATACTGAGCTGTCCGTTGATGACATCAGATCCAGGATCTTCCATGTAATTCTGCTGGATGAGCTGGTTGCAGATAATATCGCACTGATTTTTTACGGTAATGCTGCGCACCGATACCGCACGGTCCTCATAGCTGTTTACGATGCTCTTCTCAAGGATCACACACGGTACAATGCCGATGATCACAAGAATCACCGTGATGCGGAAGCGCAGACTCCGCAGAAACTTCCATTTTTCTTTGTTTTTAAGCCTGGAAATAGTAACCAACTCCCCACTTTGTGTGAACGTACTTCGGTTCACTTGGATTTTTCTCAATCTTTTCGCGCAGACGGCGGATATGTACATCTACGGTGCGCACGTCGCCCGGGTACTCATAGCCCCAGACAATGTTCAGCAGGTTCTCTCTGCTGTACACCTTGTTCGGATTGAAGACGAGAAGCTCGAGCACATCGAACTCCTTCGCAGTCAGATTGATCTCGCGGTCTCCGATGAAGACTCTTCTGCTCTCGCAGTCGATCCGCAGGTCTTTCACCTGTACGACTTTTGCTTTCTCTTCTTTTGGCTCCTGGCGGGCCGCACGGCGCATGATGGCTTGATGCGTGCTTTTACTTCCAGAATGTTGAACGGCTTTGTGATGTAATCATCTGCGCCGTATTCCAGTCCCAGGATTTTGTCCATGTCCTCGCCCTTTGCGGTCAGCATGACGATCGGAACGTTGGAAAATTCACGGATCTGCTGGCAGACGGACAATCCGTCCAGCTTTGGCAGCATCAGATCCAGAAGGATCATATCGTATTCTTTTTCTTTTGCCATGGAGAGTGCTTCCTCGCCGTCGTATGCGCAGTCAACCTCCATGCCGTCCTGCTCCAGGCTGAAGCGGATTCCTTTTACGATCAGTTTTTCATCATCAACTACAAGAACTTTCTTTGCCATTTCTTCTCCTTCTTGTTCTAAACCTCGATAGAACCCCTTATCTTTTCAAACATCTTTCCCTTGATGCCCTCAATGTTCATAATCTCCTCAATCGAACCAAACGGGCCGTTTGCTTCGCGGTAGGCGATGATGGCATCCGCACGGCTCTCTCCGATGCCGGAGAGTGTCATCAGTTCTTCTTTTCCGGCCGTGTTCAGGTTGACTTTGCCGGAACCGGAAGCCTGCTCCGTGCCGCCCGTATTCTGCTGCGGCGTTTCCGTGATTTCCATGTTTTCTGCCTCCTCGCGCGTCCAGACGGTGATCTGCTCTCCGTCTTCGATTTTCCGTGCAAGATTGAGGATTTTTTCTTCAGCATCCGGCAGAAATCCGCCTGCCGCTTCCACAGCCTGCACTACGCGGCTTCCGCCCGGCAGCGTGTAGACACCGGGGGAAGCGACCGCACCGCAGATATAAACCTGCACCGTTTCTTCCGGTGCTGCCTCCTGTGCCTCACGTTTTTCCGGAATGCCTGTGGTTTCTCCGGCGCTTTTTTCGGAAACCGTCTGCTCCTCATCCACTTCCTTCTGATTCCCGAAAACGGTTTCGCCGTGCTCCCGCCTGTGCTATCTGACAGTTTGTATTCTGTATCCCTGTGGTTGCATCCGCAGAGCAAAAAAACCAGCATCGCCGCCAGTATTTTTGCATGTTTTCTGCCTCTGTCCTGCTGTTTTTTCAATTTCATGCTGTGTACTCCCTTCCGCTTCGCATCTGACGCGCAAGGGTCCCTTGTGTACGCATAACTACGTTTCTATTGTATCGAAGAAAGCATAAAAATACAAGTAGAAATCTTAATCGTTATTCCCACTGAAACACTACAATTCCCACAACTGCCACTGCCATGCCGAGCAGCTTGCGCACGGTGAAATCCGTTTTTTCCATACCGAAAAGGCCGAACAGTTCAATCAGCCACGCCGCTGCGAGCTGGGAAATGACGATCAGCATCGCCGCCTTCGCCGGGCCGAGCCCTGCCATACTCCAGATAACCGTGATCGTGATAAACGCGCCAATTGCACCGCCGAGCAGCAGATACCACGGCTTTACGCGGAACAAATCCCCGATCGGCTCCCTCCCGGTGATGCACCATGCCGCAAGACAGACGGCAAACGCACTAATCTGCACCCAGCCGGCCGCCAGCCATGTACTCGTCTGCTTCGTCACCTCTGTGTTGAAAACGCCCTGAATACTCATCAGTGCGCCGGAAAGCAGCGCTGTTAAAATTCCCGCCATTGATTTTTCCTCCTGCTGTTTTTTTTATGTACTCTCGGAGTCTTTCTGCGCTTGATTTTACGAGAAGATTTTTTGTCAGTTGTGCCCAAATTTCTGAGGCGTACGCGGTGCGTACGTTGATGAAATTTGGGTGCAGCTGGCGGAAAATCGGCCATAAAAGCAAGTGCAGAAAGGCTCCGAGAGTACATTTTATACTATTCCTTTTTTCCCCGTTTTTATACAGAACTCAGGGACAGCAGGAAAACAGCCGCCCGGTCTCCTGCCTAGGAAACCAGACGGCTGTCTATTTCACATTACTGTAATGCTTTCTCCAGTTTTTCAATCATCTCATCGATGTCATCTTTCGTAATCACAAGCGGCGGTACCATACGAAGAACGTCGCTTCCGGCGGAAATCACAAGAAGTCCGTTCTCAATCGCGCGGTTGATGACTTCTCCGACCGGACGGCCCGTTACGACAAGGCCCTGCATAAAGCCTTTTCCACGGCGTGCTGCGAGGCAGTCATATTTTTCCACCAGTTCGTCCAGCTTTTTCTCCAGATACGGAGCCGTCTCTGCTACATGCTCTACGACATGCTGTTTCTCATAGCATTCAAATACAGCATTGACAGCCGCGCAGGCCAGCGGGTTTCCGCCGTATGTCGTTCCGTGGTCTCCCGGAACGAGCGAATGCTCTGCCGTCTTTTTATTCAGCACGAAGGCGCCGACCGGAACGCCGCAGCCAAGTGCTTTTGCACACGTCATGACATCCGGCTGTACGCCGTAATCCTGCCATGCGAACAGCTTTCCTGTTCTTCCCATGCCGCACTGGATCTCATCGAGGATCAGCAGAATGTCGTGCTCGTCACACAGATCGCGCACGCCCTGTAAAAATTCTTTCGTTGCCGGATAGATACCGCCCTCGCCCTGTACAGTCTCCATGATGATCGCACATGTCTTGTCGGTAATCTGTGCCTTTACGCTCTCCAGATCATTAAAATCCGCAAATTTAATGCCGCCGATCAGCGGTTTGAACGGATCCTGATAATGCGTATTTCCTGTTACAGAAAGCGCTCCAAGGCTTCTTCCATGGAAGGAATGGTTCATCGCGATGATCTCGTGATCGTTGCTGCCGTCTTTTAAGTAAGCGTATTTTCTCGCTACTTTGATGGCTCCCTCGATCGACTCCGTACCGCTGTTCGTAAAGAATACTTTATCCATGCCGGATGCCTTCGCCAGCTTTTCTGCCGCGGAGCCCATCGGAACATTGTAGAACAGGTTGGAAACATGGATGACTTTGTCCACCTGGTCTTTCACTGCTTTTTTATAATCGTCATTGCTGTAGCCGAGCGCATATACCGCGATACCTGCCGCAAAGTCCAGATATGCTTTTCCGTCGGTGTCATACAGATGAACGCCCTCGCCGTGGTCGATCACAAGCGGGAACCGGTTATAGGTGTGGAGCACGTACTGCTCGGTCTGTTCCATATACTCATTCGTCTTCATGATTGAATTTCTCCTTGTTTTCCCCTAAAATAGCCGTACCAATTCCTTTGTTCGTAAAGATCTCAAGCAGCAGGCAGTGCGGGATTCTTCCGTCCATGATGTGGACTCTCGATACGCCGTTCTCGATCGCATCGATGCAGCCCTGCAGTTTTGGAATCATGCCGCCGCCGACATTTCCATTTGTGATGAGATCTCTTGCTTCCTGTACGTGGAGCTCGGAAATCAGGCTCTCCGGATCCTTCGGATCTTTGTAGACACCCTCGATATCGGTCAGGAATGCCAGTTTTTCCGCATTTAACGCCTCTGCGATCGCGCAGGCTGCGTCGTCTGCATTGATGTTATAGGTGTTGAAATCATCGTCCATGCCGACCGGGCAGACAACCGGAAGGAAGTCGTTCTCCAGAAGATCGTACAGCACCTTCGGGTTTACGTTCTTGATATTTCCAACGAAGCCGATATCCTCGCCCTTGGACAGCTTCTTCTCTACATTTAAGAGTCCGCCGTCTTTTCCGCTGATGCCGACAGCATTAACTCCGAGTGACTGAATCATGGTGACAAGCTCTTTGTTGACCTTATTCAGCACCATCTCTGCCACTTCCATCGTATCGGCATCCGTTACACGAAGGCCGTTGACGAATTTCGGTTCCATGCCGACTTTTCCGACCCAGCGGCTGATTTCCTTTCCGCCGCCGTGTACGATGATCGGTTTGAAGCCGACCAGTTTCAGAAGAACCACGTCCTGGATGACGTTTCTCTTTAACTCTTCATCCACCATTGCGCTTCCGCCGTATTTGATGACAATGATTTTGCGATTGAACCGCTGAATATAAGGAAGTGCCTCGATCAGCACATTTGCTTTGTCCAGATACATCTGATTTACCATGATTTTTTCTCCTCTTATGCTCTTTTCCCGTGCCTGTTCCGGATCCGGTCAGGAACGATAATCTGCGTTGATTTTTACGTAATCGTAGGTCAGGTCGCAGCCCCATGCCGTTGCTGTCGCCTCTCCCATGTGGATGTCGGCGGTCGCAGTTACTTTCGGCTCGGAGAGGATCTTCGTTGCCTCCTCCTCGCTGTAGTCAACGGCAACACCTTTCGTGATAATCTGCAGTTTTCCGGCTGCGCTCTCAAAGTAGAGATCTACATTTTCCGGATCGAATTTTGCTCCGGAGTAACCCATCGCGCAGAGGATTCTTCCCCAGTTGGCGTCATGGCCGAAGATTGCCGCTTTCGTCAGACTCGATGTGATGACGGATTTTGCCAGTGTCACGGCCTGCTCTTTGCTCTCGGCTCCCTGAATCGTCACTTCGAACAGTGCGGTTGCGCCCTCGCCGTCGCCTGCGATGTGCATCGCCTGTGTTTTATTGACTTCAAAGAGTGCTTCTTTGAAAATCTTGTAATCCTCGTTTTCTTCCGTAATTTCCGGGTTTCCGGCAAGACCGTTTGCCAGAAGGAGAACGGTATCGTTTGTGGAAGTATCCCCGTCTACGGAAACCATGTTGTAGGTGTCCGGTACGACTTCGCTTAACGCTTTCTGCAGCATCTCTTTTGAAATATTGGCATCGGTTGCCACGAAGCTCAGCATGGTGCACATATTCGGATGGATCATGCCGGAGCCCTTGCACATGCTGCCGATCGTTACGGTTTTTCCGCCGATTTCGATCTGAACAGCAACTTCCTTCGGCTCGGTGTCGGTTGTCATGATCGCCTGTGCTGCTGTAGCTGCGGCTTCTCTTGTAGCTGCAAGCTGCGGTTTCAGCATTTCCACGCCGGCTGCGATCTTATCGATCGGGATCTGTTTTCCGATAACACCGGTCGATGCAACGAGAACGGAGTCCTCTGGAATGGAAAGTGCAGCTGATGCTGCCTCTGCGGTTTTTCTGCAGTAGCCATAGCCCTCCTCGCCGGTGCATGCATTGGCGATTCCGCTGTTGCAGACGATTGCCTGTGCGGTTGGATGGTTGTATACAATCTCCTGGTCCCATTTGACCGGAGCTGCTTTTACGATGTTTGTAGTAAAGGTTCCTGCTGCTACGCACGGTACCTCGCTGTAGACAAGTGCCATATCCTTTACGCCCTGTTTTTTAATTCCTGCTGCGCCGCCTGCTGCCTGAAAACCTTTTGCAGCAGTGATGCCTCCTTCAATCTTTTTCATTCTTTTATCCTCACTTTTCGTAAATTCCGTCTGTTGTCTGCTTCTGTCTTTTTTACGGGAACATCGGCGGCATGCACAGGCCTCGTTTTCCGGCAGGCCGAACATCAGGTTCATATTCTGTACCGCCTGTCCTGCTGCGCCTTTGACCAGGTTGTCCATCGCACCCATCATGATGATTCGTTTCGTTCTCGGATCGATCTTGAAGTTGACATCCACATAGTTGCTTCCCTCGACCCATTTCGTCTGCGGGCAGACATCCTTATCGAGAACACGTACAAACTGCTCGTTGGCATAATACTTATCATAAACGGCTTTAACCTCTTCGTAAGTCACATCTTTTTTCAGGGATGCATATGCCGTTACGAGAATGCCGCGGTTCATCGGAACAAGATGCGGGGTGAAGTTCAGGGTGATCGGGTAGCCGGCTGCATAGGAAAGCTGCTCCTCGATCTCCGGTGTGTGGCGGTGGCCGGCAACGCCGTATGCCTTGATATTTTCATTAACCTCGCAGTAGAGGTTGTCCACTTTCGCTCCTCTTCCTGCTCCGGAAGTTCCTGATTTTGCATCAATAATGATGGTGTTTCCATCAATCAGATCTTCCTTTAATAAAGGATAAATCGAAAGAGTTGAGCAGGTCGGATAGCATCCCGGGTTTGCCACGATGCGCGCTTGTTTTACTTTCTCACGGTTGATCTCGCACAGTCCGTAAACCGCCTCGTCGATATACTGCGGGGATTTATGCTCGATCTTGTACCACTCTTCATACGTTTTTACATCTTTAATACGGAAATCGGCGCTCAGGTCGATGACCTTTACTTTCGAAAGAATTTCATCATTTACCAGGGAAGCACAGAGTCCCTGCGGAGTTGCTGTAAAAATGACGTCTACTTCCTTTGCAAGCTGCTCCATGTTGTCGTCCTTGCAGACATCGTCTACTAACTGAAACATATTCTGGTAAACCGACGCATATTTCTTATCGATATAGCTTCTGGAACCATACCATTTAATCTCCACATCTTTGTGTCCCAGGAGAATACGCACCAGCTCGCCTCCTGCATATCCTGTAGAACCGATAATTCCTGCTCTGATCATACCTTTTTCTCCTTTTTTCTTTCGCCCGTTTTCTTGTCTTGCCGGACA
Organism: Blautia sp. AF34-10; assembly: GCF_003477865.1. Classification (NCBI taxonomy): domain Bacteria; kingdom Bacillati; phylum Bacillota; class Clostridia; order Lachnospirales; family Lachnospiraceae; genus Blautia; species Blautia sp. AF34-10. The sequence goes on from NZ_QUED01000003.1 coordinate 145,145, forward strand.
TTTTTTCTTTTCTCTTTATGATAGCTCAATTATTTTCTTTTTTCAATGAAAAATCTTTGTTTTCTGCTGTCATATACCGTCGATTGCATAAGTATACACCTCAAATGTATATTATGCAAGTTTTTTTTGAATTTCTGAAAAAAGCTTGCATAATCCTGTCGTATGATGTATATTTTAGTCATTGACGATGCACCGCGCATATAGGTGCACGAGAAATCCAAGGAGGATCTTACATTATGAAAGAAAAAGTTGTACTTGCCTATTCCGGCGGACTTGATACTACTGCCATTATTCCGTGGCTGAAAGAGACCTTTGACTACGAAGTAATCTGTTGCTGCATCGACTGCGGCCAGGGAAACGAGCTGGTTGGCCTCGATGAGAGAGCAAAACTTTCCGGCGCTTCCAAATTATATATCGAAAACGTTATCGACGAGTTCAGTGAAGACTTCATCATGCCGTGCGTAAAAGCAGGCGCTGTTTATGAGAACAAATACCTGCTCGGTACTTCCATGGCACGTCCGGTTATCGCAAAGAAACTCGTTGAGATCGCAAGAAAAGAAGGTGCTGTTGCCATCTGCCACGGCGCTACCGGTAAAGGAAATGACCAGATCCGTTTCGAGCTCGGCATCAAAGCCCTTGCTCCGGATATCAAAGTAATCGCTCCTTGGAGAATGACCGATGTATGGACCATGCAGTCCCGTGAAGACGAGCTGGCTTACTGTAAAGCACACGGCATCGACCTTCCGTTTGATGCAAACCACAGCTACAGCCGTGACCGTAACCTGTGGCACATCAGCCATGAGGGACTTGAGCTTGAGGATCCGTCCAACGAGCCGAACTACGACGATCTTCTCGTACTGACCACTCCTCCGGAAAAAGCTCCGGACGAAGGCGAGTACGTAACCATGACCTTTGAGGCCGGCGTTCCGAAGACCTTAAACGGAAAAGAAATGAAAGTTTCTGAAATCATCACCGAGCTGAACAAGCTGGGCGGAAAACACGGCATCGGTATTGTTGATATCGTTGAGAACCGTGTTGTCGGCATGAAATCCCGCGGTGTTTATGAGACTCCTGGCGGAACCATCCTGATGGCTGCACATGAGCAGTTAGAGGAGCTGATTCTCGACCGTGAGACCCTGAAAACAAAGAAAGATCTCGGAAACCTGCTTGCTGAGGTTGTTTACGAAGGAAAATGGTACACTCCTCTGCGCGAAGCAATCCAGGCATTCGTTGATGTAACCCAGAAATACGTAACAGGCGAAGTAAAATTCAAACTGTTCAAAGGCAACATCATCAAAGCCGGCGAGTCTTCTCCGTACAGCCTGTACAATGAGTCTCTTGCTTCCTTCACCACCGGCGATCTCTACGATCACCACGATGCAGACGGATTCATCACACTGTTCGGTCTGCCGCTGAAGGTTCGTGCGATGAAAATGCAGGAGCTGGAGAAAAACAACAACAAATAAGATCTGATCCTATGGATTCCCAAAAGAAAGCGGACTCGCTCCGCTTTCTTTTTTTGCATGCAAAAAGGACCCGCCCATTTCAGGCAGGTCCCTTTGTTTATTCGTAATATGCGTCGATTCCGTCCGCAATTCCCTGTGCCATCTTGTTTCGGTAATCCTCGGTTGCCATCAAACGGTCCTCGGAAGGATTGCTCATGAAGCCAAGCTCAATGATCGTGACCGGAATGGTACTCCAGTTGATGCCGCTCATGGAATCGGTGTAAATCACATCGCGGTTCTTCGCACCGGTGTCTTTGCAGAATGCTGCGATCATCTTCTGGGAGAGCTTCTGGCTCTTGCTGACCACATCACCGGAAAGATACGTATTTCTGCTGCTCGGTGCCATCGTAAGTGCTCCGTAAACCGACTGGTTCGAATCGCCGTTCGCGTGTACACGCACGAGAATGTCTGCTCCGTTCTGCGCGGCAAGTTTTGCACGCTCGGAATTGCTGATATTGACGTCGTGCGTCTCGCGGATCATGTAAACATCGTAGCCGCGCTCCTCAAGGATATCGCGTACCTTTAAGGATACCGCAAGGTTCAGCTCATACTCATTGATGCCGGTTGCCACACCGCATGTTCCGGAAGCAACCTTCGCCTTATAGGTCGATGATCCCGGTCCGATCGGCTCTTTCTCGCTGTTTCCTCTTCTCTGGTGTCCTGCGTCGATTGCCACGCAGATATTTTTGCTGTTCCGGCGGACACCGTTTTTATCAACGTAATAGCCGTCGATGTAGGTATCCTTATAGATGCCGCCCCAGCTTCGGAAGTAATACGTTTTTCCGTCCACTTCCTGCCAGCCGTTCTTGTAAATACCGCCCCAGCTCCGGAAGTAATACGTTGCGCCTTTGATCGTTACCCACTGGCTCTTATACATGCCGCCCCAGCTCTGCAGGTAATACCAGTTATTATCATACCACAGCCATTCACTGTGCATCATTTTGCCGTCCTGCCTCAGATAATACCAGTTCTTGTCATACAGCAGCCAGCCTTCCCCTTTTGGGGTTCCGTTGCTGTCCATGTAATACCAGTCACTGCCCTTGGCCGCCCAGGCGTTCACGCGCATGCCGCCCCAGCTTTCAAAGTAATAATCAACGCCGTCAATCGTCTGCCAGCCGGTACTCATCACACCGTCTGCGTCTACATGGTACGTTCTTTTATCATGCACAAACCACTGATTCGTTCTGAGACTTCCGTCCTCATTCAGATAGTACCATGTTCCGCCGACTTTTTTCCAGCCCTGGAATCCGGCTCCGCCCCAGCTCTCGAAGTAGTAGAGCGTTCCGTCAATCTTCTGCAGTCCGGTGCTCATCACACCGTTTTCATCTACATGGTATGTTCTCTTGTCGTGAACGAACCATTCATTCGTTTTGACGCTTCCGTCCTCGTTCAGATAGTACCATGCCCCGCCGACTTTTTTCCAGCCTTTGTATCCGGCTCCGCCCCAGCTCTCAAAATAATAGAGCTTTCCGTTGACCATCGAAAGACCCGTGCACATGATTTCGTCTGCATTCAGATAATATCTCCGGTTCAGATGGGTGATCCACTCGCTGGCGGCCATCGTGCCGTCCTCTTTTCTGTATTTCCAGCTTCCGTCCTCCTGTTTCACCCAGCCGGCAGGAAGTTTCTCTTCCGGCTCCTGTTCGTTGTCCTCACCTGGAATCGTAACAGCCGGCGTCTCGTTTTCCGAAGTACCGCTCTGCTCCTGCACTGCCGCTTCCTCATCCGAATTCTGCTCGGAACTTTCCGTCTCATCCTGCTGCCAGGTTACGGCCGTGCCGTCATTTTCTGCTGCGCTTACCCTTGCCGGAAGCGCCCAGCCTCCTGCCGCAACGGCCGCTGCGATCAGCAGTGCTGCGATTTTCTTTTTTGCCATCTGGTTTTCCTCCTTTTATCGCGCCATCTGGTAAATCTCATATACTTCCTGTGCGCCCAGCTTGCGGATGCGGGACAGTTTTACAGTGTCCTGCTGTGTTGCATCCATGGAAAGGGCACGCAGATCCTCATCCGACGGGTTCGGGATATCAAGCTCATGCAGGGAGGTCGGCATGCCGAGCGAATGGAAGAACGCTACTGTGCGCTCAATGCCTTCCGTTGCCCGTTTGTGATCGCTTCCCTCTGTGATGCCCCAGACTTTTTCTGCAAACCGTGCAAACCGCCAGAGAACCGTCTCATCATCGTACTGGTATTTCGCCCAGGCACCCCAGACTGCCGCCAGGGATGCGCCGTGTGCTACATCGTATTTTGCACTTAACGCATGGCCGAATTTATGTACCGAAAAATCTTTGCCGCGTCCGCACTCCGTCAGTCCATTGTGTGACAGACTTCCGCACCACATGATTTCCGCCATCGCATTGTAATCGGATGGGTTTTCCAGAACCTTCGGTCCGTTTTTGATTACGGTACGGAGGAGTCCCTCTGCGATCTCGTCCGTCATCTCGCACTGGCTCTCCGGAATGAAATAGCGCTCCATCGTGTGCATCATGATGTCGGTTACGCCGCAGGCAATCTGGTATTTCGGCAGGGTTGCTGCCAGCTCCGGATTCATGATGGCAAATTTGCAGCGGTTGAACGGCGTGTTGATGCCTGCCTTTTTGCCGATTGCCTCGTTTGTCAGAACGGCGGAATCACTCATCTCGCTTCCGGCTGCCGGAATCGTCAGAACCGCTCCTACCGGGAGAGATTTTGTCAGCGGTACTTTTTTCGTCCAGATATCCCAGAGTGCCTCCTCCGGATTTGCAGCTCCGTGTGCAACGGCTTTTGCGGTGTCAATCGAGCTTCCGCCGCCGACGGCAAGAATAAAGTCTGCCTGCATTTCCACTGCTTTTTTCACACCCTCCTCGGCAAGGGCAAGTCTCGGGTTTGGTTTTACGCCGCCAAGCTCTTCAAAGGCAAGGCCCTCTTTTGCAAGAGATGCTTCCACTCGGTCCAGAAGACCGCTCCGTTTTGCACTTCCGCCTCCGTAAACGACGAGCACCTTTGTGCCGCCCCATTTCTTTACCTCAGCGCCTGCCTGGTTTTCGGTCTCTTTTCCGAACACGACTTCCGTCGGGGTATACTGTATAAACTGATCCATCTTCTTATTTCCTCCCTGCATTTTTATTCTTCATAAATCCGTACGTTTCCCGAGCTTACACGGTAAAGATCGTCTCTCCTGTTTTCCAGAGACGGGATTTCATTTCTTGTCCGCTCCAGCACTTCCGGATCCAGCTCTGCGATGAGTACCTGCGGGGTATCATCTGCCTCCGCAAGAATTTCGCCGTCCGGCGCAATGATCATGGAATGGCCGTACGCCTCAAACCGCGCTTTCTGGCCGCACTGGTTGGCGGCGAGCACGTAGCATCCGTTTTCAATGGCGCGCGTGCGCAGCAGTGCTTCCCAGTGGCGCTCTCCCGTTGCTTTCGTAAAATCCGCCGCTATCAGAAATGCATCTGCTCCGGAGGATGCCATCAGCCGGTACTGTTCCGGAAAGCGGATATCGTAGCAGATGCTCATGCCGAACAGGCCAAGCGCCGTGTCCGCAAGAACAATTTCATTTCCCGGGCAGATCTCGCGTGATTCTTCGTAGGAGACACTGCCCGGAATATTTACGTCAAACATATGTATTTTGCTGTATTCTGCAATCGTTTCTCCATCTGGTCCGAACAGAAACGACGTGTTGGACGGACGCCCCGGATGGCGCCGTACCGTCATGCTGCCGCAGTGCAGATAGACACCGTACCGTTTGGCAAGGCTGGAAAACCGGCGGCTGACGTAGCCCGGCACTGCACTTGCGTGGCCCGGCATGTCTGCTCCCGTGTATTCTGCGGTCTCCGGGAAAAGAATCAGCTTCGCTCCCTGTTCCGCCGCCTCCCGCACATACTGCTCGGCCATACGCATATTTTCATTCATATCCGGCCCAGAATCCATCTGCACCAGGCCTGCAATTATTTTTTCCATCTTTTTGTCCCCTCGTTTCACATGTTATCTTGTGATTTTTCCGCTTATACTCTCGTTTATTATATCGCATATTCCCCAAAACAGCTACCCAAATTCGCAATTTTCATACCTTTTGCAGCTTTTATTTTTTAATTTTTGAAAATAACAATTGACAAATCCGGAAAACAGGAGTAGCTTAGAATCATAAGCTGTCGTGTTCGATCAGATGCGGCAGAAAAAATCATGAAAGGAGAACACCACTTATGATCAATCTTATTTATGCATCCAGCGTAAAACAGAATAAACTTCGTATGGCGATCAAACCAGGTGGCTGCCCTTCTTTCGAAATTCTTTGTAAGCATTAACTCTGCATAACAAATCTCTATGCATTCTTTATGCCTGCTATTTCGCACAGAAGGCGCGGTACGTCGATACTGCGGCTTTTTTTATTGCTATAAACAGTACGAAACCGTTCTTTCCGGCTTCGCTCCGTTTCCGGCAGGCAGATTCCGCGGTCTTCTTACCGCATCGATTCCCTTCTTTTATATACAAACGCAGCCTTCGCTTTCGTTTCCCGTTGTTCCGTTCCCACACTTACGGAGCTTTTGAAAGCCTATGTTCTGCCAGACACCCAAACGACATCAATGAGGAGGTTTTAACATTCATGAAGAAAAATCCAATCGGTAAGTACCTGCTCCAGAACTGGTACTACTACGTTTTCGCTTTTGGTTCCATGGCCTTAAGTGTCTTTCTCGATATGCTCGCGCCGCTTGTCACGCTGCACATCGTGGATGACGTGCTGGTCGGTCACAAAATGGAATTGCTCTGGAAATACCTTGCCGCCTTTCTTCTGATCGGTGCCGCAAAAGCCCTGTTTCAGTACATCAAAGAATTTTTATTCGATGTCAGCAGCGTCCGCGTCGCCAGCCAGATGAGGGACAACCTGTTCCGCCACGTCCAGCGGCTTTCGGTGGAATACTTTGACAAAAACAATACCGGCGAACTCCTCGCCCGCGTGCGCGATGACGTCGACCGGATCTGGGATATCCTCGGCTTTGCCGGCATGCTGATCTTAGAAGGCCTGATCTGTATCATGATGGCAATGGTCAGTATGGTCAAACTGGATCTGCCGCTGACACTCGTCTCCGTGGCGATCCTTCCTTTCGTCGCAGGCATCGCAATCCGCCTCGAAAAAGAACTCGACCGTGTCTACGATGCGATCAGTGAGGAAAACGCCGTCATGAATACCGTTGCACAGGAAAATCTCGCCGGTGTCCGCACCGTCAAATCCTTTGCACGGGAACCGTATGAGATCAAAAAATTCCGGAAACACAATCAGAAATACTGCGATCTCAACATGGATCAGGCGCGCGTCCTGATGAAATACGATCCCGCCATCTCGTTTCTTACGAAGCTGATGCGCGTGCTCGTCCTTCTCGCGGGCGGCTACGGTGTCATCCACGGACGCATTACGCTCGGTGTTTTAACGGCCTTTATGGAGTACACCTCCAAGATCACCTGGCCGATCGAAAACGTCGGCTGGCTCGGCAACTGCTTCGCTTCTGCGATTGCTTCCAACAAGAAGCTGAACAAAATTCTCGCAGAGGAGCCGCAGATCGCAGAACCGGAAAATCCGGTGGAGCTTTCAAAACTTCCGGGTGACCTGGAATTCCATCACGTCGATTTCTCCCTGCATGACACACCGATTCTGCAGGATATCGACTTTACCTTAAAGCAGGGCCACACACTCGGCATCATGGGTATGACGGGTTCCGGAAAAACAACCATCGTCAATCTGCTCGAGCGTTTTTACGATGTCACCAACGGTTCCATCTGTCTCGACGGCCACGATATCCGCACCCTGCCGCTGCGCACCGTGCGCGATACTTCTTCCGTCGTCATGCAGGACGTCTTCCTGTTCTCAGACACGATTTCTGAGAATGTCCGCCTCGGCAGCCGCAGCACAATGAAATCCGAAGAGGTACATAACGCCGTCTCCGCTGCGTGTGCTTCCGAGTTCGTCGACCACCTTTCCGATCAGTACGAAACCGTCATCGGCGAGCGCGGCATGGGACTTTCCGGCGGTCAGAAGCAGCGTCTTTCCATCGCACGCGCCCTGGCAAAACAGGCTCCGATCCTCGTACTGGATGATTCCACCTCGGCGCTCGATATGGAGACCGAATACGAAATCCAGAGCCATCTCGCCGAGAAAAAAGATGTTTCCAAGATCATCATTGCCCACCGCATTTCTTCGGTGCAGAATGCCGATGAGATCCTGTATCTCGATCACGGACGCATCGCCGAGCGCGGCACGCATGAGAGTCTGATGGCACAGAAAGGCCTGTACTACTCCACCTGGGAGGCTCAGTACGGTGATTACCATAAAGCAAAGGCAGCCCTCGAGCAGGCACTTCCTGCCAATGCTTAATTCAATTTAATCTGTTACCCGACAACTTCTGTATTTACTTACCCGTTAAGAGAGGAACAATACGATTATGGCTATCAATTCCAGTAAAGTAGATGAAGAGCAGAAAGAGGTCTTAAAGAGCGCGACCATCCGCCGCCTCTTCTCCTACTTAAAAAATTATAAACGCCAGGTTGCCGTTGTTCTCGTGGTTCTCGCCGTTACCATTGCGATTTCCACTGTGAACCCACTGCTCCTGGAGTACGCCATCGACGTCAATATTGCGCAGAAAGACTGGCGCGGGCTTGTTGCCCTCTGCGTATTCATGGTTGTGATCAACCTGGTTTACGCGGCCGGTGTCCGCCTGCGGATGCTTCTGATGGCGCGCATTACCAACAACATTCTTCTGGAAATCCGTGACGAGCTCTACACGCATATCCAGACCTTAAGCTTCAGCTTTTTCGATACCCGTCCGGCCGGAAAGATTCTGGCGCGCATCATCGGCGATGTCAACTCGTTAAAGGATGTGCTGAACGACGGTGTCACAAAGCTGATTCCGAACATTCTCACGATCATCGCTATTCTGGTGATCATGATGATCAAAAACATCTGGCTCTCCTTAAGTGCGATTCTCGTGCTGCCGCTGATCGCTATCGGCATGTATTTTATTCAGATCGTCGCACACAAGAGATGGCAGACGTTCCGGAAAAAATCTTCCAATGTTACGGCGTATATCCACGAGGACTTCTCCGGTATCCGCATCATCAAGAGCTTTACCGCAGAGCAGGAATCGCAGGGCGAGTTTGACCGGCTTCTTCTTGAGCATCAGAACTCCTTCATCCATGCGGTCCGCCTGGCGGATGGTTTTTCCGCTGTGATCGAGGTGACCTGGGGCATCGGAACGTTTCTTCTGTATTTTATCGGTATTTCCGTGCTCGGCGTGGATGCCGTTCCGATCGGTACGTTCACGGCGTTTGCGATGTATCTGACGATGTTCTGGGATCCGATCCAGAACCTGGCCGGTTTTTACAACAAGCTGATCACGAACCTTTCCGCTGCGGAGCGAATCTTTGAGATCCTCGACACACCGGCGGAGGTTGCCGACAAGCCTGGCGTCACAGAACTGCCGCCGATCAAAGGAGAAGTAACATTCGACCACGTCAGCTTTGCCTACTCCGATGATCCGGACACGCTGGTTTTAAAAGATGTCAGCTTTACAGCGGCTCCCGGTGAGACGATCGCACTCGTCGGCCCGACCGGCGCTGGAAAGACGACCATTGTCAATCTGATCAGCCGTTTCTACAATATTACTTCGGGAACGGTCCGCGTCGACGGCCACAGCCTGACGGATGTCTCCATCAACAGCCTGCGTGCCCAGATGGGCGTTATGACCCAGGACAACTTTCTCTTCTCCGGCACGATCCGCGACAACATTGCGTATGGAAAGCTCGATGCCACGGAGGAAGAAATCATTGCCGCCGCAAAGGCCGTGCATGCCCATGACTTTATCATAGAACTGCCGGACGGCTACGACACCGAGATCAGCGAGCGCGGTGCCCGTCTTTCCAACGGCCAGCGCCAGCTTCTCGCCTTTGCCAGAACGATGGTGTCTGATCCGCGGATTCTGATTCTCGACGAGGCGACGTCCAGCATCGACACACAGACAGAAATTCAGGTGCAGCAGGGAATCGAAAGCCTGTTGAAGGGCCGTACCTCGTTCATCATTGCGCACCGTCTTTCTACTATTAAAAATGCGGACCGGATTTTCGTGATCGACCACGGAAAGATTTTCGAGCAGGGAACCCACGACGAACTGATGGCAAAGCAGGGCGCGTACTACCAGCTCTACCAGGCACAGTTCCGCCGGGTATCCTAAAATCAAGAAATTTTCTCAAAACTGCCTTTCTTTTTTACAGGGAAAGGCAGTTTTTTTCCCTCTTTTCTATAACTGGTTTTCCTTTCCTTGACAAATGAATCCTCCCTGCTATATGATGATAACTGATCTTTTTTCGGGGACATTTGTTCCCGTCTGCCGCTTCCCACTCCTGCGGCATTTGTCACGAAACAGTCTGATACGGAGCTTTTTCGAATGCCTCCGTGTTTTCTTTCAGAAAGGAGTATCATGACATTTTTTTCAAAAAAAACGTTACGCCTTCTCCTCCTTCCTGCCCTCCTTCTTCTGACAGGCTGTGCGGGATCCTCAAAAGAGACGGCGGATTCCCAGGAGAACACGAAACTCTCCGCCGTGGCTACGATTTTTCCGCAGTATGATTTTCTGCGCGCCATCGGCGGCGATCATCTCGATCTCCACATGCTGCTTTCCCCGGGTGCGGAAAGTCACTCGTTTGAACCGACACCGGGCGATATGATTACGGTTTCCGAATGTGATCTCTTCGTCTACGTCGGCGGCGATTCCGATGCCTGGGTCGAGACAATCCTTGATTCTGTCGATACCTCGAACAAAGAGGTAGTGACGCTGATGGACTGCGTTGACACCGTTGCCGAGGAAACCGTCGAGGGAATGGAGACCCACGGCCACGCACACGATCATGAGGACGAGGATGCGCACGACCATGAGGACGAAGATGCAGATCACGAGGATGTACACGACCATGAGGACGAGGATACACACGACGAATCTTCCCATGATCATGCGCACGAATCCCACGGCGAACAGGACGAGCACGTCTGGACCTCGCCGAAAAATGCAATGCGGATTGTCCAGAAGCTCTGTGATTCCCTCTGCCGCCTCGACCCGGAGCATGCGGATGAATACCAGGCAAACACCGCCTCGTATCTTGCTTCGCTTGCCTCCCTCGATGAGGAATTTTCCGATGTCACCGCAATTGCAAGCCGCCATACCATTGTTTTCGGCGACCGTTTCCCGTTCCGCTACTTTGCGGACACCTACGGCCTCGACTACTACGCGGCGTTTCCCGGCTGCTCCTCGGAATCCGAGGCAAGTGCCAAAACCCTTTCTTTTTTAATTGATAAAATCAAGGAAGAACAGATTCCCGTCGTTTTCCACACCGAGCTGTCCAATGAACAAATGACGGACTCCATCTGTGAGGCGACCGGCGCGAAAAAGCTGCTGCTTCATTCCTGTCACAATGTATCCAAAGATGATTTCGAAAGCGGCGCTACGTATCTCTCCCTCATGGAACAGAACGTTTCCGCATTAAAGGAGGCTTTAAACTAAATGGCTCTACTTACCTGCAGTGATGTCACCTTCTCCTACGAGGGCATCCCGGTCCTGACCGATGTCAACTTTGCCCTGGAAGCCGGCTCCTACCTCTGTATTGTGGGCGAGAACGGTTCCGGAAAAAGTACTCTGATCAAGGGACTGCTTCACTTAAAAAATCCGTCCACCGGCTCGATCACAACCGGCGACGGGCTTCATCCAAGCGAGATCGGCTATCTGCCGCAGCAGACCGCCGCACAAAAGGATTTCCCGGCGAGCGTCTGGGAAGTCGTGCTGTCCGGCCGGCAGAACCACCCGCATTTCCCGCCGTTTTACACAAAGGCAGACAAAGAGGACGCGCTCCGCAATATGGAGCTTCTCGACCTCCTTCCATTAAAGAAACGATGCTACCGTGATCTCTCCGGCGGCCAGCAGCAGCGTGTGCTTCTCGCTCGTGCGCTTTGCGCCACAAAGAAACTGCTGCTCCTCGACGAGCCGGTCACTGGCCTTGACCCGGTCATGACAAACGAAATGTACCAGCTCATCCGCCGCATCAACCGCGAGCAGAACGTTACGATCATCATGGTTTCCCACGATATCCGCAATATTCTGCCGGACGCAACGCACATTCTCCAGCTCGACCAGAAGCAGGTCTTCTTCGGTCCGACGAACGAGTATCTGAAAACCGAGGCTGGAAAACAGTTTTTAGGAGGTGCCGACTTATGATTTCGAATCTGCTGAAAATGCTTTCTTATCCGTTTATGCAGCGTGCCCTTGTGGTCGGTATTCTCGTCTCGTTGTGCGCCGCACTGCTTGGCGTCAGCCTCGTGTTAAAGCGCTACTCCATGATCGGCGACGGCCTCTCCCATGTCGGATTCGGCTCTCTTGCGATTGCAACGGCACTCGGTTTTGCTCCGCTTGCCTTCACAATCCCTGTCGTCGTGCTTGCCGCCTTTCTGCTGCTCCGCATGAACGAATCCAGCAAGATCAAAGGCGACGCCGCCATCGGCCTGATTTCAAGCTCTGCGCTTGCGATCGGTGTCATCACGGTTTCGTGGTCGAGCGGCATGAACACCGATGTCAACAACTACATGTTCGGAAGCATCCTTGCGATGAGTGATGAGGACGTTGTTCTCTCCGTGGTGCTCTCCATCGTCGTGCTGATCCTGTTCGTCCTGTATTACAACCGTATTTTTGCCGTCACTTTCGACGAGACATTTGCCAAAGCAACCGGTGTCCGCGCAGAGGTTTACAACATGCTGCTGGCATTCTTAACCGCCATCACCACCGTCCTCGGCATGCGCATGATGGGCGCGCTTCTGATCTCCAGCCTGCTGATTTTCCCGGCACTGACCTCGATGCGTCTCTGCCATACCTTCCAGAGCGTGGTGATCTGCTCCGCGGTTCTCTCGGTGGTGTGCTTCCTTCTTGGCATGTCCCTCTCATTTTTCCTGTCCTCCCCTGCCGGAGCGACGGTCGTAATCGTGAACCTGCTGGCATTCCTGATCTTTTCTGCGATTGCCGGAATCCGCGAGCATACCGCATAAAAAGTTTCCGATCTGACCTGCTTTGTTTTACTGGAGGTATTTTATGAATCGAATTGTAATTGCACTGTTAAAACCGTTTTCCTTCATCCCGGCGATTCTGATGATGTCGATGATTTTCTCCTTCTCTTCCCAGAACGGAACGGAATCCTCACAGCTCAGTGAAAAAGTGGCGCGCGGCATTTTCATCACAATCGACCACGTCATGGACCGCGGATGGGATGATGAGAAGATCCAGGAACTGGCTGACGAGTATCAGTACCCGGTACGGAAGCTGGCTCATATGACAGAGTACTGTCTGCTTGCAATCTGTGTTTCGCTTCCGCTCTACGTCTACGGCCTGCGCGGCTTCGCGCTCACATTTCTTGCCGGCATCCTCTGTGTCGCCTTTGCCGCGAGCGATGAGTTCCACCAGACGATGGTCGCCAACCGCGGCCCGTCGGTAAAGGACGTCGGCATCGACAGCATCGGCGTTCTCTTCGGCATCACGTTTGTACGGCTGTTCTGCTGGATTGCACTCGGCGGAAATACGAAAAAAAGAAAGCGGCGCAGACGGCGTTACTATTACTAAAAATATTGGATAACAGAAAAATCCCCGTTGGAAAAATCATTTCTCCTGAAACTGATTTTCCCAACGGGGATTTTTTCATTTTTCTTAAAAACAGCTCTTAGGAAAGTGAATCCGCATACGCCTGAATATCTGCCTTCATCTGAATCCAGGCATCCTCATGCTCCACGTAGTACAGAGGGCAGAGCTTTTCGGTTACATCATAGTGACGGATCACATCGTCCGAAGTCAGATTGAACCGCTTGCATAAGAAACCGGCGAGCTGGACCACAGAATTGTATGTCTCATCGGTAAATTCACCGCTGTCATCCGGGTGACAGCATTCAATTGAGATCGTGTCGAAATTGCGCTGGTTCGATGCATACGACCATTCGCTCGTCGGAATACACTGAACGACTTCTCCCTCGATACCGATCACAAAATGGCTGCTGGCCTGTGCCTCCTGCGTCTCCGGCAGATTTTCGAAATAATCACGGTTCTGCATCGCTGTGCTTCCCGGATTTGCCGTGTAGTGAATGACAATGCCATTCACTTTTTTCAGCCGGGTCTGCGGTCTGGACCAGCTGTTCGGCGTCAGAAGCTCCACATCGATCGGCGGAGCACCGGTCCAGTCGGTGATATCATTGTCCTCATAGTCATCTGCCAAAAGACCGCCTTGAGTGCTGCTGCCGTCTGCCAGTGCATCGCTCATGGCCGGTTCCGTCTTTGCCAGATGGCGGATGCCGCTGTAAATGCCGACGCAGATCAGCACCACCAGAACTCCCGTCAGAAACATTCTGCGGTGAAGCTGGCGCTGCCTCTGTTTTCTTGTCATTTTTCCCCGTCTCTTCTGTGCCATATGTTCTCTCCCCGCTGCAAATAAGCGCCCCCTCATTTGAAAAGGCAGAAGCTGAAAAGTTTCTGCCCTTTCCTCCTTCTGCCTTTTGCGACTTTTTATTCTTATTTATCGTCTACGCTGTAGTTCGGAGCCTCTTTGGTAATGTGGATATCATGCGGATGGGACTCTTTTAAGGATGCTGCAGAAATCTTCACGAATTTTCCAGTCTCCTTTAAGGTCTCAACATCTTTTGCTCCACAGTAGCCCATGCCGGAACGAAGTCCGCCGATCAGCTGGAATACGGTATCCTCTACAAGACCCTTGTATGCCACACGGCCTTCCACACCTTCCGGAACCAGTTTCTTGGCGCCGGTCTGGAAGTAACGGTCTTTACTTCCGTTCTCCATGGCTGCGATGGATCCCATTCCACGGTATACTTTGTATTTTCTTCCCTGGAACAGTTCGAAATCTCCCGGGCTCTCATCGCATCCTGCGAAGATGCTTCCCATCATGCAGACATTGGCACCGGCTGCGATAGCCTTTGTCATGTCTCCGGAGTACTTGATACCGCCGTCGGCGATGATCGGAGTTCCGGTCTTCTTTGCTTCCTCATAGCAGTCCATAACGGCTGTGACCTGCGGTACACCGATACCTGCAACGACACGGGTCGTACAGATAGAACCAGGTCCGATACCGACTTTAACAGCGTCTGCTCCGGCTGCGATCAGGTCTCTTGTTGCCTCTGCGGTTGCCACGTTTCCGGCGATTACCTGCAGATCCGGATAATGCTCTTTGATGAGGCGAAGTGTTTTGAAGATATTTGCGGAATGTCCGTGAGCGGAGTCGATGACGATCACGTCTACGTGTGCTTTTACCAGCGCATCGACACGATCGAGCACGTTTGCCGTGATGCCGACTGCGGCACCGCAGAGCAGACGTCCCTGCTCATCCTTGGCGGACAATGGGTACTTGATGGTTTTCTCGATATCTTTGATGGTGATCAGACCTTTGAGGTTGAAATCGTCATCGACAATCGGAAGTTTCTCTTTTCTGGATTTTGCAAGGATTGCTTTCGCCTCATCCAGCGTAACGCCTACTTTTGCAGTAATCAGGTTTTCGCTGGTCATGGACTCTTTGATTTTCTTGGTGAAATCAGTTTCAAACTTCAGATCACGGTTTGTAATAATACCAACCAGTTTTCCGTTCTCGGTAATCGGGACACCGGAAATACGGAATTTTGCCATCAGATTATTGGCATCTTCCAGGGTGTGCTCCGGAGACAGATAAAACGGATCGGTGATAACACCGTTCTCAGAACGTTTTACTTTGTCTACTTCTTCTGCCTGCTGCTCAATCGACATATTCTTGTGAATAATACCGATTCCTCCCTGACGTGCCATGCAATTGCCATACGGTGTTCTGTAACCGTATCCATGCCGGCGCTCATCATCGGGATGTTCAGCTTGATCTTCTTGGTCAGATGCGTAGTCAGATCTACCATGTTTGGGGTTACTTCAGAATACTGCGGAACCAGAAGCACATCATCGAAGGTAATACCATCACCAATAATTGTACCCATTTTCATTTCTTCCTTTCTTCTTAAGTCTTTTTGATTTATCACCTAATTTAACATAAAACAAAAAAGCTGTCAATCCATAAATACTTTTCTTGGTGCACGGTTGCGGATATCTTTTAACATCACTTCGTCCGGCTCGAAGATCACCATCTGCATGGCATTGTCCTTGGAGATGACGAATGCGTACGGTTTGTGGCCCTGTCCTTCGATGCCGGAGGAATAGTTGTAACGTTTGATACTCTGGTTGTTTTTGTAGGAATCAAGCTGATGGGACTGGTACGGAGCCAGGATTTCCATGTTGGAAAGCTCATAGCTTGCGGCTCTTTTTCTTCTTGACTGCGAATAGATACGGTCGATATCGAGCTCGCCGTTGACGTACAGATACTCAAACTCTACCGAAAGCTTCGGGATAAAAATATAGTCTACGATTCCAAGTACCAGCGCAAGAAGCAGAATCAGCGGATTCATCATAATTCCTGCGGCTGCAAAAAGAACGGTAAAGAAGATCAGAACTCCTTTGATCGCCTTGTCTTTTCCTGTCTGCTGTTTTTTCACCAGCACTTCTGTGTACAGATCACTCATTTACTCCATCCTCCTCAAGATATTCGATCAGTTTTGCTGCATTGTCCGTGTTCTTTGTATTGACTACGACGGTCAGATAACACGGCTCATAGTACGTAAGGCCCATATCCTGGTACTTTTTCAATTTGGAAATGTCGAGGCAGGTATCTCCCGCCTTTATCCCGTACTTCTCACACGTCGCTTCGTCAAACAGTGTGGACAGATCCAGAAAATAATCGTCTTTGCTGTAGTTGTCGTACACGGCCTGTGAACAGATCAGAACATCCATGCTCTGTGCGGCAATCACGGCTGTGAATTTCATCAGCGTGTTGTAATCCGCGTTTTCCAGGTTTTCACCGAAGCTGTAGCTTGTATCGATGCTTACCTTTTCGTACTTATCTCCGGTTCCGAGCGCTTCTTTTAGGTCCTCCTCGATCGGACTTACATCCTGCAGTCCTGCGTAATCCACTACGGCAATGCTCACGAGGTCATAATACTTCGCATTTTCATGGATATTCACAATCGTGCCGATGATGAAGATAACAGCGATGATGCCGAAAATGACAGCCTTGTAGTATTCCCAGATATAGGCCAGTTTCTCTTTAAAATTCATTTTCGACAGCTTCTCTTTTTCGAGCTGCATCTTCTCCTTCCTTGTCATGTCGGATTCATAACGACTTGCCATGTGTGTTTCTTCTCCTTTGTTGTATTTCCCCCAACATCCTACAAATCAGTATAGCATAAAACGCCGGAAGCGTCCATATACGCCGCCCGGCGAAAGCATGAAAACTTTCTGAAATTTTTTGTAACGATTCAGGGCCATGCGAAATGGAAGAAAAACTTTCCACTAAAAAATCGGCCGGCAAAGACAGGACTTCGGAACCCATGTTCCGCTACGGTCTTTGCCAGCCGGTTTTCTTATTTTGTTTTACCAGACATTTTTATCCCGGAAATTACATCATTCCCATTCCGCCGTCTGCGCCTGCCGGCATAGCCGGAGCCGGCTCTTTGATGGTGGAAACTACGGACTCGGTGGTCAGCAGCGTTGCGGAAACGCTGGTAGCGTTCTGCAGTGCGCTTCTGGTAACCTTAACCGGATCAAGGATACCAGCCTGGATCATGTCTACATACTCTTCGTTGTATGCATCAAATCCAACACCTACTTTGGACTCTTTTACTTTGTTGATAACAACAGCGCCTTCCAGACCTGCGTTTGTTACGATGTGGAACAGAGGAGCCTCAAGTGCTTTCTGTACGATTCTTGCACCGATCTTCTCGTCGCCGTCCAGGCTGTCAATCAGCTCTGCAAGCTGTGTTGTTACATGGATGTATGCAGAACCGCCGCCTGCGATGATACCCTCTTCTACGGCTGCTCTCGTTGCATTTAAAGCATCCTCCATACGGAGTTTTTCTTCTTTCATCTCGGTCTCGGTTGCTGCACCTACACGAATCACAGCTACGCCGCCTGCCATTTTTGCCAGTCTCTCCTGCAGTTTCTCTTTATCGAACTCAGAAGTGGTCTCCTCGATCTGGGATCTGATCTGGCCGATTCTTGCAGCGATGGCATCTTTTGCGCCGGCACCGTCAACGATAACGGTGTTCTCTTTCTGAACTTTAACAGATTTTGCACGTCCGAGCATTTCCAGAGTAGCGTCTTTTAGTTCCAGACCAACTTCCTCGGAGATCACCTGGCCGCCGGTCAGGATTGCGATATCCTCGAGCATTGCTTTTCTTCTGTCGCCGTAGCCCGGTGCTTTGACAGCTACTACGTTGAAGGTTCCACGCAGTTTGTTGATCACGAGTGTCTGGAGAGCTTCTCCCTCTACATCCTCAGCGATAATCAGCAGTCTTGCGCCACTCTGTACGATCTGCTCCAGCAGCGGAAGAACTTCCTGAATGTTGGAGAGTTTTTTATCGGTAATCAGGATATATGGATTGTCGAGAACGGCTTCCATTTTCTCCATATCGGTACACATGTAAGCGGAGATATATCCACGGTCGAACTGCATACCTTCTACCAGCTCCAGCTCGTTCTGCATGGTCTTGGACTCCTCGATGGTGATAACGCCGTCTTTGGAAACTTTTTCCATAGCGTCAGCTACCATCTGGCCTACTTCTTCGCTTCCGGAAGAAACAGCTGCAACTTTTGCAATCTGCTCTTTGCCTGCTACCGGCTGGCTCATCTCTGCAAGGATCTGAACAGCTTTATCGGTTGCTTTCTTCATTCCCTTACGAAGAACGATCGGGTTCGCACCTGCTGCCAGGTTTTTCATTCCTTCGTTTACCATAGCCTGTGCCAGAACGGTTGCGGTTGTGGTACCATCACCTGCTACGTCGTTGGTCTTTGCAGCAACTTCTTTGATGAGCTGTGCGCCCATGTTTTCAAAGCCGTCTGCCAGCTCGATCTCTTTTGCAATCGTAACACCATCGTTTGTGATGAGCGGAGCGCCGTACTGTTTGTCCAGAACAACGTTTCTTCCTTTCGGTCCAAGGGTTACACGTACGGTATCTGCAAGCTGGTTTACACCATTCTGAAGAGCGTTTCTTGCCTCTGCTCCATATTTAATCTCTTTTGCCATGATTGTCATGCCTCCTGATTTTTACTTGATTATTCTTTATTTTACAACTGCCAGAATGTCATCCTGTTTTACGATGATGTACTCTTCGTCTTCCAGTTTGACGTTGGTTCCTGCATATTTGGAATAGATTACCTGATCTCCGACTGCAACTTCCATTTTTACTTCTTTGCCGTCTTCTACTTTTCCAGGTCCTACTGCGATAACCTCAGCCTGCTGCGGTTTCTCCTGTGCCTGTCCCGGAAGTACGATACCGGATTTTGTGGTTTCCTCTGCTTTTAACTCTTTTAATACAACTCTGTCACCTAAAGGTACTAACTTCATTTATGTTTCCTCCTTCAAGATTTCATTCAGTTTTATTTATTAGCACTCAGTTCATTCGAGTGCTACTTGATGGTTCTTACTATAGTGTTTTCCACCTCATTTCGCAAATGCATGAATTTTGTAATTCTCTTTTTTTCTCTCGTGATAACTCTTAATTTCTCTTATTTCCTCGTTTTTTCTTATTTTGGCAACTTTTTCATATTTTATACTCTCTTTAGAATCTAATTATAGTTTATTCCTAAAAACGGGAATGATACCATTTTTTTCCGCTCCACGAATGCTTTTTTGCACAAAAAGAAACGGCGCCATTCTTAAACGGCTCCGATTCTTTTCTACATTCCACTTTTTTATTTTTTCGCCTCGTCCGGATGGGCATCGCCCTTTCCTTTCAGGTTCTTTCTTGCTTTGATCTCGTCGAGTTCATCAAAGATATAATCATTTAATACCTTGATATACGTTCCCTTCATACCGCTGGAACGGGACTCGATGACGCCTGCGCTCTCGAATTTGCGGAGGGCATTTACGATGACGGATCTTGTGATGCCGACGCGGTCTGCAATTTTGCTTGCAACCAGAATGCCCTCATCCCCGTTCAGTTCATCAAAGATATGGATGATGGCTTCCAGTTCGGAGAAGGACAACGTGTTGAATGCGGATTTAACCACCTGAACCTTGCGGTTTTCCTCCACATTTTCCTCGTTGACGGAACGCATCATTTCCAGTCCGACAACGGTTGTGCCGTACTCACTGACGATGATATCGTCGATATCGTACTGCGGGGTGCAGCGGTACATAAATACGGTACCAAGGCGTTCTCCGGCGATCTCGATCGGGCAGATAATTGCGGTGTAGCGCTCTACACCAGGCCGCTCAAAGCCGAGGGTCTGTAAATTGACGTTCTCTTTTGTGGAGAGTACGCCGAGGAGACGCTCGTTTAATGCGGCATCGACATAACCGCCCACCTTATCCTCGATCAGCTCCGTAATTTCTTCCACGCCCGGGCAAAGGCTGATGCCCAGCACTTTTCCTTTTTTACTGATCACCAGGATATTGGAACTTAACGTTTCCATCAGGACTTCACAGATATCGTTGAACACGACCTTCGTGGAGTGATTGTTATGAAGCAGTTTGTTGATTTTTCTGGTTTTATCCAGCAGTTGTACGCTCATGTTCTTCTCCTTTCTTTATTTTCTGCATTTTTTTGGCGTATCCGCCGAAAAAAATGCACACTGATGCCTTTTTCAGACAACCCTTAAAACTAAGCTCATTCTATCATGTAGTTTTCCGGAAATCAATATATTTTTCAGAAAACTATAAATTTTATAAAAATTCATGCTAAATTTTTTCGGATCTTCCTGTTTTTCCGCCTCGATAAGCAAAAAAAAACGGCCTGCACCAGTTTTTCACCAGTACAGACCGCTTTGTCATTCTCAGTCTTCGTCTTTCTTTTCGCGTGCTTCTACATAGCCGCACTGCTCGTCCGCGCAGACCAGCTTATTGCCTTTTTCCAGCATATAGCCGCCGCACTGCGGGCATTTCTTGGCAGACGGTTTCTGCCAGGACATGAAATCGCATTCCGGATTGTTTTCGCATCCATAATATTTCCGTCCTTTTTTCGTCTTGCGCAGGATCACTTCTTTTCCGCACTTCGGACACGGAACACCGATCTTTTCCAGATACGGCTTCGTGTTCTTGCAGTCCGGGAATCCCGGGCAGGCGAGGAATTTTCCGTGCGGGCCGTATTTGACCACCATGTTGCGGCCGCAGTTCTCGCAGATGACATCCGTCACCTCATCCTCTACCTTAACTTCTTCGAGGTTCTTTTCTGCCTCTGTGACCGCCTCATAGAGATCCGGCCAGAAGTTCTCGACTACTGTCTTCCACGGAACACTTCCATCTCCAACCCTGTCGAGCAGAGCTCCATCGTTGCCGTAAAGTTGACATCCACGATGCTCGGGAATGCCTCTTTCATCATGTTGTTGACCACCTCGCCGAGCTCTGTCATGTAAAGGTTCTTGTTCTCCTTTGCCACGTAACGGCGGTTGATGATCGTTGTGATGGTCGGCGCATACGTACTTGGACGGCCGATGCCGAGTTCCTCAAGCATTTTGACAAGGGATGCCTCGGTGTAGTGTGCCGGCGGCTGTGTGAAGTGCTGCTGCGGATCCATCTTTTCCAGTGCCAGCTCCGTTCCTGCCTCCAGGCTCCGGACAGCGGCGTTTTTCTCTTTCTTTTCCTCATCCGGATCGGTGTAAACGGACATGAAACCATCAAATGCCAGACGGGAGGAAGCTGCTGTAAAGAGATACTCTCCTGCATTGATCCGTGCGGAAATTGTCTCATAGTCGGCTGGCTGCATGCGGCTTGCCACAAAGCGTTTCCAGATCAGCTGATACAGGCGGAACAGATCTCTTGGCAGGGATTCTTTTACCATTACCGGTGTATTCGTCACATTGGTCGGACGGATGGCCTCGTGCGCATCCTGTGCCTTGCTGTTTTTATTCTCCGTCGTGTCTCCGCTTGCGGTATATTTTGTGCCGTACTGCTCCTGGATAAAGGAACGTGCTGCCGCATCGGCCTCCTCGCTGATTCGTGTAGAATCGGTACGCAGATAGGAAATCAGAGCGATCGTTCCCTTTCCTTTTACTTCCACGCCCTCGTAGAGCTGCTGCGCCAGACGCATCGTCTTCTGTGTGGAGAAGTTCAGCACCTTCGATGCTTCCTGCTGCAGGGTACTCGTGGTGAACGGAAGCGGCGCTTTCTTGGAACGCTCTCCTTTTTTCACTTCGGATACGGTAAAGGTCTCATTTTCCAGTCCCTTTAAGATTTCATCGAGCTGCTCTTTCGTCTCGATCGCCATCTTTTCACTGCCTTTTCCGTGGAATTTTGCGACGAGCGGTTTCTTCTCGCCTGGAATTTTCAGATCTGCTTCCAGTGTCCAGTATTCTTTCGGAATGAACGCATTGATCTCATCCTCGCGGTCGCCGATGATGCGCAGTGCAACGGACTGCACACGGCCGGCGGAAAGTCCGCGTTTGATTTTCTTCCATAACAATGGGCTGATTTCATAACCTACCATACGGTCGAGGCAGCGGCGCGCCTGCTGCTCGTCCACCAGGTTCATATCGATGTCGCGTGCCTGTTTGATCGACGCTTTGACTGCTGATTTGTGATCTCGTTGAAGGTGATGCGGCGCATCTTGTTCTCATCGAGATTCAGCGCAATCGACAGATGCCAGGAAATTGCCTCTCCCTCGCGGTCAGGGTCAGTTGCGAGATAAACTTTATCTGCTTTTTTTGCGGCTTTTCGAAGAGATGCCAGAAGCTCTCCTTTTCCGCGGATGGTGATATATTTTGGTTCAAAGTCATGTTCTACATCAATTCCAAGCCGGCTTTTCGGCAGATCGCGCACATGGCCCATAGATGCTGCAACTTCGTAATTTGCCCCGAGATACTTTTTCACCGTCTTGACTTTTGCCGGTGATTCCACTATTACAAGATATTTTGCCACCTCTGATGCCTCCTGAATACATATTTTTATAACTGTCCAGATCTATATTGCGTTTTTCATATCGCATAGTTCTGCATCATTACAAATTCCAGAATAATTCCTAAATTAGTCGTAACTTCCACTGACTATACACCAAAAAGTTTTTTCTTGCAAGTGTTTTCCATTTTTAAAATGTACCATTTTTCGATGTTTCCCGACAAAATAACAGGATTTTTTCAATTTTTTAACGATTTTTCCTGATTTTTTTCTTTTCTTTTTCCTTTTTCAGACATGCACGCGGCGCAGAAGAGCCCCCTTTTTTCTTTTTCTTCTATTATAATTGTGCACCGGGCGGAATATCACAAAACCTTTCTTTTCCTCGTCCCTTTTACGATAACGCCATGTACACGCCCGGCGGATTTTCCGCAATAACGCCGTCAATTTCGAGTGCCAGCAGAATGCCGGTCAGCTCCTGCAGCGGGATTCCGGTGCTGCCGGCAAGCTGTGCAAGATTCTGCGGTTCTGCCGCGAGTGTTTTCAGAACCATTTCCGCCTCTTTTCCATAGCGCGGACGCGGTGCGGCTCTTTTTGTCCCGGCCTTTTTCACGCCCAGCTCCTCGAGAATCGTTTCGGGTGAAATCGCAATTTCCGCTCCCTGCGCGATCAGGCGGTTGCAGCCGCGGCTTGTCGCATCCGTTGTCCGTCCGGGCAGGGCAAATACCGTTTTTCCCTGCTCCAGCGCGTAGTCCGCCGTAATGAGCGAGCCGCTCTTCTCTTTTGCCTCAATTACCAGAACGACATCTGCCAGCGCACTGATCACGCGGTTGCGGATCGGGAAATGCCACGGAAGCGGCTCTGCGCCCGGAGGAAATTCGCTTAAGACACCGCCTCCGTTTTCCAGCATCCGCCGCATCAGCGGGTAATTCTGTTTCGGATAGCAGATATCCACACCGCAGCCAAGCACGGCAAACGTCTTTCCCTTTCCGCGCAGTGCCCCCTCGTGCGCCGCCGCGTCGATTCCGCACGCCAGTCCGCTGATCACCGCCACGCCGTTTGCCGCCAGCACCTGCGCGAAAAAGGCCGCCTGGCTCTTTCCGTACGCCGTACATATCCGCGCGCCCACAATCGCCGCTGTTTTCTGCTCATCCGCCGGCAGCGCGCCCCGCACGAAAAGGCGGGACGGCATGTCCGCGAACGGCATAAGCCGCTCCGGATAGCCCTCCTGCCCGCGGCCGACTGTAAAGATTTCCATCGCCATACGTCAGATCCTCCATATACTTTTGTCGGCGCTCCGAAAGCAGATCGCCTCGCTGATATGCGGCACGCCGATTTTGACCGCCCCGTCCAGATCCGCAATTGTCCGCGCGGTGCGGATAATCCCGTGGTAGGAACGCGCGCTGAGGCGCAGGCGGCGGAAGGCATCCTCTAAAAGCTCTTCCGCTGCCTTTTCCAGGATACAGTATTTCTCGATCTGGCCTGCTTTCAGTTCGCTATTGAAATGAATCGACTCCTGCCGGTAGCGCGCCGCCTGAATTTGCGCCGCTGCCGTCGCTTTTTCCCGCATCCTGCCCGAGGATTCGCACCGCTCCTCGCCGTGCAGATCCTCGTAGGAAAGTGCTTCCACCTGCACGCAGAGATCCATGCGGTCGAGGAACGGCTGGCTGACTCTCGAGAGATACCGGCTGATGTCGCCGGGTGCGCAGGTACAGCGCGATAAGTCGGGGTAAAAGCCGCAGGGGCAGGGGTTCATTGCCGCCACCATCAGAAATGACGCCGGGAACACATAGTTTCCGCTGACACGTGAAATCACAATCCGGTGCTCCTCGAGCGGCTGGCGCAGGATCTCAATGGTTGTGCGCGTCATCTCCGGGAGTTCATCAAGGAAGAGAACGCCGCGGTGTGCCAGCGTAATTTCGCCCGGAGACGGCTGTTTTCCGCCGCCTGCAAGAGCCTGCGGCGACATCGTGTGATGCGGAGCACGGAAGGGCCGCTCCCGGCGGACACCCTCTCCTTTGGCAAGCATTCCGGCGATGCTGTAGATCCGCGTTACTTCCATCTGCTCCTCCTCAGACATCGGAGGCATGATCGTCGGAATCCGCCTTGCGATCATGGATTTTCCGCTGCCCGGCGGCCCCAGCATCAGCAGATTGTGAAATCCGGCCGCAGCGATGAGCGCCGCCCGCCGCGCCGCCGTCTGGCCCTGCACTTCGGAAAAGTCCGGCTCTTTTCCGTCCTCCTTCTTTTGATTTTCTATAGACGGAAGCGACGGCATTTTCCCTTCACAGCAGTAGTTCAAAAGCTCCTGTAAATTCTGGATTCCAACGACGTGAAGCCCGCCGACCAGACCCCCTTCCGCGGCATTTCCGGCTGGAACAAGAAGCGTTGTGCATCCAAGCTCCCGCGCCTTCGCCGCTGCCGGAAATACACCGCTGATCTCCTGCACATGGCCGTCAAGGCCGAGTTCGCCGAGCACCATCGTTTTCCGGAGTGACCCGGGCGGAATCCGGCCGAGCGTCATCAGAACGCCCGCTGCAATCGGAAGATCGAAACGCGATCCTTCTTTTCGGACGTCCGCCGGGGATAAATTAATCGTAATTCGTTTCGGCGGCAGGGAAATTCCCATGTTTTTGAGGGCTGTCCGCACGCGGTCCTGCGCCTCCTTTACCTGGCACTCACGTAGCCGACCATCGTAAACTGCGGCATGCCGTCACTGACATCCGCCTCCACCTGCACCGGAATCATCTCCATGCCCGAGACGGTGGCTGATAATACACTGCAATACAAAGAAAACCTCCTTTTCTTTCAGTAGCAGGTCGTATAGTTCCTATTTATTTTTCATTTTGGGAAAATGTCCGGCAAGAACACCGGGAAGATATTATCTTTGATTTTTGTTCGAAAAAGTAAGGATAAGGAAACCTTTTCTGCACCTGATTTCCTTACCCTTTATTATAGAAGCAGTCCGTTTGAAATGTCAAGCATTTACGAAGCGGCAAACCGTAACCGCAACTTTTCAATTGCATTCTTCTCGATCCGCGACACGTACGAACGGCTGATGCCGAGCCGGGCAGCGACCTGTTTCTGTGTGTATTCTGCTTTTCCGCCAAGGCCGTACCGGAGAAGAAGCACCTGTTTTTCCTGCTCTTTTAATTCCGAATCCAGATAACAGTACAGCCGCACCGCGTCCTCTTTCCGGTTGTACTGTTCCGCGATATCCTCCCCGCCGCCCTCCACGATGTCGAGCAGATGGATCTCATTTCCCTCCTTGTCGGTTCCGATCGGCTCGTAGAGGGAAATCTCCCGTGCCGTTTTCTTTTTGCTCCGAAGATACATCAGCAGCTCATTATCAATACAGCGGGCGGCGTATGCGGCCAGCCGGTTTCCTTTTTTCGAATCATATGTCATCACCGCCTTGATGAGGCCGATCGTTCCAATGGAAATCAGATCGTCGAGATCATCGGGCAGACCCTGATACTTTTTCACAACGTGCGCGACCAGGCGCAGATTCCGCTCGACCAGAATGTCTCTGGCTTTTGTATCGCCCCTCTGATACGCATCCAGACAGCTTTTTTCTTCCTGTGCAGACAGTGGTTTTAAAAAGGGTTCCAAGAAAAGCGGCACCTCAAAGGGGATTTTTCTTTATTTTATGTTTGAATTGCAGGAAACGTGCCTGTCTGCTATACTGATAAGATCAGCCGGGTTTTCCGGCACTCGACATTATATTTTTAAGAGGAGGTTTCCTTTTATGACAGACCAGAAAAACGGACAGGAATATCTTTCTTTTGTGCTGGAAAAGCTGCAGGCGCGTCTTGCCGAGATCAGCCAGTCTCTGCTGGACGGACAGAAAGAGATTGAAAATATGCACGATTATTACTGGCAGAACTATACCGAGATGGACCAGTACGGATATGAGGATTACGACAATCAGCAGGCGCTGCTGCATCAGGTGAATGCGAATCAGGAGCAGCTTCTTCTGCGGAGCCGCTTCCGGAAAATGCTGGATTCTCCGTTCTTCGGGCGTGTGGATTTCCGCTATGACGGGGATGATGAGCCGGAAATTTTCTATATCGGCATCGGCAATTTTGCGGAGCGGCCGGGCGAGCTGCCGCTGATTTACGACTGGAGAAGCCCGGTCAGCGGTCTTTTCTACGATTTTGACCGCGGGCCGGCTTCCTATCTGGCGCCGGGCGGCGAGATGACAGGGGAAATCTGTTCCAAGTGGCAGTATAAGATCCGGGATGGAAAGATGATTTACGGATTTGAGAGTGATGTGAAAATTGATGATGATATTTTAAAGGCGGAGCTTGGCAGCAACGGCGAGGTACAGCTGAAGAATATTATCCGCACAATTCAGAAGGAACAGAATGCGATCATCCGCAATACGAAGGACCGGATTCTGGTAATTCAGGGAGCGGCGGGAAGCGGCAAAACATCGGTGGCGCTGCATCGGATTGCCTACCTTTTGTATCATGACAGACAGAATCTGAAGTCTTCGAATATTCTGATTTTATCGCCGAACGGGGTATTTTCGGATTATATTTCACATATTCTGCCGGAGCTCGGTGAGGAGAATATTCAGGAGATGAGTTTTGATCTCTTTGCTTACCGCAAATTACAGGACACGGCGGCGGACTGTGAGGATCGCTGTGATCAGATTGAGCGGGAGATGCGGGATCCAAAAGCCGCAGAACGGTTTGCTTTAAAACAGTCGCAATCGTTTGTGGACCAGATGGAGGGATTTGCGCTGGAACTTGAGGACGAGCTGATGAATTTCTCAGACGTTTCGTATAAGTCGTTTGTGAAGTCGGAATCGGAGATTATTACGCTGTTTTATGACAAGTTTGCGGATATTCCGCTGCTCTCGCGGATGGATGCGGTGGCGGAGACGTTTATTGACGAGATCGAGACGCTGCTGAACCGGGATCTGCCGGAGGAGGAGCGGATTCCGCTCATCGAAAAATTCCAGAAGATGTATGAGACGATGGATTTTTATGTTCTCTACAATCGTTTTCTGAAGAAAGAGGGATATCAGACGCTGCCGCGGCGGCCGTTGGAGAAGCGGAAACTGCGGTATGAGGATGTGTATCCGGTTCTGTATCTGAAGTACCGCCTGTCGCGGCAGGCGGAGCGGTCGAATATTAAGCATCTGGTGATTGATGAAATGCAGGATTATTCGCGGCTCCAGTATCTGATTATCCGGCGGATGTTTTCCTGTAAGATGACGATTCTCGGCGACCGGGCGCAGACGATGGCGGATCAGCAGCAGGATGTACTGCAGTTTTTACCGGGGATTTTCGGGAAGGATCTGCGGCGGATTGAGATGCGGAAGAGTTACCGGAATACGGTGGAAATTGCGTCGTATGCGGCAAATCTCATTGGCGTGACGGATCTGGAGCTGTTTGAACGGCACGGAATGCCGGTGTTGGAACGGGATGTCACGGATCTTGAGGCGGCTCTGCGGGAGGCAGTGGATACGCTGTTTCCAGATGAGAAAACGTATGAGACGGCGGCGGTGATTGTACCGGATGAGAAGACGGCGGAACGGGCTTATTTGATTTTGCGGGAGATTCTGGCAGAAAAAGATTTTGACTGTGAAAAGCGGCTTTCTTGGCTGAACCGTGACAGCTCCAGTTTTAAGAAAGGACTGACGGTTACCACATTTTATCTGGCGAAAGGGCTGGAGTTTGATCAGGTGTTCTCTATTTTCCCGAAGGACGAGAAACGGGAGATAATGATGCAGGCGCAGTATATTGCAGCGACCAGGGCATTGCATGAGCTGAGAGTGTATCATATTTAAAAACAGGGAGATCCTCCGAAAAAATTCGATTGGATCTCCCTGTCATTTTTATTTTCGATCAGATATGATAGAATCCTGCGGACTGTGCCGGGATGGTGATGGTTCCGTCTTTGGATTCTGCTTTTCCTCCGATCGTGTAGAGGGCATCCTTCAGCTCTGCACTGTATGGGAAGGACTGCTCTTTGTCGGATGGATTGATGATAACGAGGACTTTTTCGCCCTCTGCCTCACGGACGTATGCCAGCGGATACTGGTTTTTCTCTGCATAAACGAACTCGATGGTTCCGCGGCTTAAGAGTGCTTTGCTGCTCTGGCGGATCTGGATGAGTTTTTTAACTTCGTGGTACAGGGAATCCGGATCGGCCATCTGTGCTTTGGCGGTCGGACGGTCCTTGCCCGGGTCCATGGTGATGTAGAGGTCACTGGCCGGTGCGCTGGAGAATCCTGCGTTGGTGCTGTCATCCCACTGCATCGGAGAACGGGAACCGGTGCGGTTGTATCCGCCCTCAACGGATTTCAGGCCTTCGACGTAGCGCATACCGATTTCATCACCGTAGTAGATGAACGGCGCACCTGGCATGGAAAGAAGGAAAGCGAAAGCAATTTTCAGCTCATCCCCCTGCAGACGGCGTGCCAGACGGTCCATATCATGGTTTCCGGACGGGATGCAGATCAGGCCTTTCTGTGCGGTCTTATTGTAGTTGGTTTTGTAGGTCTCTACAAACTCAGAGATATCTCCTTTTCCGCGTTTGGAGAAGAATGGCTCATCGCAGCGGAACAGATCGTTGTAATGGGACGGTCCAAAGTGAAGAAGGAAGTCCATGTGGAAGCCGCCCTGTAAGGATTTGTCCGGCTCGCCCCACTCGGATACCATGGCTGCATCCGGGAACTCGGCGTCGAGGAATTTCCGTACCTGCTGCCACAGGCGGATGGTTCCTTTGCCTTCCTGATCGTTCTTTACCAGGGAGCCCGCCATATCGACACGGAAGCCGTCGCAGCCCATGTTCAGCCAGAATCTCATGACATCTTCCATCGCTGCCAGCGTTGCCTGCGGTCCCTCATCATCAAAGGACTGCTGCCACGGTTTTTCCGGATCCGGCTGATAAAAGCCGTAGTTCAGGGCCGGCTGGTTGGAGAAGAAGTTGATGGCGCAGGCGCCGTCACGCTCGGAAATGCCGCGCAGGCTTCCCATTCCTTCCGGTGCTTCCCATACGTTATTGGTCCATACGTAGCGGTCTGTAAATTCATTGCGGTCTGCTTTCATGGATTCTTTGAACCATGGATGCTCAACAGATGTATGGCCCGGAACCAGGTCGAGCAGAACGTGCATGTCACGTTTGTGTGCCTCTTCGAAAACTCTCTTCAGATCCTCATTCGTTCCGTAGCGCGGTGCAACGCGGCAGTAATCTGCGACATCGTATCCTGCATCACCGAATGGGGACAGGAAGCACGGGTTGATCCAGATGGCGTTGCAGCCCAGCTCCTTGATGTAGTCTAATTTTTCAATGATACCCTGGAAATCTCCGATTCCGTCGGCGTTGGTGTCGTTGAAGGACTGCGGGTAAATCTCATAAAATACTGCGTTATCTAACCATTTTGACATTTTTTCTTTTCCTCTTTCGCTCTTATTTCTGCTGTATTTTCGTCGTTGCAGCAAGTGTTTCTATATGATATATTACTACTGTATCCGCTGAAATACCAGTAATTTCCTATTTCATTCTAATACTATTCTATGATTTTATGCATGCCGCGCTCTGCCATTTCCGGCATTTTACGCACATGCTTTTTGGAGGAGGATTTTATGATGCTTTCTGCTGCGAAAGAAAAACGCCAGCACGGCTCCATGCAGGTTCCCTACAGTTATTATGACTGCCGGATGCCCGACTATTTTCCCGGCGTACCGCTGCACTGGCACGGGGAGATGGAGCTGAATTATATCAAACGCGGAACGGGGTATTTTCAGTATGAGGACCGTCTGCTTACGGCGCATGCCGGTGATATTTTTCTGATTCAGCCGAACCTCGTACATGCCATTCTGCCCGCCGAGCAGGAGTCGATGTTTTATGATACGATTGTTTTCCACCAGAATATGCTGATCGGCGGGTATGACGACCGCAGCTACACGGAAATTCTGCAGCCGTTTTTCTCCGCCCGGCGCCGCATCCAGGCACCGATTTCACCCGAACATTCCGGTTATGCTGCACTTTCTGCATCCGTCCATCAGATTTTCCGCTGCATCCGTGAAAACTCTGCTGTCTCCGATCTTCTGCTGAAAAGTGAGCTGCTCCGCTTCTTCTATCTGCTCGCCGCATCGCCGGAACTCTGCACCGATCGTCCCGCCATGCCTGCGGCTGCTGAAAACCTGCGGCCTGTGCTCGCCTATATCCAGGAGCACTTCGCCGACCCGATTACCATAGAGGAACTTGCCAGGCTGTCGCATTTGAGCAAAAGCTATTTTATGAGCTGTTTTAAGCAGACCTTCGGACTCGGGGCCGTTGAATATCTGACACAGCTTCGGATCAAAGCCGCCTGCGAGGCGCTGCGCAGTACGACGCGGAGTGTGTCCGAAATCGCGTACGACAATGGTTTCCGCAACCTTTCCAACTTCAACCGGCAGTTCCGAAACAAAGTGGGATGTACGCCGCAGATGTATCGGAAGGAATTTCAAAATCCGTAAATTCAAAAAGGGATGCATCAAAATATGCATCCCGAAAATCTATCTCTGATCCTATTTTTATTCCGTAATCTCCGGTACCGACGGAACATCTTTATCTTCTTCCCGCCAGCTCCCAGAATGCGACAGCGCTCGCCGCAGCGACGTTCAGTGAATCCACACCGTGTGTCATCGGAATCAGCACGGTTGCATCTGTTTCAGCGATCGTATCACTTGCCAGTCCGTCACCCTCGGTTCCGAGCAGAATGGCGAGCTTTTCATGCGTTTTTAACGACGGATCATCCATCGGAACGGAGTCTTCTTTTAATGCCATCGCAACGGTATAAAATCCAAGTTCCTGCAGTGAAGCAATTCCCTGCTCCGGCCAGTAACTGCCGCCTGGCAGCACGGTCCACGGGACCTGGAAGACATTTCCCATGCTCACGCGGATGGCGCGGCGGTACAGCGGGTTGCTGCAGCCTGATGTGAGGAGCACGGCATCGATGCCAAGCGCGGCGGCGGAACGGAAAATCGCACCGACATTCGTCGGGTTCACGACATTTTCCAGAATCGCCACGCGGCGGGCATTCCGGCAGATTTCCTCCATAGCCGGAAGCGTGCGGCGGTGCATCGCGCAGAGCATGCCGCGCGTGAGGGCAAAGCCTGTGAGCTGTTCCAGCACCTTCGTCTCTGCTGTATAGACCGGCGCGTTCGGGCAGTGCGCAAAGAGTGCTTCGTTTGCGGCAAGCTCTGCGCTTCCGGCAAGGAACGAAACCGGTTCATATCCGGCATCCAGCGCACGCTCGATGACACGCGGACTCTCCGCAAGAAAAAGGCCTGGCTGCGGTTCATAATAGTGCAATAACTGCGGTTCTGAAAGACGCGCATACACGTCGAGCTCCGGCGCCGCAAAGTTTTCGATTTTTCTGATCTCTGACATAATATTGATTTCCTTTTGCGTTTTCTCTTTGTTTTCACTATGTTCTATTGTAGCAATCCCGCTCCCGTTTCGCAATCCATTCTTTTTCCCGCCGGTGCCGTTCCCCGCACCATTCGCCAAACCGTGCTTCCAGCACGCATCGAATTTTCTTATTTATCTGTCTTTTTTTAAAATTTCTCAATTTCCTCTTGCCAAACGCCGCCGGAGACGTTATAATAATCGACGGTTCAAAATTAAAAACTGCAGAAAAGATTGGTATCAGATTGGAAACGGCACAAGTGCATTGCTTGGTTAACGAACAACACATGTGTCTTTTTTGCGCCCATTTTTCAAAATTGCAAAGAAAAGGAGAACAATCGATGCCAAAAACAAAATTTCAAAACGTTGTATTTACCCTCATGATGTCCTTTCTGATGGTCTATGCCATGATCTGCTACAACATTTCCATGAACATCGGCGGAATGACAAATCAGGTCTTTCTGATGGCGTTTCACGAGATGATAATCATGTGGCCGGCCGCTTTTATCCTCGAGTTTTTCCTCGTGGATCATCTGGCTCACAAATTAGCTTTTTGCATGGTAACACCGCAGGATCGTCCGATCGTAATCACGCTGGCAATTTCCATTATGATTATTGCTATTATGTGTCCGATTATGAGTTTTATTGCAACACTGCTGTTTAAAAATGCCGGAAAGGAATTTGTCGCTGTCTGGCTTCAGACCACGTTCTTAAATTTCCCGGTTGCCTTCTTCTGGCAGCTCATGTACTGCGGACCCTTCATCCGTTTTCTGTTCCGCAAACTGTTTCCGGAAAAATAAGAAAAGATATCCACAAAGGCGAACCGCTTTTCCCCTCTCTTTCCACAATTTCTGTGGACAGACGGTGCAAAATGGTTCGCCTTCTGTGGATATCTTTTGTTTTCTTCCGGGATTACTCCTGCGGTACCGGATTGGATACGCTGACTACATGATCATACCAGGTTCCTTTTTTACCAATGATCGCAACATTGAAATCCTCGTCCAGTTTTTCTACCGGGATATCAAAGCCGTACACTTCATCTGTGGTTCCGTCAGAATACGTTACCTCATCTGTGGTCGGCTCGATCAGCTCTGCGCCGTCTGCCTGTGCTTCTTCTTTTGTTCCCACAAAGACATTGACAATGTTTTTGGATACCAGGCTGACGTGGATGGTCATTTTTCCGTCTTTTACCGTCAGGACACCTTTTCCTTCTTTTGCTTCATTGACATGGAACATATTGCTGTCTGTATTGAAGTCTGCCGTATACGTACCGTCTTCCAGCTCTGATGCGCTGCTTTCTCCTGCAGTCTCCGCTGCCGATGCGCTTTCTGCTGAAACATCTGATGTGGATGTACTGCTCTCTGCCTTAGATGCATCCTGTACAGAAGCGGAAGATGCGTCTGCCGCAGAAGACGCAGATACTGCAGATGCAGAAGATGACGCTGCATCCTTTCCGCCACATGCGCCGAGCATGGATACAGTCAGTGCTGCTCCAAGAAAAAGAACTGCCAATTTTTTTCTCATAATAAAATTCCTCCTTGTATCACCTTGAAGCGGATCTTTTTCATCCGCTCAACTTAAAATCCGACAGCACACTGAGTCTCTTCAGCCGTACTGCCGGATCTTATTTTACTCTATTTTACGTTCGGAATACAACCCCTAATTATTCAGCATCGTCCTGAACGCCGTTGCCGTCCATAGCTGCCTTGGTGTGCTGTACATACAGCTGCTCAACAGCATCAATTCTTCCAAGACCTTCGATCTGAGTGTTGATCTCATCGAATGCACCGGATGCCTCAAACTGGCTCTTCCAGGAATCCTCATCCTCGCCTGCCATATCGTTGTTTGCGTGGTCACCTGCAACAACCATCAGCGGACGAAGAATTACTTTCTTGTATCCGGCTGCTTTTACTGCCTCGATCACATTCTCGCAGGCGGTCTCTTCCGGCTCGCCCTCAACGGTTCCGATGAATACGTTTTTGTATCCAAGAGTATCCATCTGTGTCTGCATCTGGCTGTAAGTTACTTTTGCATTGTGGGAAGTACCATGTCCCATAAATACGAAAGCAGTGCCGTCCTCTGCTGCTGCATCCAGACTGTCATAATTTGCAGATTTTACTGCCTGTGCCGTGATTGCTTCTGCAACGGCCTGTTTGTCCTCGTTGATTACGGTAGCGTCACTTCCAACCTCGCCAAGCAGCGGCTCTGCGATGGTTACGGACTCAAATTTATCTTTATAGCTATCTACTGCTTCTTTCAGCTCGTCGTACTCTGCGCCGTGCATCAGATGAGTCGGCTGAATAATCAGTTTTTTCACGCCATTGCTTACAGCTCTTTCCAGTGCCTGATCTACGTTGTCGATCTTCTCGTCATCGCGGGCCTGTACATGGTTGATGATGATCTGTGCAGTGAAGGCACGTCTTACGGACCAGTCCGGATATGCAGCCTGCAGAGCTTTCTCAACGCCTCCGATATCCTCAGCACGGCTGTCGTTGAAGGAAGTACCAAAGCTTACAACCAGAAGCTCATTCTCGCCGATCTCGTCTCCGTTTAACGGATCATCCTTGGAAGCATCCCCTGTGTCTCTTCCGAAGTAATCCGGATCTGCGTTCTCTCCTTCTACAAGTTCCTTCTGCGCATCTGTCAGGGCATCCCATGCCTCTTTTGCTTCTTTGCACTGCTCGTCGGTGTTATCATTTCTTTCCTGTACATAAATTGCGTCAATCAAAGCTGCCACTTTATCTGCTGCCTCCTGGTCTGCATCTGCGGATACCTCTTCAGATGCAGAAGATGCGCTTACGCTGCTGCTTGCTGCTGTGGTGTCTTCCTCAGATGCGGAAGATGCACTTACGCTGCTTGTTGCTGTGTTGCTTGCGCTGCTGCTGGATGCGTTGCTGCTTCCGCATGCGCCGAGCATAGATGTTACCATAGCTGCTGAAATTAAAGCGACTACAAGTTTCTTTTTCATTTTTGTTTTCCTCCCATTTGCTGGTATCTTTGCAACAACCAATATCGGGGACGTCTTACATTTCAAACTATGAGAAACACGCTCCGCGAGTTTCTCAAGTTATCGCGGCAGTCGCTAAGGTCTCGTGCAAGCACGGACTTTGGCTCGTTGCCCGCGTAAATAGAAAGAAGCCCTTTCGTTTTTCAACGAGGGGCTTCCAGTATTTTCATCACAAAGAAAACCATCTCACCCGCTGTGGGGCAAATGTCCGCTTTCCTGTTTTGTACTGCCAGTTCCTCGTGGCACGAACGTAACGTTCCTGTACTGCGAAAGGCAGGTCTCCCGGCTCATTGCTTCAGGATTTGACTCCAGCGCATCGGTCTCCTTCCCGGTTTCCCAGTGGATCATTCCCCTGCTTGCAAAATACGGTGACGAGTTCGTGCAGGATTCACACCTGCTTCCCTTTTCACCGGACACGTATGTCCGACACCTTACACATCGATATTTAATTGTCTTTTCTTTAACGACTGTTAGTGTAGCACATCGTCTTTTCTCTGTCAAGTGCTGTAAAATCAGGAAATCCGGCCATTTTCCATTTCATATACCACATCCGCGACGTTCATCGTGGACACTCTGTGCGATACGAGCACAATGGTTTTCTCTTCTGCCGATTCTTTCAGGGATTTCAGAATAATTCCTTCATTTAAGGAATCAAGATTCGATGTCGGCTCGTCCAGCAGGATCATGGATGCGTCATGCAGGAATGCCCGCGCGATACCGATCCGCTGTTTTTCTCCGCCGGACAGCGTATCGCCGAGTTCTCCGACTTCGGTGTCGTAGCCATTTGGCAGTGTCATGATGAAATCATGTATGGACGCCTTCTTCGCCGCCTCCATAATTTCTTCCCGCTTCGCGCCGGGTTTTGCAATAGCGATATTGTTCGCAATCGAATCGTGGAACAGGTGTGTCTCCTGCGTCACATAGCTTTCCATATCGCGCAGATGCTTTGTCGGGATTTTGCGGACATCGGCTCCGTCCACGGAAACGCGCCCCGTCTGGACATCCCAGAAGCGCATCAGAAGTTTTAAGATCGTCGATTTTCCGGAACCGCTCGCGCCGTGGATGCCGGTGATTTTTCCCGGTTCCAGTTTCAGCGAATACTGATCCAGAATCGTCTCGTCTTCGTAGGCAAACGTTACATTCTGCGCCTCGGCTCCTGCAAATGCGTGGTCACCGCCGGATGCCGCATCTCCCGGAATTTCCTCCACCAGCGGCGCTTCCTCGAGAAGGGAAAGCACACGCTCGCCGCTTGCCAGCGTCTGATTCAGGTTATTCGACAGGCTGGACAGCGCCACGACCGGGCCGAAGGAACCCATCATCGCGACTGTGCAGGTCAGGACTCCCTCAAATCCGATCCCGCCTTTCGTGTAAAGATAGATCGTCAGTGCCAGCATGCCGAACGATGCCAGAAGAATCACCATGTTGGTGACAGACCGCTGGGAGCCTTCCATGCGGCTTAAGTTTTCCTGCACAGAAGCCAGTTCTTTCGACCGCCCTGACATCTGCTCTTTCCGTTTTTCGCCCTGTCCGTACTGAATCGTCTCGTCGAGGCCACGCAGGGAATCCAGCACGAAGCTGTTCAGCTCGCCAAAGCCTGTCCGGAACTCCATTCCTTTCTGGCTTCCGCGCTTTCCGTTCCACATCGGGATCACAACGCCGACCGTCAGATACGCCGTAAGTGCAAGCAGCCCTGCCAGAACATGGTATCTTCCAATGAAGCATACCATAATCAGAGAAGTTAATGCTGCAATCGCAATCGGGGAAATCGTATGCGCATAGAATACTTCCAGAAGTTCGATATCGGTTGTGATAATCGAAATCAGATTTCCTTTGTCCCGTCCTTCCAGCTTCGCCGGGCAGAGCTTCCGCAAAGCTGCAAACACTTTATGGCGGATGATCGCCAGCAGTTTAAAAGCAATAAAGTGGTTGCAGTACTGCTCCGCATAATGCAGAATGCCGCGCAGCACCGCGTTCACGATCATCACCGTGAGTATCGTTTTTACCGGGGTATGTACAAGCCACATGTTTTGCACCGAAAGGCTCGTCCCTGCCGCGCCCGTCAGTAAGCCATGCACGATGACCTGTCCTGCCAGAATCGTCAGGAAGATCGCACATAAATATCCCATTGTTCCAAGAATAATTGCCGCCATCATAATATGAAGCAATGGCTTCACCAGCCCGATCAGGCTTCCCATAATCCGGAGGGCGCTTCTGCGTTTTGCTGTATTTTTCTTCTCGTTCATCATGCATTCCCCTGCTTTCCATAGTTTTCCAGTACCATCTGGCTGTCGTACAGATGCCGGTATGCGCCGTTCTGTTCCATCAGTTCCGCATGCGTTCCACGCTCGCAGATGGTACCGTTTTTCAGGAAATAAATCTGATCTGACTGTACGACGTTCGCAAGGCGGTGGGAAATCAGCAATACCGTTTTCGTCTTTGCGAGTTCATGAATCACATTCATGATCAGCTCTTCACTCTCGACATCAATATTCGATGCGGCTTCATCAAAGATATACACCGCACTGTCGCTCCGAAGCAGCGCCCGCGCAATCACAAGACGCTGGCACTGGCCGCCGGAGAGGTTTCCTGCTTTTTCGAGAAGCTCTGTCTGCAGTCCATTCTGTGTCTGTAAGAATCCCAGCAGATTGACTTTCTGCAGAACCGCCTCCATCTCCTCCTTCGTCGCATCCGGTTTCGCCATGCGCAGGTTCTCTTCTACGGTTCCTTTAAATAAGTAACTGTTGTGGCGGACCAGAACAACGTGCTTCATCAGATCCGTCTCATTGACTTCCGAGAGCGGCACGCCGCCCAGGGTGATGCTTCCCGCATATCCGCGGTTCTTTGCCGCAAGGATGCCCGCGATCGTACTCTTTCCGCAGCCGGATTCGCCGACCAGTGATACAAAACTGCCCGCCGGGAGCGTCAGGTCAATGCCTTTTAAGATTTCCCGGTCCTCTTCATAGGAAAAATGTACATCCTCCAACACGACATCCAGCGGTCCGTCCGGCAGCGTCCGCTCTCCCGTCTGCGGCTCCGGCAGATCGAGGATTTTGAAAATCTTGTCACTCGCCGCCATGCCGTTCATCGCGATGTGGAAGAATGATCCGAGCAGACGAAGCGGCAGGAAAAACTCGCTCGCCAGCAGCACAATGCAGAGCGTGCCGGACACGGTGAGGTTTCCTTTCAGAAATTCCGATACCGCCACCGCCATGCCAACCGCCGCGCCGCCGTATGCTACGATGTCCATCACGCTCGTTGAGTTGAGCTGCATCGTCAGAACTTTCATCGTGATCCGGCGGAAGTTCTGGGATTCCACATCCATCTCGTCGGCTTTCTGCTGGTCGGCCTGATAGATTTTTAAGGTCGTCAGACCCTGCAGATTTTCAAGGAACGAATCGCCGAGCCCTGTGTAAATACTCCAATATTTGTTCAACAGCTTCTTCGCAATCTTCTGCACGACCACAATCGAAATCGGGATCAGCGGTACGCAGATCAGAAGGATCACACTCGCTTTCATGCTCACCCGGCAGAGGATGGCGAACAGCGTGAGCGGTGCGAGCTGGCTGTAAAACAGCTGCGGCAGATACTTTCCAAAGTATGTTTCGAGCTGCTCCACACCTTCGGTGGACACCTGTACGACCTCTGAGGAAGACACCTGCTCGCTGTACGACGCCCCCAGTTTCAGCATTTTCTCATAAATTTTTTCACGCAGAATCCGTTTCACATCCACACACGCAAGATACGAAGACCGCGCACCCATCCGCTCGCAGAAAAAGCGGATCACAACAACAATTGCCAGTGTAAAAATCGTCCGTTTCACAGCCGCTGCCGTTACCGCACCATACACGACCCATTCCAGCAGATCGGCGATCGTAAATACTGCGATCACCTGCGACAGAAGCGCCGCCCACTGCCACAGAATCGTGTACACGATATACTTTTTCGCGTGGGACAGCAGCCCCACCAGTCTTGTTTTAATCATAAGTACCTCTCTTTTATGCTTTTGCTTTTCGCTTCTCTCTCATGCTGCAAATCAAATGCCAGATAGCTAAAATCGGATGATACAGCAGCATCCTCGGTCCCGAAAACCGCATAACGGCGCGGATCTTTTCCCGCATTTCCGGCTTGTAGCAGTGTACTTTGCAGTTTGCGCAGAATGTTTTCTGTTCCATGAAGGGACATTTCTGGCTCCGCTGTTTTGCATAGTCCGCTAATTTCTGACATTCCGGACACATCCCGCCGGATGCATTCCCCTTTTTTCCATGGTTCTTCCGGCAGTACAGGCGGATCATCTCTTCCACGACGTACTGTTCTTTCTGCCGCTTTTTTTCTACTTTGTTCATTTTGTTTCTCCTAGGATATGATCTTCTGTTTTTACGGTTTTGACCCGCAGGAAGAAATACAAAATATGGCACATCCATACCACAGCAATACAGATTCTTCCAATCGGCACATTCTTCATAGCAAAAAAGCCGATCGCCATCACAACCGTTACCATCCCGATAATTTTACATTTCGTTCCTACCGTCATCGCCCGATGCTGTACGAAGCTGTCGAGATGCTTCTTATATAACTGAGTTCCAATAAACCAGCTGTGCAGCCGTTCCGAACTTTTCGCAAAGCAGAACAGGGTCGCCATATAGAATGGAACTGTCGGCAGGATCGGAAGCACAATGCCGATGGTGCCAAATCCCAGGCACAGAAAACCGAGTATAATCCAAAAAATTGTCAGTGGATTTCTCATCATTTTCCTCCTTTCTTATCGAATAATAAATAGAAAAATAGCCGCCCATGGTTCTTGGTGAATACATGAGCGGTTAGTTATCACTTACGCTAGTTATAGATTAACATTGTTTGCCTTTCGTGTCAAACACATTTCACTCCTTAGAGAACACTTTGCAATCGTAGGGCAGTATCCTCGCGCACCTCCTTATTTTAACTCATGCTCCCACGAGGTGAGTGACCATTTCCTTTTTCTTTTCCGATGACTCGCGTCAAATTTCCATTCTTTCTTCTGCTAAGATAGCAGCGATCGTATCTGATATTGTGCTACCGTATGGCGTATTTCAACCTTTGTTCCCCTAAAGGGAGCGACCGTCCTAACGAGTTTATGACACCTACTGTATTTTGATTTCAATCCACGCTCCCGCGAGGGGAGCGACAGTCTCTATTGTCGGAATGATGCCGGAAAAAACAAATTTCAATCCACGCTCCCGCGAGGGGAGCGACATGGTACATCGGTAATAACTTATTGGAAATTTAACATTATTTCAATCCACGCTCCCGCGAGGGGAGCGACCTTTTTCTGGATCAGACTCCATTCTATGTGGTAACATTTCAATCCACGCTCCCGCGAGGGGAGCGACGAAAGAGAAGTCCGCGCCGGCAAGGATATCATCATTTCAATCCACGCTCCCGCGAGGGGAGCGACTATATTCCGGGCAATACACATGCTCTTCATGCGCTATTTCAATCCACGCTCCCGCGAGGGGAGCGACCCCACTGCTGTATTTCTTCTACATTTTCCATCAATTTCAATCCACGCTCCCGCGAGGGGAGCGACGGCAGGAATCACGGCAACGCAGAACTTGTCACAGGATTTCAATCCACGCTCCCGCGAGGGGAGCGACATACAGCCCACACGAAATAAAAGAGAGACTGCAGATA
Source organism: Blautia sp. AF34-10 (assembly GCF_003477865.1). NCBI lineage: Bacteria > Bacillati > Bacillota > Clostridia > Lachnospirales > Lachnospiraceae > Blautia > Blautia sp. AF34-10. Next base: position 185,687 of record NZ_QUED01000003.1, read on the forward strand.
AATTTCAATCCACGCTCCCGCGAGGGGGAGCGACTTGTTTTCCGTGATCCATTTATGCAGTCTGCAGGATTTCAATCCACGCTCCCGCGAGGGGAGCGACGTTTACATACCCCTCTGGATTCATCTGCAGCATATTTCAATCCACGCTCCCGCGAGGGGAGCGACAGGCAACCTTCGGAGCACTGGCGATTCCGGCAAGCATTTCAATCCACGCTCCCGCGAGGGGAGCGACGGGGAGTTGGCGGAACCCTTATCATCCAGGACAATTTCAATCCACGCTCCCGCGAGGGGAGCGACCTTTCCGAAAGCCATGCAGATTTACAACCATTACAATTTCAATCCACGCTCCCGCGAGGGGAGCGACGCAAAACAGTCAACGATAAGATTCTTTTTCATAATTTCAATCCACGCTCCCGCGAGGGGAGCGACTTCAATTTTATCTAAAATTCACCCTATGTTTTTAACCATTTCTCACAACGCTTCATCTTTCTCCTCCTTCCCTTTCCATTCTTTTCTTCCCCATCTTCTCAATTCCAGCACCTTTTGTGCACTTTTTCAGGTGCGAATCTCCCGGGCTTTTTCTGTGTACTACCGATTCGCACCTAAAAATCAACACCTGATCTATAGCTGTACCACGTTCTACACCGATATGTTCAACTTTAGTTTTATAATTGTTTCCCAGATAATAAAACCGAAGACTGTCTTTTTCTTCATCGATAATGTCTGCTAAAATAGATTTTAATACAATACACTGTGCATTATCCAATATACATTCGAATACAGAATTTTGCACCCGTCTTCCGTAGTTGGTACATTGTTTGGCGACTTTACGTAAACGTTTTTTCCCCGCATCAGTTTCCGTATTGACATCATATGTGATCAATACCAGCATCCTCCCACCTCACTTCCACAAAAATACAGGATAGCTGTCCAGATCCCCTCGCAGATATCTTGCGAGCAGCATCGCCTGCACATGAGGAACCATTCCCCATTCCACTTTTTCGTTTAGATAGGGATGCATAATTGTTTCTTTTTTCTTATTCTGCCACTCTGTCAGCAGTTTCTTTCGAAGTTCATCGTCCATCAAAACTGCGCCATTTTCTTTTCTGGTAAAATTCTTTCCATTGACGATTTTCTTATTAACAAGTGACAGCACAAAGCGATCCGCCATAACAGCTCTAAGTTCTTCAATCATATCCAGTGCCAGCGAAGCTCTGCCCGGTCTTTCGGTATGCAGATAGCCCATGTAAGGATCCAGACCGACCCCTTCCAACGCCGCTGCAATATTATTCGTCAGAAGCGTATACACAAATGACAGCATTGCATTCATGTTATCCATAGGCGGTCTTTTGTTCCGCCCTTCAAACTTGAAATCTTTCTTCTGCTGCAAAATCAATTCGTCAAACACGCCAAAATAAACACTTGCTGCTTCACCCTCAAATCCTCTTAACTGCTCTTTTGACTCACAATTTTGAATCAGCTTCAAAGAATTTTTCAGATTCATAGACGCCGTTTTGACCCGCTCCGCATCAATCTGCATTCCGTGGTCTCGCACCGCTCGTTCCAGTACCCATCTTGCATTGTATACTTTTCCCAGAATACAATTTTTCGCAATTTCAAGACTGATTTTCGAATCCATGCAGCTATTGTATTGCTGTTCCCGCAGAACAATATTTCCTTTTGTTTTTCCCGTTACTCTAGCCAGAAACTTTCCTTGTGGTGTCAGAAAACACAATGCTATATTTCGATCCGAGCAAGCTCCCATTAACGCCGGACTTACTCCACGATAACCAAAGGATACAATACTCTCCAAATTATGCAGCGGCAATCTTCCGAGTTCTTTATCATCCTCATAGATAACAATATTTTCCCCGTCAAGTCCCAGATAACTGTTCTCAGAAGTAACATACAACGTATTTAATAGCTTTTTCATTCCTCTTCCTCCAGTCTCTGTTCGATATAGGTTTTCACTGAAACCGTCTTATTCAGTTTCGGAAGGCAGATGTCCTTTAGTGAACATGCATTACATGCTTTGCTCGGTTTCACTTTTGGTGTATACTTTCGTGCATAATATTGATGCATTTCCGCCAACATATGAATTACTTCTTCCCGCAATTCTTCTGTAATTTCTATCTGCTCCCGTCTTCTTGTTTCGCCATAGAAAATTGCTCCCTGCGCCACTCTGGTCGAAAACATTTCCTCCAGACATAACGCCTGTGCCACCACCTGAAGCTTGTCTTCTTCCGTAAGCTTAGGTTTGCCTTTCTTGTATTCCACAGGAAACACAGAATACAATCCTCTATGTCCATGCAGTTGAATTCCATCTTCACACTTCTGGAATTCAACTACATCACACTCCCCGCTGATCCCAAGTTCTCTCGAAGAAACCGGCAGCGCACGAACAATAATCGTATCTTTCCGTTTTTCTGTCAAATAAGGATCGTGTGCCTTTTTATGCATTAGTTCACCCGTGACGGTATGTACGTTTTCAGCCCACTGCTGCTCCACATGAATCAATGCCCATTGTCTTCGGCAGAATTTGAAATGCTGAATTCCGGATATCATCAGATACTCATCTTCTGTATATTCCATCAGACCATCCTTTTCACCTGAATTGACTCAGGAATGTCTTCTTTGTGCAAAGTAACTGTATAGTCCTGATATTTTCTTGGATATTCTACATCTTCCTTTCTTTTTACTTCTACCGCGTCAAATAACTTATATGCAGGGCAGTCACCAAGTTCTTTACTATGCTTGAATACAATCAGTTCACGAACCGCCATTTTGCCTCTCGCTGCAGAATGGTCATGCTCAAACATATTGATAATTGCTTCCCACAGCAAATCAAGATCTTCTTCTGTAAATCCCGTTACTTTACGGGCAAGGTTTGCTGAGATGAATCCTTCCGCACGGTATAATGCATAAGGTACAATACTTTTACGCCCTATCTCTGTGTTTTTATCTTCTGCATCCTTTTCCGTTGTGATGGCAACTCTGGTAATTGTAACTTCCTGACTGATAATCGGATCAATACTGCGTGCAAATCCAATCTGCACCGGGCCTCTTACCTGACCACAGTTCAGTGATGCTTTCACAAAGGTCGTCATGACCGCACCAAAGGTTCGGATATCGAAAAAGTGATCACACATATAATTTCTTAATTTTACATCTGCATCCGGATCATTTCTTTTCAATTTTTTCAGTTCTTCTGTCACTTTTTTGTCTTCTGTTTCATTGACCCCCACCGATACGCATGCTTCCCGATCACCTCGGTTAAGCGGAACATCTTTTTTAATATAGATTTTATAGCCATCCTCGTCTTCTTTTACGGTTTCAACATAATTTCTGATCTTTCTTTTCAGGCACACATCTGTAACAAGACCTAAGCCACTTTCAGGGTCAACACGCGGCATATTTCCAGCATCTGGATCTCCGTTTGGGTTGCCATTTTCCACATCAAACAGTATTACAAATTCATATCTGTTTTTGATTACATCACTCATTTATTTTTCCTCCTGTTTTTCATTTTTGCTCTGTTTCTGATGATAATAGCCCAAAATAAATTTTCCCTGTTCTTCCAATGATAATCTTTTTGGAAAATATTCTACTTCTTCGAAAATTTCTCTCAGTCTATCCTCATAATATTTTGCCAAATTTGGTTTATCTCTTTCCAATTTTCGTATATGACTGTTTTTCAATCTCATCAAAATCGGAAATACCATCGCTGGCGTTACGCAGGCAGAGTTAAAATAACGATCTCGAATGGTAGATTTTATTTCTTTGTTCGTATTTATCTTATTCGCACCAATCTGAATTGCCTCCAAGATCGAAAAAGCCTGTCCTAATTTAAAAGCAACATCATTACTTGTTTTTCCTGAATTCATACACGCTTCGCCTTCCTCCCATTTGTAATTTTTAATAAGATACGCTTTTATAATCGCTGCTCTTCCCCAGGTTACATCTCCCTGATCGGAACGTATTCTTATCAATGTATCAATATACAAGCTTGCCGGATATCTGTTATCCGAAAGAATTGCCTCCAGCACCATTGCTGCCATATGGGCAATAGCCTTTTTGTTTTTGGTTCTTTGATTGATTGTCTCTTGTAGCAAATCATCGACCCCAAGATAATCTATTTCATCCTTTTTCAGTTTGGGAATATTAAGCCGCTGGTAATGTTTTTCCAGATTTTCCAACATATTTCCAAATGAATTTTCATAGAAAAATCTCACGGACAATCTTGCTGCATTTGGTGACAGACACAAAACATAAAATTTCTGATCCTTATTGATTTTTATATCTTTTACGTCTATATATTGCCCTTCTGTAAGCTTTTCCAATATGTCATGCACGATATCCTCATTATCCTTCGTTGGATTCAGAAATGTAGAAAAGAAATCCTGATATTCTGTTTTAGCTCCTTCCGCCCAATAAACAACCATGGACTCACCTAATGAGAATTTATACTTTTTTTGCGTCAAAAGATAATTCAACGATGTAGTATAAGCAAATTCTGCATATTTTCCAACAGGTGCATTGTAACTTTGTGTTTTTCCATAGGATTCAAACGCTTTTTCATTAAATGAAATCAACGAAGCTCCACTGCTCTGTGCACCTGGAATACCTTTAATATTTTTATGAATTCTGGAAATTTCATCCAAATTTCCTGTCACAAGACAAATTCCGGTTGCTTCTCCCTGTTTCTGATCCTGTGTCTTTTCCCATGCTTTCTGAACTTCCTCATCCTCCTGCGCATATTTCCCATTTACCCAGAAAATCAGATTGCCTCCTTCTGTCAGCTCCTCCCATGTTTCGGCAACTACTGGATTTTCCTTGGCCTGCTCTGGTTTCCAGCTTTCAAAGAATGCACAAATTGCATTTGCAGTTTCTCCCTGACTATTCTGTAATATCTGCAGATGTTTTTCTTTCGTCGCCTGAAAACATTCCTGCATTCTTTTGCTTGTTCCATCTTTGTCGATCCCTAACATGTATTTGGAATTGTCGCATAGAAAGTTAGCAGCTACACCTGATGATCGTGTTACCATCGTCGGCACAAATAACGGCTGCGGACTTAATATTGTTTTTTTTCCTGCCTGCACTTCTCTTTTCAAACTTAAAATAGCCTGAATTTTTCCATCGCATGACAATTGAATCCCATAAGAAATTTTTTCTGTGCACCATCCTCGCCTTGAAATCTTTCCTTGTTTTTCCAGGTCTTCGTAATACTTGACCAATGCTTGAAGAATCATCGTATCACCTCACAATTCCGTAAATCAATGACACCCTTTCGCATAACCGCTCGAAAAAACATTGGTTCAATGTTCTCTGGATCGGAATAATCCATGCCGAAAAGCATCAGTCCCATATCTTTTTCCTCTACATTCTCATACGCAGTGTGAATCTTCTCTTCTCCGCATAACGCAAAATGCGCCGGAAATTCTCGGCAACCAAAATAGGGCATGTGATAACATTCCCCTCTCTTGAGCCTTCGAAGCATAATGTCTTTAAATTTGCCTGGATTATCCGTTTCATTGGCCTTGTCCGTCATCTCAAAATGAGCTTCTATCACGTACTCTACATCTGTCAATATCACAGAAGCTCTCTGTACAATGTCCTGTTTTGTACTGATATACAATGGTTTTTCTGCTCCATTATATACTTCAAAAACCTTGCTTGCCAATGCCTTACTTTTTACTTCATTTCTTCGAACGCTGGTAAAACGAATCGGCTTATTCACATAGATTCGATCAATTTTCCATCTCAGGCCCGGATGCCAATAGATGGCCTCCAGGATGCCTCGCGCTGCGGAAGGTGTCATCACGTCGTAAGAATATCTTTCTACTTTTAACTCTGGTCTTGAAAAAAGTGCATAATCTCCCCATACTTTAACTTTTACTCCAATTCCCATAGGCGTTTCCTCTTTTCCTTGTTGTCAGACTTATGTCTTTCTTCCATTTTGCACTTGTATTATTATGTTTTCATAATACAATACCTTCTTCTGTAATTCAATTCAAATTTTACATAAAAATGTATTGAAATTTTTATGTATTTTGATTATAATAATCTTCGACAGGATCTCCATCCTGCGGATTGAAAAAATACATTTTTTTGTAGTGAAAAAACGAGAGGGAATGGAAAGTTTAAATGCTTCCATTCCCTCTCGCTTTCTCATACAAATAATGCTTTTCCCAGTTCAACTGACAAATCCAGTCCCATTTCTTCTGTATAACGTTTCAGATCTGTCAATTCATAAAAATCTTTTACATCGCCTGAAACTTCTCTTACGATTCCTGCTTCATAAAATTTTTCACACTCATTTTTCCGAATATTAATACAAAATTGTCCGGCTTTTCGCATATTACTTTTAGTGAATCCCTGACCCTTTATCTGCTGCAGAATCTCCTGAGCCTCTTTTGTACAACCAATAAATACTGCTACCGTAGCTCCATCAATTAACTGAAATTTCTCTGCTGTTTGTCTGAAATTATATTTCCCTTTTTGAAATTCCTGCAGAATTTTCTTTTTATCCAGATCTTCTCCCCTTAAATAATACAACCTTTCAAAATATGTTTTTATGGTTCCTAAATCTGAAATTTCAGCTTCATCTGCAATCAGACTTTTTGCCACATCAATTTGCTGTCTTTGTCCTGAAACGGTTTCTTTTTCATCGAATTGAAATATAAACACATTACTTTCAGAAACATCATACTGCCCTTCTCTATTGCATCTTCCCGCCGCCTGAATCATCGAGTCAATTCCCGCCAGTTGTCTGTATACTGTCCGGAAATCCAGATCCACTCCAGCTTCCACGAGACTGGTCGCAATTACGATACATTTTTGAGGATTCTTTTTGTCCAATCTTTTTCGTATCTGCTCCAATACTCGCTTTCTATGCTTCGGATACATACTCGTTGATAAGTGGTAACAGCCTTCGCCTTTTAGTTTCTGATATAATTTCTGCGCTTTTTTCCTCGTATTGACAATACATAATGTCTGGAATCCGCCTTCCAATCTGCTTACAAGTTCTTCTTCACTTAGATAGCCAAGATTTTTATAGCGCACTCGCTCAAAAAATCGGAATTGTTCTTCCATCCGCGGACATAGTTCTATTGCATTTCTCTCCTTTTGAAAGAGAGACTGCAATGCTGGCTGTGTAGCCGTACAGAGTACCACGCTTGATCCGTAACGGTCAATCAATTCTTCCATCGCAGCAATACACGGTTTCAGATAATCAACTGGCAGCATCTGCGCTTCATCAAAAATAATTACACTGTTGGCCATATTGTGGAGTTTTCTGCATTTTGATGATTTATTAGCATACAAAGATTCAAAAAACTGTACATTCGTCGTTACTACAACCGGTTTATCCCAGTTTTCCGCGGCAAGCTGCATCGGTTTGAATTCTTCTGAACTATCATAATCAACATTATAATGATTTTCCAGAACATTCTGATCTCCCAGAATTTTCCGGAAAACTTCTGCATTCTGCTCAATGATGCTCGTATATGGAATCACATAGATAATTCGATCCATATGATTGTACACACCATGTTTTAATGCAAATCCCAACGATGCGGTTGTCTTTCCGCCGCCCGTTGGAACCGTTAAGCGAAACAGTCCTTTCGAATTTTCCCCTTGTTCCATGCAGTTTCTTAAAATTTCCGTTCTTCTTCCATTAACTGACTCTGTTTCCTTATTTTTCAACCAATCTTCAACATGTTTCTCCAGCTTCTGCAAAAGCGTCGTCAGGTTCTCCCCCGCCTCGCGCTGTGTCTTCCCTGCTTTCATAAAATCTTCTGTATCCAGAAAATCTGCATCTACAAGGCAAGAATAAAGCATCCGCATAAAAAAGCTCAAAGAAAAATCTGGATTTTCTGTTTCTGTTGGATTGAATGGCAACGTTGTTAATGCCGGAATTTGTACTTCTGTTTTGTACGCTTGATAGTCTTCGATCCGCTTTTTCCTTCTCCCTGCCAATGTAGATGCACTTCCCGTATCCAGTTCATTCCCATAATCAGGCAGACCTGCATGGTGTCCTGCAATGCAATATTCTAATAGTGGATACATTCCCTGCTGTTCCAGACATAATCGAGCACCCGCTGTCGCGTGGTCTACACTGATACTATTATCTTCCTTGATTTTTCTCTGAAATTTGTCGCTGTACTTTCCAATATCATGCAGCATTCCACAGCAATAGCCCCATTCCCCTTTGCCAAATTTTTCCGCAAAATCCCTTGCCCGTTCTGCTGTTCCCAGCAGATGCTGCAACAACAACTGTACTCGATCTTCCTCTCGATGTGCTATATATTCCATTGTAAAATTCCCCCTTTGTTCTTAAAAATATATTAACCTAACTACTGCTAATTGTATATAAAAATAATCACCTGCTGTAAACAGATGATTATTTTTGAACTCAATTACATTTTATATAAAATGGATCGGTAACTATTTTCTTTTTTCAGATTTCCCGGAATCTCCGATACCTCTCCTCTACCAGCTCTTCCGCATCCAGCTCCGCATATTTCCCCATAAATTTCAGAATCTTCCTTCTCAGATCTCCACAAACCGCAGGTAATGTCTCCACCGTAAACTCTTCCGGTTCCGCCACAATCTCTTCTACGATTCCAAGCTCTTTCAAATCCCTCGCCGTCAGCTTCATCACCTCGGCGGCCTCCGGCGCGCGTTTGCCGTCTTTCCATAGAATACTTGCAAATCCCTCCGGCGACAGGATGGAGTAGATGGCATTCTGCATCATCCACACTTCATCCGCCACGGCGAGTGCCAGGGCGCCGCCGCTGCCGCCTTCGGAGATGACGATGGTAAGGACTGGGGTTTTTAAGGATGACATTTCATACAGATTCCGCGCAATCGCCTCGCCCTGGCCGCGTTCTTCGGCTTCCATTCCGCAGAAAGCACCTGGGGTGTCTACGAGGCAGATGACCGGGCGGTGGAATTTTTCGGCCTGTTTCATCAGACGCAGGGCTTTGCGGTAGCCTCCGGGGACGGCATGCCGAAATTGCGGTGGATGTTTTCTTTCGTATCCGCGCCTTTCGCCTCGGCGATGACCGTGACCGGTGTGCCGTCAAACGACGCAATACCACCGATGATCGCCGCATCATCGCCATACAGCCGGTCGCCGTGAAACTCGATAAAATCCGGAAACAGCTCCCGAATATAATCCCCTCCGACCGGCCGGTCTTTTTCCGCGCTTTCTGCACACAATCCCAGGCCGACGATTTCCGCAGATTCTCCCACTCCGTCTCTTCTTTTTCTCCCCGAAGCGATTTTTCCTGTCCGTCCCTGGCAGTTTCCGTATTTTCAGTTTCTTCTGCCAGCGCCTTCACGCTTTCTGCCGCAGTCTCTTCTTTCTGCAGTTCCTTCCCGTTTTCCTCCGGCACAGAATTCTTCATCAAATCGCCACTGCCCGATGCCATACCTTCCGCACGCTTCCCATGCATCCGCAGAATCTCCGCCAGCACCTCTTTCGCCTCTTCTCTTGGCAGAATCCGATCCACAAACCCATGCTCCACCAGAAACTCTGCCCGCTGGAACCCTTTCGGCAGTTTCTGTCCTATTGTCTGCTCAATAACCCTCGGCCCCGCAAACCCGATCAGCGCATGCGGCTCCGCCAGAATAATATCCCCCAGCATCGCCCAGCTCGCCGTCACGCCGCCCGTCGTCGGGTCCGTCAGCACACTCACATACAAAAGCCCCGCATCACTGTGTCTTTTCAGCGCCGCCGACGTCTTCGCCATCTGCATCAGAGAAACAATCCCCTCCTGCATCCGCGCCCCTCCCGAGCACGCAAACAAAATCACCGGCAGCGAGAGCTTCGTCGCCCTCTCCACCGCCCGCGTAATCTTCTCCCCAACAGCCTCACCCATACTGGCCATCATAAACCTGCCATCACAGACCCCGATCACCGTCTCCATCCCGTTGATCCGTCCCTTACCAGTCACAACAGCCTCCGTAAGTCCTGTTCTCTCCTGCAGAGCCCTCACCTTCTCTTCATACCCCGGAAACCCCAGCGGATTCCCCGCCGTCATCCCCTGATCCCATTCCTCAAAACTCCCATCATCCAGAAGAAACTCAATCCTCCGATACGCATGCACCCGAAAATAATTCCCACACTTCGGACAAATATAAAGATTCCTCTTCACATCCTCCGTAAAAATAGCCCCCTTGCAAGCATTACACTTCTTCAAAATCCCCTGCGGCGCCTCCGGCACCACCCCATCCGCCGTGTGCTCCTTCCGAAACACCGTCTTCTTAAAATACTTACCCAGCATCATACCACCATCACTCCTTACGTCATAACACTTTCACTCTATTGTCACCATAACAATCTTCCAACCTCACACCTCATCCATCGAGGCATTCATTCTCTCTTCACCGCTCACTCCTGCTATCCCAGCCGCACCGCCCCGCGTGTCGCTGACCACACTCTCCCAGTCGTGTGTCTGATCTCAGCCGCCCGGCAGTACAGCAGAGGGGGGGCGGCGCATTTGCAGGAGGAACTATAGCAAGACCCGAAAATAATGCAAAAAAGGCAGTGCTGCAGAGCGCGAATTGCAAGGAACAGATTTGAAGGCGTACCGGGGTACGACGAAAATCTGTGACGCAGTA
>NZ_QUED01000030.1:0-32080 GCF_003477865.1 Blautia sp. AF34-10
GCGCTCTCCCTGCGGACGGTCTCCATTGCGGTTCGGACGATCTCCATTTCCGCCGTTTCCGTTTCTCTCCCTGCGGACGGTCTCCATTGCGGTTCGGACGATCTCCATTTCCGCCGTTTCCGTTTCCACGGTTCGGACGGTCCTCGCTTCTTCCGTTTCCATTGCGGTTTCCTTCCGGACGGCCGTTTCCGCGGGACGGACGGTCTTTTTTCTGTCCCTGGTTCTTTGTGAACTCTTTTGCTTCTTTACTTGTTGCGTTCTGCGGACGCACAACGGAAATAATTTTCTTTTTCTTCGGTTTTGCCTGCTCTTCCGGTTTCTTCATTTCCATATTTTCTGTATCTTTCTTTTCCAATGATCTTTTCTCCTCTTTCTGCGGTTTTCGTGTTTCCTGCATCCATCCACCGACCTTTCCGGCCTTACGCCTTACGCTTCTGCCAACAATGCTGCTATTTTTTCTGCAAAATGCGCTTCACATACGGCAAGGGAAGAACGGTATTCTCTTCCGATGGCTCTTCCAAGCTGCTCTTTGTCCCCAAAAAGAATGCATGGCACTTTATAGTATGCACACATATTGCGAAATTTCTTCTGTGTATTGGCCGACGCCGTTTCCGCCAGAATGACAAGGTATGCGCTGCCGCTCTTTACGGCCTGCTCGGTCGCAAATTCGCCGCTCGATACCTTACCCGCCTTCATGGCAAGGCCCAGCATGGATAATCCTTTACTTTGACTGTTCAATCTTCGCAAATGCCTCCTTTAACTGCTCATAAACCTCTGATGGAATTTCTGCCTTCAGAGAACGGGAAAGTCCTTTGTTTTTCATTGCTTTCCCCAGACATTCCAGAGAGCAGACATAAGCACCGCGTCCGTTCATTCTTCCGGTTGTGTCCGGAACAATCGTTCCTTCGGTGGTTTTCACCACGCGGATCATTTCTTTTTTGTTTTTCATTTCATTGCAGCCAATGCATTTACGCAGCGGCACTTTACGAACTGTACTCAAATGCTCATCCCGCCTTTGTTTTTATTTTAATTACTCTTCGTCTCCGGCTTTCTCTGCTGTTTCTACATCATTCTCGTCGAAGTTTTCTTCTGCAGAGATGGTTTCCTCCTCTGCTGCGGACTCATCGTAATTGTCCTCTTCCTCGTATTCCTCTTCTTCTACGTAGTCGAAGTCTCCTGCCTCGCGTGCCTGGGTCTCGCTCTTAATGTCGATCTTGAATCCGGTCAGACGTGCGGCAAGTCTTGCGTTCTGTCCCTCTTTACCGATGGCAAGGGAAAGCTGGTAATCCGGAACGATTACTTTTGCGGTCTTCTCATCCGGATCTGCCATAACGGAGATAACTTTTGCCGGGCTCAGTGCGTTCTCGATCAGGAGTGCCGGGTTCTCATCCCATGTAATGATGTCGATCTTCTCTCCGTTCAGCTCATTGACAACCGCGTTGACACGGCTTCCGTTCATACCGACGCATGCGCCGACTGCATCGACGTTCGGATCGTTGGACCATACTGCCATTTTCGTACGGCTTCCTGCCTCACGGGCAATGCTCTTGATCTCTACGATGCCTTCTGCAACCTCGGAAACCTCAGACTCAAAGAGACGTTTTACGAGTTCCGGATGGGTACGGGATACCATGACTTTCGGTCCCTTGGTTGTATTCTTTACTTCCAGAACGTATACTTTCACACGCTGGGTCGGCTCAAATTTCTCGCCTTTGACCTGCTCGTTCTCGGTCAGCAGAGCGTCTACTTTACCGAGGTTGATGCTGACGTTGCGTCCTACATAGCGCTGTACCACACCGGTAACCACATCGTGCTCTTTCTCGAAGTACTGATCAAACAGAACTTTACGCTCTTCCTCACGGATCTTCTGAAGAATGACGTTTTTGGCATTCTGGGTTGCAATACGGCCGAACTCTTTGGATTTGATTTCTACCGGAACGATATCGCCGAGTTCATAGCGGGAGTCTGCACGTTTTGCATCGGAAAGGGCGATCTCCATGATCGGATCCTGTACCAGATCAACAACGGTTTTCTCTGCTACGACTTTGAAATCACCAGTCTGGGCGTTAATGCTTACCTTTACATTATCTGCTTTGCCAAAATGGTTTTTACAGGCCTGGATCAGCGACTGCTCAATTGCCTCAAGCAGGGTATCTTTGCTGATATTCTTCTCTTTCTCAAGAACTTCAAGGGCCTCCATTAATTCTGTATTCATTTTTCTCTTTTCCTCCTGTATCTGCGTCTGTTTAGAAATCAAATGCTAAACGGATCAATGCAATATCGCTTTTTGGAAAGACGCGCTCTGTTCCGTCCTCCTCCTCAATGGTCACACTGTTATCATCATATGCGGTGAGTATTCCGTAAAATTCCCGGTTTCTCTCGATCGCACGGTATGTCCGGATTTCCAGCTCTTTTCCCATACTTCTCCTGTAATCCTTCTCCTTTTTCAGGGGACGTCCAAGGCCCGGGGAGCTGACCTCCATGATATAGGCGTCATCGATAAAGTCTTCTGCGTCCAGCCGGTCAGAAAATGCACGGCTGACGATTTCGCAGTCATCTACGGTAATTCCGCCTTCTTTGTCGATGTAAGCACGCAGGTACCAGGTACCGCCCTCTTTGACATACTCCACATCCACCAGTTCAAAACCATTGGCTTCTACAATCGGAGTGATCAGTTCTTCTGCCTTCTGTTCGTATTCTTCTCTTCTGCTCAAATCCTCACCACCTTTTTGATTCAGGGAAACTTTCGAAAAATTCTTTCATTTCCCTGTACACAAGAAAGAGTGGACGAAATCGTCCACTCCTTAACAGTCACTTATTAACAACTTTACTATAGCACCTTTTCCGTGCAATTGCAAGGGTTAATTTTCAAAATATCCTTTATTTATCGCCTTTTCCGGCTTTTTTGTTCGCCGGTTCCGGGCAGATGTGGACATCGAGCTGGTTATACGGGATGGAAATTCCCGCCGCGTCAAACTCTTCTTTGATGCGCTCATTCATTTTCCATTTGACCGGCCAGTAATTTTCCGTTGCGACCCAGGCGCGGAGACCGACCGTAATCGCGCTCTCGCCCAGCTCATCTACGAAAAACTGCTGTTCCTCCGACTGAAAATGCGGCTCCTCCTCAACGAGGCGGCGCAGGATGTCCTTCGCTTTTTTGATATCGGACTCATAAGAAATGCCGACTTTGATCTCCAGCTTTCTCCGGTCCATCGCCGTCACGTTGATGATGGTGTGGTTCGTCAGATTAGCGTTCGGGATCATGATGGTACGGTTGTCGATGCTGTTGATTGTCGTATAATACATCTCAATCTTCTTAACCGTTCCCTCCTGACCTTCGCCCGGAAAAATGATGTAGTCACCGACCTTAAATGGTTTCAGCAGCAGAATCATCACGCCGCCTGCAAAGTTTGAGAGGCCACCCTGCAGTGCCAGGGATACGGCAACGCCGGCGGAGGCGATGGCTGCTGCGATCGACGCTTCGGATACGATACCGAGCTGAACGATAATGGTCAGCACCAGCAGCGTGTTCAGACTGTATTTCACCATGGAAACGGTGAAACTGACCACCGCCTCCTCCGTGTGAAAACGCCGCATGTTTTTCCGGATCAGACCACAGAGCCACAGGATCAGTTTGCGTGCAACCAGAAACAGAATTACTGCAAACACGATCTTCAGCACCAGATCGGCAGCCGAAGAGGCCTTGTCAATCCAGTATTCATAGACGCGTTCCGCCGCTGTCAGATTCACCATGTGTTATCTCTCCTCTGTCTCGAATTTTCTCTGCAGCTCCTCGCCGAGTTCACTCATGCCTGTGCTTTTTTTCGTTTTTGTCTCTGGTTTTGCCTCTGATTTTGCTTCCGACTTGGTTTCCGGCTTTGTAGCCGGCTTCTTTTCCGGATCGGCGGCTGCGCGATATTTTTCCACGGCTTTTGCTGCCTCTGTCGCTGCGGATTTTCCGGCTTTCACCAGCTTGTCCACCGTCTGCTCTACCGTTTTCACCGGTTTGCTGTCGATCGCCTGCTTTACGGCTTTCTCCACCTTCTCTGTCGCAGTCGTAGTTCCCTGCTTTTTCTCTGCAGTTTTCACCGTTTTTTCCGATACCTTTTTCTCTGCTTTTTGGGCAGTCTTTGTTGTTTTCTTTGCTTTTACTGCTTCTTCCGTTTTTCCAGCCAGTTTTCCCTTCTTTCCGGTTTTCTTCTCTGCTGCCGCTTTCGCTGCAGTTTTTGCCTTTGCGCTCTTATTACTTGCAGCACCCGTCTCCGGCTTCGTATAAGAAAATACCTGAACAGAAAGCGGTGCGAGTTTTACGGTAATCGAATTTTTCCGCTCGTCGCACTCTGTTTTTTTCGACATTTTCACGCGTGGATTTCCGACGCCTGTTCCGCCATAAGCTTCCGCATCGCTGTTGAACATCTCTTTGTACTTTCCTGGATACGGCACACCAATGCGGAAATCATCGTACTCGACATTCGAGAAGTTGCATACGACAAGCAGCGTATCTTCTTTCTTCCTTGTTCTGCGAAGGAAGATCAGAAGATTCTTTTCCCACTCCATGCCATTGATCCACTCAAAGCCCTCCGGCTTTTCGTCAAGCTGATACAATGCCGGATTTGCTTTGTAGAATGCATGAAGTGCCGCCATATAGTTTTTTAGCTGCAGATGTTCCTTGTCCTCAAGAAGCTCCCAGGACAGGGACTGTTTCTCATTCCACTCTTTTTCCTGTCCGAATTCCTGTCCCATAAACAGAAGCTTCTTTCCGGGATGCACCATCTGATAAGCGTACGCCAGACGAAGATTTGCCATTTTCTGCTCCGGTGTACCCGGCATTTTGGTATACATGGATCCCTTCAGATGAACCACTTCATCGTGCGACAGACTCAGCATGAATTTCTCCGAGTATGCATATACCATAGAAAAAGTCAGCTGATCGTGATGTGCCCCGCGGTATACCGGATCGTTTTTCATATATTCCGTAAAATCATTCATCCAGCCCATGTTCCACTTGTAGTCGAAGCCAAGTCCTTCATCGTCAAGTTCTCCCGTCACCTTCGGCCATGCGGTCGATTCCTCTGCGATAAGAAGCGCATCCGGGAACTCTTTTTTGAAGATGGAGTTCAGATGTTTTAAAAATTCGATTGCCTCAAGGTTCTCATTTCCGCCGTAGATATTTGCGACCCACTCCCCGTCCTGCTTGCCATAATCAAGATACAGCATCGATGCAACCGCATCCATACGGATTCCGTCGGCATGGTACTCTTTTGCCCAGAAAAGCGCATTGGCGATCAGGAAGTTCTTTACTTCCGGTCTGCCGTAATTGTAAATCAGCGTGCCCCAGTGTGGATGGGATCCCTGTCTCGGGTCAAAATGCTCGTACAGACACGTTCCGTCAAACGCAGAAAGTCCGAAGGTATCGCGCGGGAAGTGTGCCGGTACCCAGTCGAGAATAACACCAATGTCGTTCTGGTGCATCGTATCCATAAAATAGCGGAAGTCATCCGGCGTTCCGTATCGTGCTGTCGGTGCGTAATAGCCCGTTACCTGATAACCCCAGGATTCATCGAGCGGATGCTCCATCACCGGCATCAGCTCAACATGGGTGTAGCCGAGCTCTTTCACATAAGAAGCCAGCATCGGAGCGATCTCACGGTAGTTATAAAATTCACGGCCATCGTCCGGTTTTTTCCAGGAGCCAAGATGCACTTCATAAACAGAAATCGGCGCTTTGTCGCCCTGTGTGACACCACGCTTCTTCATCCAGTTCTCATCCTGCCAGGCATATTTTCCAAGATCAACCACAACACTCGCATTGTTCGGACGCAGCTGTGCTGCATTCGCGTATGGATCCGATTTCAGATACGTCAGACCGCCCTTTGCCTTGATTTCATATTTATAGATGTCGCCCGCGCGAACACCGGGGATAAAGAGCTCGTAGATTCCGGACTCCAGAAGATTCATCTGATATGCTCTTCCGTCCCAGTTATTGAAATTTCCGACAACACTGACACGGATCGCATTCGGTGCCCAGACAGCGAAGTAAACACCGCTGATACCATCGATCTTTACCGGGTGTGCACCCAGCTTCTCATAGATGGAATAACAGATGCCGTTTTCAAACTGTTTCTGTTCCTGCTCGGTGAACTGCATCGGATAGGCGTACGCATCATAATGCTCCATCTGGTTTCCGTCGCCGTCCCAGTAGATCAGCGTATAGGACGGAATTTTCTTCCCTGGAAGCAGCACAGCGAAAAATCCCGCCTCATCCTCGCAAACCATCTCGGTCTGTTTTCCGTCGCGGATCGTATGTACGGCTGCACGGGTTGCACCCGGGAAAAACGCCTGAATCAAAATACCATCCTCCGTTACGCGCGGTCCCAAGATGTCTCTTGGATGATTTTCCTCTGAATAGACCACGGCTTCTATTTCCGCCCAATCCATATAATCGTATAATTTTTCTTCCATTTTCAAAATTATAACCCCTCCTTTTTTTCTGTCTTCAACTAACAAATCCTGTTTTTATTCTACCATCCTAACTGCGATTGTACAATGCAAATCTGGTTTGTTTTTTATTCATTTCCTAAGATTACAGCAAGATCTTCATCTGTCGTCTGCATCTCATCGTCCTCAAACCAGATACTGTAAATGTTCTGTGAAGTCAGTGTTTCCAGGGACTCCCTGGAAAGCGATTCGGCCTGATAATCAGAAAATGCTGCAAGCAGCATATTGGCACAGCCATATTCACCGGAATAGACGATCAGTTCGGATGCTGCTGTGTGGTCTTTTCCGTCTGCCACGCTAAGATACGGCGTGCACATCGTTTTGTCCTGATACTGATAATAGCGGTACGCATCCGGGCTGCCCGCCTGGTAAGCGTGGAAAAATACGATACTCTTCGGGCCTTCGTATGTCATCACCCCATAGGACTGGATTTCATTCCCGGAAAGGTGATACAGCGGATACTGATACGACTTCCCGCCGGTCTCATCGAGGCAGCGGACAAAGCCGTCCTTGCTGGAGATAATGCCAAGCTGATAGCCCTCGCCGCGGATCGTATCCGCAAGATAATCAATCAAAAAGGCATTTTTCATCCAGAAGAAATCAACATACGCCGAATATCCCATTTCCGACGCATACGCCAGATACGCATCCGACACATGCAGGCAGACCTGATTTTCTCCTGAAAATTCCAGAGAAATATCGTCCGGGTTCTGCGCAAACGCTGCAACTGCCGCCGCTTCTTCTGCTGCATCGTCGTTTTTCTCCGGATCAAACTGCGCCGCAATCGCATCGTCATTGCTCGTGCACAGATTTTCGAAGGACGCATACAGCGGCCCGAGATAGATTTCCCGGCAGCCGGCATCGGATACTTTTTTCAGAGCATCGTACAAAACCGGATCCACCGTCAGTACTTCATTTGGATGATGGTTCACATCGTACAGATTGGTCAAATCGTCAAAACTCTCGTCAATATTGAAAAGCCGGTAGCCCTTCACCGCCGCATCGGTATAAAGCAAAGAGAGCGCCTTTGCCTCTCCTCCCGCGGAAACACCGCTTGCGCCAACGTTATATTTCAACGTAAAATCCTCACCGCAGTTCAGTTCCGACCCTGCCTTCACACTGATTTCGCGCCAGCCCGAATCGCCGCGCAGAAAATTCATAAAACCATACACCAGAAAGCCGGATCCGATTGCCAGAAACAGTACCACAAGCACGATGCGCCGTCCGACATTCTTTTCGGAAAGCTGGACCTTCTGCACCGGCTTTGGTCTGCGCCTGTCTGGATCTTTTACTGTTCTTCCCATTCTTTTACTCCTCTTGTTTTAAGTTCTCCCCTTCATTTTGCACTGCTTTTTATTGTCCCAGAAAATACATCTCCCGTCAAGTAAAACGGTGCAAAAAAAGCAGCGTCAGAACCAAAAAGCTTTCGATTCTGACACTGCTTTGCTTTACAGTCTGCTATAGGACAACCAAAATCAATGCAAGGATAAAGATCAGGAGGATCACAGCCAGTACGGCAAATCCGTACAGCGCGCCCTGCTTGCATGCTTTGTAGTTGTGATAGTACTGTTTCTTTTTGTAAACACAAGCTGCAATCATACCGATGATCGGAAGGAAGAACGACAGCACTTTGTACCAGATGCTTCCGGTATCGTGAACCGGAGTTTTCAAAAACTCGTCTTCTGCCTTGGAAAGATGAACCTCATGGTTCTCTTCTTTTACTTTCTCACCCGGTTTGCGGATGGTGATCGGCTGCAGCGGCTCTCCCTTTTCACGGAGTGCTTTGTACTCTTCGATCTCTTTCTTGTTTCCATATACAAAGTGGTTGTGTCCGATATCCACGAACTCCGGTTTGTCCACCGAATAGTCATGGATGGACGGATCGTAGGTATACAGCACTTTGTTCTTCTCAAGCTGCGGATCCGGAATCGGAATGGCAGAGATCAGGGAATGCGTGTACGGGTGCAGTGGAAAGTTGAACAGCTCCTCTGCGTCCGCAACCTCTACGATGTTTCCTTTGTAGATAACACCGATACGGTCGGAAATGAACCGTACGATGGAAAGGTCATGAGCAATAAACAGATAAGTAACCTGTTTTTCTCTCTGGAATTTTTTCAGCAGATTGAGGACCTGGGCACGGATCGATACGTCCAGTGCGGAGATCGGCTCATCGGCTACAACCAGCTCCGGCTCCATAACCATGGCACGGGCCAGACCGATACGCTGGCGCTGTCCGCCGGAGAACTCATGTGGGTAACGGGTCAGGTGCTCCGGCAGAAGACCAACCTCGTTGATCATGTTCTCTACCTTTTTCACACGGTCTGCCTCGTTCTCGTACAGATGGAAGTTGTAAAGACCCTCGGATACGATATAATCGACCGTCGCACGCTCATTTAACGATGCGGCCGGATCCTGGAATACCATCTGAATGTTTCGGATAACCTCCCGGTCCAGGGAATGCGGAATCTTACCGGAAATTTTAACGCCCTTATACAGGATCTCTCCTGCGGAACACGGGTTGACACGAATGACCGCACGGCCGATCGTTGTCTTTCCGGAACCGGACTCGCCTACGAGGGAGAAGGTCTCTCCCTTGTAGATGTCAAAAGAAGCATTTTTTACCGCTTTGACTGCGTCATCGCCCTTGCCGAAAGTGATATCTACATTTTTTACCTGCAGTAAGATTTCTCTTCCATTTTCGTCAATCGGACCATGCTCCGGCAGATGCGAAACAGTGGTCTTGCTTTCCTGCTTTGTAGACACTTTCAAACTCTCCTATAAGTTATATGCTTTTAACAGTTTTTCGTGAATATTCTGAATAGCTTCCGGTTTTTCTGTCTTCGGCGCTCTCGGATCCAGCAGCCATGTCTTGGCATAGTGGGTATCCGTTACCTTGAACATCGGCGGCTCCTCCAGAGTATCAATCTTCAGACAGTACTGGTTACGCGGTGCAAACGGATCTCCGATAATCTTATTGTACAGAGACGGC
This sequence comes from Blautia sp. AF34-10, assembly GCF_003477865.1. NCBI lineage: Bacteria > Bacillati > Bacillota > Clostridia > Lachnospirales > Lachnospiraceae > Blautia > Blautia sp. AF34-10. The sequence continues at coordinate 9,488 of NZ_QUED01000030.1, forward strand.
GGCGTACCGGTAATGGAAAACAGCTTTGTATTCCGCTCCGCAAGCTGCGGCAGGGAAGAAAGCAGTGCCCAGGTGTACGGATGGCGCGGATCGTAGAACAGCTCTTCTACGTTCGCAAACTCGATGATCTGTCCTGCGTACAGAACGGCAACACGGTCTGCGATATTCGCTACGACACCAAGGTCGTGGGTAATAAACACGATGGTGTAGTTGTACTCTTTCTGAAGATCCTTGATCAGCTTCAGGATCTGTGCCTGAATCGTAACGTCCAGCGCAGTTGTCGGCTCATCGCAGATCAGAATCTTCGGACGGCAGGAAAGTGCAATCGCAATAACGATACGCTGCCTCATACCGCCGGAATACTGGAACGGATAATCATCGAAACGCTGCTCTGCGTTCGGAATACCAACCTTTTCCATCAGCTCAAGCGCCTGTGCTCTTGCTTCCACCTCGCTGACATTCTGATGCTTCATGATAACAGAAGTGATCTGTTTTCCGATTGTGATGATCGGGTTCAGGGAAGTCATCGGATCCTGGAATACGGTTGCAATTTTCTTACCGCGGATCTGGCCCCAGTCATTCGGATCCTGGATTTTTGCCAGGTTAATGATACAGGTTCCATGAAGCCGCTCCGATGTCTCATCCAGATAGCGCACACGGAAAGTAGCCTGGTCGAAAACGCCGTTTCGCTTCTGCTCATCGTTCAGATCCACACCGCGCTCCATTGCAGCTTTGAATGCCTCGTGCAGCTTTTTAATCATGCGGACTTTTTTGCGCAGTTTGTAACGTCCAACGGAAAGATAAATCTCTTTGGCAAGAATCTCGTTTCTCTTTCTCGTCTCGTCCGTAATTTCTTTTGCTGTCAGGCCGGCGTACTCTTTTTTGTACTCTGCCATTTTTGCATCATATGCCTGATTGTAGGCCGTATCGTTCATGGCAGCCTGTTTGTGAGCCTTGATTTTTTCCTCTTTTGCTTTCTGCAGAGCCTTAATTTCTCCATCCAGTCTGGAAATCTCGGCAGATGTCTCTTTAACCCTCGCTTTTTCTTTGGAAGTATCGAGTGTCTGCTTGTAGTTGAAAAGTTCGGTTCTCTTTACTACGAGTTCCTTAATTTCAGCATCTGCTTTCTCGCGCTCTTCCTCGCTCAGTGTCATTTTTTCTTCTTTTTCCTGCTCCAGAGCCTTCATTTTCAGAAATACTTCTGAACCATATTCCAGTTTGGAATACTCATTCAGTTTTTCCCAGGTGGATGCGATGGTCTTTTTGGCATAAGAGTTCAGCGGCACAACGGTATCGCTCAGCTCGGCATCGTTGAAAATGATATCTCCCTGGTCAATGAAGCCGTTGCTGTCCAGCATGCCCGCAAACGCTTTTGTGAATACGGATTTACCGGCGCCGGACTCTCCTACGATAGCAATGGACTCATTCTCGTAAATATCCAGCGTTACGCCCCGGATTGCCGTCAGGATACGGCCGCGGACACGGAATTTTACCTGTAAGTCCTTAATCGATAATAATACTTTTTTATCTTCCATGCGGCTTTCCTTCCTACATATGTGTTCTCGGGTCGGACGCATCTCCAAGGTTCTGTCCAACTACATATAATACTACGGTGATGATTGAAGCGACAACAACCGGACTCCAGAATTCGAATCCCCATCCCGGTGTCAGCATGGCGCCCTCAGCCTCATAGATCAGTCTTCCCAGAGACATGTCAGAAAGTCCCATACCGATGTAAGCCAGGAACACCTCGTAAGAGATGTAGGACGGAATCTCAGTTGCCGCCAGAGTAACAATGACAGATGTCATAAACGGGAGAATATTCTTCATCGCAATGCGGAAAATCGAAGTTCCAAGACATTTCGATGCCAGATTATACTCTCTGTCACGGATGATAACGACCTGCGTACGGATAAAGTACGCGATGGCAAGCCATCCGGTAACGGTCAGTGCAAATACCATGGTCCAGAAGCTCGGAGAAAAAATAAGCACCAGGACGGAGATCAGAAGTACATACGGAATATTTCCGATGATGTTGTAAACCTCCATCATGAAAACGTCAACCTTCTTCGAAAATCCCCAGACAGATCCGACAATCACACCAATCGAAAGGTTGATGAGCGCACAGATAAACGCCAGGGAAACTGAAATTCTGGAACCAAACCAGACAGCGTCAAATGTCGACTGTCCGGAAGCACCGGATCCTAAAATCCAGTGAATATTGAATCCAAGCTGCTGCAATGCTTTGCCTGGAGACAGATGTTTTGTCGCGCCGTTCATCAGATTGGCGAAACGGTCGTACTCCACAAAGAGCGGATACACATACGTCATCAGCAGAATCACACCCAGGAGGCAAAGTACGGCAATATTGATTTTTTTCTTAAAAAATACGCGGAACACGGAATGCCAGTAGGAATATCTCGGAGCCGTAATTTTCTCAGACTCCAGAGAGCTGTTATCTACAGGAGAAAACAGTTCTTCCTCAGACAGACCGAATTTATCTAAATCATAATTCATAAGTCCCTACCTGTCTTTCGTTGAGAATGAGATTCGCGGATCCACCATGGACATCAAAACGTCGCCCAGGATGATGGAAATCACGGAGAGCACTGCGTAGAACAGTGTAACACCTACGATAACACCATTATCATATTTGCTGATTGCTTCGGTCAGCAGATTACCGGCACCAGGTACTACGTACACACGCTCGGTGATGATGGCTCCGGTCAGTGCGAACAGTACGCTCGCCGGAACACCCTGCACGATCGGAATCGCTGCGTTCTTCAAAATGTGTTTCGTAAAGATTTCTCCCTCTGTCAGACCACCGGATCTTGCGAATTTTACGTAATCGGAGTTCATCTGGTCGATCATGTATCGACGCAGCCATTTCATCAGGTTTGCCACCTGCGGCAGTGCCAGAGAAACGATCGGCAGAATATACATCAGCTTGCTCTTCGAATCCATGTCAAAGGTGGTTGGCAGACCCATTTTTCCTCCGATTGCCTTAAACAGGAAAATATAGGCCAGTGAAGGTACTGCTATAATGAATACAATATAGATGGTTCCAAGCTGGTCAACCAGTTTGTCTTTCTTTCTCGCCATCAGAATGCCAAGCGGCACCGCGATGAGATAGGAAAGAATTACGGCAATGATACCGATTACAAAGGAATAGCCGATTTTTGATTTACCACTCTTAATTGTATCCACGTTGGTATAGTCATCTGTGAACCGATCGGAATGAACAGCGCTTGCATCCTGAGATTCGCTCATATACGTTGCGCTGTGCAGATCGTCTGCACTGTATTCCACCAGACCGCTTGGTAGGTAATCTCCGATTTTACGTAGGATCCCTGCGCGCGGGTCATGGTCAGTGCTACATCCACACCCTCATTTACGGAATAGGACTTTCCTAAATTTATGGTGATTATATTCTGATGGAAGTATGGGAATTTTGAGTCAAAGTACATCAAGTACTTGTGTGTTGTGCCATTTCCCATGATGGCCGGTGAAAATTTCTTTCCCCCATATACCGGATCGTGTAAGGTAAATGTAATCCCCCTCTTACCTTCTACCTTTGCAGCATCGTGAATGCTGTCGATGTCAATCAAACCGGAAAAATATTTTCCGAGACGCGTTGCAAGCGGAATATCCCTGTATGCAAACAGCTGCTGCTGTCCGCCGTTGGCATATTTTTTCTTACCCATCATGATCGCATCGTATCTTCTTACGGTGTAACCTTTTGCTTTATAATAAGCTGTAAATTTTTTTACATATTCAGATACCAGTTCTGAATCCTGGTCTTTCGTTCTTCCGAATGCTACTGCTTTGGATCTCGTATCCTCGTCAATTTCGCCTTTTGCTTTGAGAGCGTTCAAATAATCTGCATAGGTTACATAATCAAGATATCCGTATGTCTCCCACTTCTGATATTTGTACACCTTTTTCTGGTTATTGCTCTGATGGGAATAGGTGGCGTCCTGTGCGAAAATCAGATTTCGGTCCATCAGAGAATAAATCATAGTCATAACGCATCCAACAACGATTACTACGGAAACAAGGCCATGCAACAAACGCTTAAAAAGATATTTTGTCATATTCTCTCATTCCTTAACACAATATGACAGGGGAATGGCTTTTTTTGTTCCCATCCCCCTGCCGGTTTATTCATTGGCTTTCAACTGTTCTGATCTTTCCAATTTTACCTTTTCCAAAATTAGAAGATACCGAAACATTTGGTCATGTATCCTTCGTAGTCCGGAAGCATGGTATCCAGGTAAGAGCACGGATCACCAAAGTCCGGACCCCATCCGGAGACATCGTATACGTCGTAGTTTGCTTCATAACCATAGTTGCATAGTATCCTGCATAGTACCATCCATCCAGGTCTACGGCATCAACCAGATTGATCACAACTTTTCCGCCAAGGGCAGCCTCTACTGATTTCTTGTAGGAGTTTGCTTTGTTGGTGTAAACTTCTACTGCAGACGGATATGGATATTCCATCTGGATCGGGTTGCTCTCATCGATGGTGATGCCCTCTTCTGCGAGCTCCTCGATTGCGGTATTCAGTTCTTCTACTGCGTTTTCCGGATTGTACCATCCATCAAAGCCATCGCTGGTCTTGTTTTCGGCATCCCATACTTTGATCTTCACGCCGTCGGCGTCGATCTGTTTCTGTACGATTTCACCATAGTAGGTGCCTGCCGGGAAGGTTGTGTCGGTTCCGTTGATCTGAATGGTAGTGTCTTTTGACAGGCTTACGAAATATCCCGGGGTAAAGGTATTTCTAAGGGAAGTATACTTCAGATCCTCGCCAACCTGCTGTGCATTGTAAGCGCCACGATCTGCTGCAAAGCTGATCGCTCTTCTGAAGTGAACGTTCTGCAGTGCTTTGTTCGTTCTCTGGATTTCTTCGTCAGACTTTGTACTCTTTGCTGTTGTTCCGTCGTTGGCATTTGCAGTCGCAGTACGGTTGATATTGTAGAATGCCATGAAAGAAGTAGCATCGGTATCTGAAACTACTGCGTACTGGTCGTACAGACCTTCGGATTTTGCTGTCTCCATAGTGGAGGTGTTCAGGTTTACATAGTCAACGGTACCTGCTTTTGCATCTGTGTACATTTTGGTAACATCAGACTGGTCATTGAACAGCCAGGTCAGGGTTTTAATGTTTACGTTGTCTTTGTTCCAGTAAGAATCGCTCAGTTTAAATACGATGGTATTTTTCGCTGTAGCGTTGGTTACCAGGTACGGTCCGCAGTATGCGATCGAGTTGGAATCTTTTCCGTACTGATAATCTGCTGCGGAGGAATCGTACTCAGCACCAAATTTACCGCCCTGGGACTGATAGTAGCTTCTGCTCATCGGCATGAAGATGGTGTAGCCAAGCATGGTCATGAAGTAGCTGCATGGCTCTTCCAGTGTGTACTCTACGGTATAGTCATCAACAGCTTTTACACCAACCTCGTCGAAATCGGTAACTTCACGGCTGATGTACTGGGATACGTTTTTGATCACGCCCTGTACCAGGTATTCCAGACCGCCCTGTGCATCACACATATGCTGCATTCCGGCCACGAAGTCATCTGCTTTTACAGTATCCACTTCACGTCCCTGGGAATCGGTCCATTTTACATCTTTACGAAGGTGGAAGGTATAGGTCAGTCCGTCATCAGATACTTCATAGGATTCTGCCAGTGCCGGCTGCAGAGTTCCCTCTACATCGTACTCCATCAGTCCGTCATAGGTATTGATGATCGCATCGGTATCTGCCGCACGGGAAGTTGCAAGTCCGTCCCATGTTACCGGATCGCTCGCATACGGCATGGAGAAGCTGTCTTTTAAGGTGTAACCTTTTCCTGCCAGATATTCTTTTACCCAGCTCTCATAGGTTCCTGTTCCTTTAAGCTCATCCCATTTTGCTCTCATCTCTTGTAATCTTCTGCCTTGATAAAGTCAGTTGTTACAACATACTGATGATAACGGTCTTTATCGCTTCCCCAAAGGGTATAGTCCTTGGTGCGCGGAGCCATTCTGTACATCGCGTACGTACCACCTCTTGAGGTGAGCGGGTACATCATGGCGGACTCCATCAGTTTTCCCTCGGCAACTGCCATCAGGCATATCTCTCATCCACCGTTTCTGCTTCCTTTGCAGTAGCAAGTGCATCGTTGAAATCGCCCAGTGCCTCGTTATAGAGCTCTGTGCTGGTCTCATCGTATCCTTCCGGCATTTCGGACTCCTCTGCCTCGGCTTCGCTCTCACTGCTTGCAGATGCGCTTGCATTGCTTTCGGAAGATGCGCTGCTGCTTACGCTTACACTCTCATCCGCCGGATCAGAACTTCCGCTGCCGGAATTTCCACAGGCAACCAGGCTTGCAGTCATACTCATAACAAGTAATGCGCTTACAATTTTTCTTTTCATAATTTCTTCCTAACTCCTTTCATGGATTCGCGTTGTTTTTGCATCATCCGGACATTTACCGGAACGGCTTCGCCATTCCACCGTTTTTCATTTTGGCACTTTACCACATCAAAACGAATAGTACAAAAAGGAGATGCGTCCAACAAGATTTGTTTTCTTCATCCCTCATGCCCGTACATTTGTCCGTTTGTCCAAAAACAACTGGGTTCATTATAACCAGAACTCTCTCTGTTTGTCAATATCCGATGCAGGAGAAAAGTGTATAAACTGCATTTAAAGTCATCAAAATCCTCTATTTTCCTCTTTTTGGGTATTGTTCTGATGCTGTTTTTCTATTTTCCTGTATTCTTCGGTTTTATAATAAAAAAAGATTACACAAATAATTGTTTCTTTCCATTTGCGTTCTGCAGCACTGTCTTTTTGTATTTGTTTCAGATTTTGCTCCGGGAAAGAATCCTGCCGGACGCAAAAACAGACTTCTGAAAATCACATTTCTTCTTATTTAAGAGCGTCATACTGTTTTTTACTTTCGTTTTTTACTTTCGTTTTTTACTTTCGTTTCCTTCTTTTACAAAGCAAAGCCTTCCATGAAGACCGCTCACACCGAAATCACTTTCTTGTTACTGTTCACTCCGTTCTCAGTAACACGCTTCGCGATGCACAGAATTTATGCTAACCGCATAAATTCGCGCTGTATGTCTCGGGATTTTGACATATTCATGCCAAAACGCCTCGCGGGATAGTAGCGTGTGAACAGTAACACTTTCTTACTTTTTGTCTTCGACAGTCTCCGGACTATTGACATCAAAAAAAAATCCTGCTAATATTAATTTTAATAAGGAACCAGTGCAGTACACGGAAAACAGGCACCGCACGCGGCGTCTCTGATATCCTTGTCGGATACAGCAGACGCTTTTTTGCTTTCTTGTGTATCATCACTTCTGCATCCGTATCCGCACGAAAAGAAAAAAGGAGACTTCTTTTATGTATCTTTATAATTCTGCAACCCATAAAAAAGCTGAATTCCTGACACACACACCGGGCCGTGTAGAAATGTACACCTGCGGACCTACCGTTTATCATTTTGCGCACATCGGAAACCTGCGCAGTTATATTATGGAGGATGTCCTGGAAAAGGCACTCCGCTATGAAGGCTACGACGTCAACCGTGTCATGAACATCACCGATGTCGGCCATTTAAGCTCCGATGCGGACACCGGCGAGGACAAGATGGTCAAAGGTGCAAAGCGCGAGCACAAAACAGTCATGGAAATCGCACAGTATTACACCGATGCATTCTTTGCGGATTGCAAAAAGCTGAACATCAAGCGCCCGGATGTCGTACAGCCGGCAACGGGATGCATTGACGAATATATCAAAATCATTGAAAAACTGATGGACACCGGCTACGCTTACTTTGCCGGCGGAAATGTTTACTTTGACACCAGCCGTCTCGACCACTACTATGTGTTCAACGATCACGACGAGGATGACCTCGCGGTCGGTGTGCGTGAGGGCGTAGAGGAAGATACAAACAAACGCAACAAAAATGATTTCGTTCTCTGGTTTACGAAATCCAAATTTGAGAACCAGGCCTTGAAATGGGATTCCCCGTGGGGCGTCGGTTATCCGGGATGGCACATCGAGTGCTCCGGTATCTCCATGAAATACAATGGCGAATACCTTGACCTGCACTGCGGCGGCGTAGACAATGCATTCCCGCACCACACGAACGAGATCGCACAGTCCGAAAGCTACCTCGGCCACGCCTGGTGCCCGCAGTGGTTCCATGTGCATCACCTGAATACATCGACTGGAAAGATGTCGAAATCGAAAGGTGAGTTTTTAACCGTTTCTCTTCTTGAGGAAAAAGGTTATGATCCTCTCGTCTACCGTTTCTTCTGCCTCCAGTCCCATTACCGTAAGGCGCTTGTCTTCACCTGGGAAAACCTGGACAACGCCAAAATTGCCTACGACAAGCTGATCGCCCGCATCGCCGCTTTAGACCCGAAAGACGGACCGGCCGAGGAAGCTTCTATGACTGCTTTAAAAGAGAAATTCCAGAAAGCGCTCGATGCCGACCTCAACACCTCGCTTGCCATCACAACGCTGTACGATGTGTTAAAAGCAGACATGCATGATGCTGCAAAGCTGGCGCTTCTCGACAGTTTCGATCAGGTACTCGGTCTTTCCCTTCTCGCTCATGCAGATGCGAAGAGAAAAGAGGCTGCAAAGACAACTTCTGCTTCCACCGCGTCCGGCTATCAGATTACCGGCGAAGGAGATCCGGAAATTGATGCTCTTGTTCTGAAACGATATGAGCAAAAAAAGCCAAAAACTTTGCAGAAGCAGATAAAATCCGCGATGACCTGAAATCCCAGGGCATTGAAGTTGCTGATGTACGCGGCGGAGCCGTCTGGAAACGGATCTGATCTGCACGAAAGAGGAACTCTGATTTTCTTCTTCATTTCCTACGAAGGAAACAGGGAATTTCATGTGCTGAAAGCAACAACCGACCAGTATATTACCTGTGAAAACGCGGCTGCACTTTCTATTAAACTTCTTCCAAAGAGAACTGCTCTGATGCGGCAGTTCTCTTTTTTATGCTTTTTCACCTGCTGCTTGCGGCTTCCTTCGGATGCAGGGCATCGAAAAAAAGACGGCATCCATTTTCCGGATACCGCCTTTTTTGTTTCTTTCGGATGGCTGTTTCTTTATTTAATAATACGAACCCTTAACACGCCGTCTACTGCTTCCAGCGCTTTTACGATCTCTTCTGTTGCTTCGCTTTCCAGATCCATCATGGTGTAAGCGTAATCGCCTTTACCTTTGTTTGTCATGTCGCTAATGTTGACACCGGCGTTACCCATAACGGTGGTAAATGCACCCAGCATACCAGGAATATTCTTATGGCAGATGGTCACACGGCCTGCTCCTGTGCATACACCCATATCACAGTTCGGGAAGTTGACGGAGTTTTTGATGTTTCCGTTCTCCAGAAAATCACGGATTTCTTTAACTGCCATGACAGCACAGTTATCTTCGGATTCTTTGGTCGATGCTCCAAGATGCGGAGTAACGATGGTTCCCTCTGCGCCGACTACCTCGGGTTCGCAAAGTCAGTCACATATTTTTTCATTTTTCCGGCCTTTAATGCTTCCAGAACAGCATCCTCATCAACCAGGAGGTCTCTTGCATAGTTCAGAAGAACCACGCCGTCTTTCATCTCATCGATCGCTGCCTTGTTAATCATACCTTTTGTGCTGTCCATCAGCGGAACATGGATGGTGATATAATCGCAGGTACGGTAGATATCTTCCACGTTCTGGATATGATGAATGTCACGGGACAGATTCCATGCCGCATCGACAGAAATGTACGGATCGTATCCGTATACTTCCATGCCAAGATGGGTTGCTGCATTTGCTACAAGCTGACCGATCGCGCCAAGTCCGATGATACCGAGCTTCTTTCCGCTGATCTCACAGCCGGCAAATTTCTTTTTCTGTTTTTCTGCTGTCTTTGCAATGTCGCCGTCTTCTTTGTCGCTCTTCACCCACTCAATACCGCCTGCGATATCGCGGGATGCAAGCAGCATGCCGGCAAGCACCAGCTCTTTGACGCCATTTGCATTGGCTCCCGGTGTGTTGAATACAACGATACCCTGCTCTGCGCAGTCGGCAAGCGGAATGTTATTGACACCGGCTCCTGCTCTTGCTACGGCAAGAATACTTTTCGGCAGCTCCATACCGTGCATGGCTGCACTTCTGACGAGAACCGCATCGGCTCCCTCCAGGCTTTCACTCTGCTGATAGTTTTCATTAAAATTTGCAAGGCCTACGCCTGCAATCGGATTTAAGCAATGATACTGAAACATTAGAGATTTTCCTCCTCGAACTTTTTCATGAAGGCTACGAGTGCTTCTACGCCTTCTTTCGACATTGCATTGTAGATGCTTGCACGCATACCGCCGACGGTACGGTGACCTTTCAGGTTCTCAAGTCCGGCTTCTTTGGACTCTTTGACGAATTTGGCATCCAGATCTGCATTTCCGGTGATAAACGGAACGTTCATCAGAGAACGGTCTTCCGGTACAACGGTTCCTTTGAAGAGCTTGCTCTGATCCAGGAAATCATACAGCAGTTTTGCTTTTTCTTCGTTGCGCTGTTTCATGACTTCCAGTCCGCCCATTTTCTTCAGCCATTTGAACACTTTGCCGCACATGTAGATGCAGTAGCAGTTCGGCGTGTTATACAGAGAGCCGGCATCTGCATGCGTTTTAAATTTCATCATGGTCGGTGTTCCCGGCAGGACATCGTCGGTAATCAGATCGTCACGGACAATGGAGATGACCATTCCGGCAGGTCCGATGTTTTTCTGGACACCGCCGTAGATGATGCCGTAATCGGAGACATTAACAGGTTCGGAGAGGAAACAGGAGGAGACATCTGCCACCAGGGTTTTGCCCTTGGTATTCGGCAGTTTTTTGTATTTGGTTCCGTAAATGGTGTTGTTTTCACAGATATAAACATAATCGGCATCCGGGCTGATCGGAAGATCGCTGCAGTCCGGGATGTAGGAAAATGTTTTATCCTCAGAGGAGGCAATTTTGTTTGCCTTTCCGTATTTCTGCGCCTCTGCATATGCTTTCTTTGCCCACTGTCCCGTTACGATGTAATCAGCGACACCGTTTTTCATCAGGTTCATCGGAATCATGGAAAACTGCAGGGAGGCACCGCCCTGAAGAAACAGAACTTTGTAATTTGACGGAATTCCCATCAGGTCACGAGGTCTGCTTCTGCCTCATCGATGATATTCTGGAATACTTTGGAACGGTGGCTCATCTCCATGACGGACATGCCGCATCCGCGGTAATCCAGCATTTCCTCCTGGGCTTCTTTCAACACTTCCTCTGGCAGAACTGCCGGTCCTGCGGAAAAATTATAAACTCTGCTCATTTTTCATCCTCCTGTTTCTCTTGCTACTTTATATTACTGGAAAACCACCGTTCCTATGCCGGTGGTTTTCCTTGTAATCGTTTGTACCTGTATTGCAGTTTTTCTTACAAGTCTGCAATTCATATGGTAATACGGTATTACTTTACCACGTTGAAACTATGATACCTCTTTGTTAGAAATATGTCAATCCTTTTCTTGTTCCTTTTTTGCCAGATCCTCTGCATCGAAGACATCCTCAATCGGTGCTCCGGCCGGAACCATCGGGAATACTTTTTCATCGCAGTCGATCCATACGTCGATCAGTGCCGGTTTTCCGCTCGCAATCGCCTCACGGATGGCAGGTCCCATCTCCTCTTTCTTCGTCACGCGGATGCCCTTTACGCCGAGCGCCTCAGCAACCTTGACAAAGTCCGCCTGATCCTGCAGAACAGTGTTGGAATACCGTTTTCCATAGAACAGTGTCTGCCACTGGCGTACCATACCGAGTACATGGTTGTTGACAACGACTTCGATCACCGGAATGTTGTGTCTCGAAAGGGTTGCCAGTTCGTTCATATTCATGCGGAAGCAGCCGTCGCCTGCGATGTTGATAACGGTTTTGTCCGGGCGTCCCATTTTGGCGCCCATGGCAGCTCCAAGACCGAATCCCATGGTTCCAAGACCGCCGGAGGTTAAAAGGGTTCTCGGGCTCGTATACCGATAATACTGCGCCGCCCACATCTGATGCTGTCCGACATCGGTCGTGATGACAGCCTGGCCGTCGGTTGCCTTATAGATCTCCTCGATCACGAACGGTCCGGTAAGGCCTTCTTCATGCTTTAACGGGAATTTTTCTTTCATTGCCTCGATTTCGGCAATCCACTCGTCATGATGCATCGGCTCCAGCTTCGCATTCAGGCGTTTTAAGACTTCTTTGACGTCTCCGATGATGCTCGACTCGACAACAACATTCTTGTTGATTTCTGCCGCATCTACATCGATCTGAACGATTTTTGCATTGTTTGCAAATTTTGCGGCGTTTCCGGTGACACGATCGGAAAATCTTGCACCGAGCACGATCAGCAGGTCGCACTTCGTCACGCCATAGTTCGATGTTTTTGTTCCGTGCATACCGAGCATGCCGGTGTACAGCTTATCGGTTCCCGGGAAAGCGCCTTTTCCCATCAGGGTATCGCAGACCGGCGCCTGTATATGGTGTGCCAGTTCACGCACTTCCTCGGCCGCACCTGAGATGATGCTGCCGCCGCCCACGAAAATATACGGTTTTTTCGACTCCCGAATCAGAGATACAACGTGATCCAGTCCTTCTTCTGTGATTTTTTCGATAGACGGTGCGATTGCTTCCGGTGTCTTTGGCTCATATTCATACGTTGCCGCCGTGACATCTTTCGTGATATCCACCAGAACCGGGCCCGGTCTTCCGCTCTTTGCAATCGAAAACGCACGGCGCAGCGTGTCTGCGAGAACCGTGATATCTTTTACAATCACGCTGTATTTTGTGATCGGCATCGCAACGCCTGCAATGTCAATCTCCTGAAAGCTGTCTTTTCCAAGCAGTGCCTTTCCTACGTTGCAGGTGATGGCTACCATCGGGGTGGAATCCATGTAGGCAGTTGCAATTCCAGTGACAAGATTTGTCGCACCAGGGCCGCTTGTTGCCATACATACGCCTGTTTTTCCGGTCGCACGCGCATACCCGTCTGCCGCATGGGCAGCACCCTGCTCGTGGGAGGTCAGGATGTGGTGGATTTCCGGATGACGGTAAAGCTCATCATAGATATTCAAAATCGTTCCCCCCGGATAGCCGAACACGGTGTCCACGCCCTGCTCCTTCAGGCACTCAATAACAATCTGTGATCCAGTTAATTCCATGTCTGTATGATTCCTTCCTTATCTTTTGGCTTTGTGTATGAAATCAGCCATCCGATGAAAATGCACGTTCGGACGGCTGATATGATTTTTTTCTATTAGAACTCCAGAATGGCTCCCTTATTTGCGCTGGAAACCATCTTTGCGTAGCGTTTCAGATAGCCTGTGGTTACTTTCGGCTCTCTCGGAGTCCATGCAGCTTTTCTGCGTGCCAGCTCTTCATCCGATACGGCAAGCTCCAGCTTGTGCTCTGGAATATTGATGCGGATCAGGTCGCCTTCCTCAACGAGCGCGATCGGACCGCCTTCTGCTGCCTCAGGGCTGACATGACCGATGGATGCACCGCGGGATGCGCCGGAGAAACGGCCGTCTGTAATCAGAGCTACGGAAGAGCCAAGTCCCATACCTGCAATCGCAGAGGTCGGATTCAGCATCTCACGCATACCAGGGCCTCCCTTTGGTCCCTCATAACGGATGACAACAACGTCGCCTGCCACAATCTTGCCGCCGCGGATTGCCTCGATGGCATCCTCCTCACAGTCGAAGACTCTGGCCGGTCCTTCGTGAACCTGCATCTCCGGTACAACGGCAGAACGTTTGACGACTGCGGTATCCGGTGCCAGGTTTCCTTTCAGGACAGCAATACCGCCGGTCTTGCTGTATGGATTTTCTACCGGACGGATGATCTCCGGGTTTTTGTTGACACAGCCTTTGATATTCTCGCCAACGGTCTTTCCGGTTGCGGTCATGCACTCGGTGTGCAGAAGTCCCAGTTTATTCAGCTCGTTCATAACGGCATAAACACCGCCGGCCTCGTTCAGCTCCTCAATGTAGTGGTATCCTGCCGGAGCCAGATGGCAGAGGTTCGGGGTCTTCTCACTGATGGCATTTGCCATCTCCGGATTCAGCTCTACGCCTGCCTCATGCGCGATGGCCGGCAGATGCAGCATACTGTTGGTGGAACATCCAAGTGCCATATCGACGGTCAACGCATTTAAGAATGCTTCTTTTGTCATAATGTCTCTTGGACGGATATTCTGTTTTAACAGCTCCATAACCTGCATACCGGCTCTCTTGGCCAGGCGCAGACGCTCGGAATATACGGCCGGAATCGTTCCGTTTCCTTTCAAGCCCATGCCGAGAACCTCGGTCAGACAGTTCATGCTGTTTGCCGTGTACATACCGGAGCAGGAACCGCAGGTCGGGCATGCATTGCACTCAAAATCATAAACATCTTCCTCTGTCATAGTTCCGGCTGCGTAGGATCCAACCGCCTCGAACATGCTGGAAAGACTTCTCTTCTCACCTTTTACATGGCCGGCAAGCATCGGACCGCCGCTGACAAATACGGTCGGAACATTGACTCTTGCTGCTGCCATCAAAAGGCCAGGTACGTTCTTATCACAGTTCGGGATACATACCAGTGCATCAAACTGGTGAGCCATTGCCATACACTCGGTGGAATCGGCGATCAGGTCACGGGTAACGAGGGAATATTTCATTCCGATGTGGCCCATGGCAATACCGTCACAGACTGCAATGGCCGGGAACACGATCGGTGTTCCGCCTGCCATGGCAACGCCCATTTTTACAGCTTCTGTAATTTTATCCAGGTTCATATGACCCGGTACGATCTCATTGTAGGAGCTTACAATTCCTACGAGCGGTTTTTTCATTTCTTCTTCGGTCAGACCCAGCGCACGCATCAGAGAACGCTGTGGCGCCTGTGCGATTCCTTTTTTTACAGCATCACTTCTCATGATTTTTTCCTCTTTTCTTATCTTACAGTTTTATGCCAGTGCTTTTACCAGCAGATCTCCCATTTCGGATGTAGATACCTGGGTACATCCCTCAGACATAATGTCTACGGTGCGGTATCCGTCTTTTAAAATTTTCTGTACAGCATTTTCGACTGCCTCTGCCTCCTGATCGAGATCCAGGGAATAGCGGAGCATCATGGCTGCGGACAGAACCGTTGCAATCGGGTTTGCGATGTTCTTTCCTGCGATGTCCGGTGCAGAGCCGTGGCTTGGCTCGTACAGACCAAATTTTGTCTCGTTCAGGCTGGCGGAAGAAAGCATTCCGATCGAGCCTGCTACCATACTTGCCTCATCGGAAAGAATATCTCCGAACATGTTCTCGGTCAGAACGACGTCAAACTGGCACGGATTGTGGACGATCTGCATCGCACAGTTGTCGACCAGCATATGCTCTAAGGTAACTTCCGGGTAATCTTTTGCAACATCCTCTACCACGGATCTCCACAGACGGGAGGAATCGAGAACGTTTGCTTTATCTACACTCGTTACTTTTTTCTTTCTCTTCATGGCGATGTCGAATGCACGGATTGCAATGCGGCGGATTTCGGTCTCGCTGTAGGTCAGCGTATCGGTTGCTTTCCGGATGCCGTTTTCTTCTACAGTGCTGCGCTCTCCAAAGTACAGGCCGCCGGTCAGCTCACGCATAATCAGCATGTCGAAGCCCTCGCCGATGATCTCTTCTTTTAACGGGCAGGCATCTTTCAATTCCTGATACAGGTAAGCCGGACGCAGGTTTGCAAACAGACCTAACGATTTCCGGATTTTTAAGAGTCCTGCCTCCGGGCGCTTGTCCGGGCTTAATTTGTACCATGGGGATGTTTTTGCATCTCCTCCGATGGAGCCCATCAGACAGCGTCGCATTTCTTTGCTTCTTCTATGGTTTCATCTGTCAGCGGCACGCCGTGCACATCAATGGAGCTCCGCCCAGCAGAAGGTTGGTATATTCAAACTTATGTCCATATTTCTCGCAGACAGCGTCCAGAACTTTTTTTGCTTCCTTTACAATTTCCGGTCCGATTCCGTCACCGTGAATTAATCCAATACGGTATTCCATATCTTTCTCCCTCTTTTCTTCCGGCTGAAAAACCGTTCTATTTTCTCTGCGTCTATAGCATTTCTAAATTATACGCCATTTTTCCAGTAATTTCAACACGAAATTTCTTTGCATCGGACGAAACGCAATAATCTTTTTGCTTTTTTGCCATTTAAAAGAAAAATACGCGGCATTTTTCCCCGTTTTCGCCGTGTTCCGCCGAAGAAGTTTCGGGGGCGAAAAAAACGCAGGCATTCGTTCTTTTTGAATACCTGCGTTTTTCCTGCTTTTCGCCGTGTGAAATTATTTTTTCTTTTCTGTTTTCTCTTCAACGACTGCTGTCTCCGGTTTTTCAACCTCTGTGATGGCTGTTTTGCGCATCGGGATACGGCAGTTTTTGTTGTTTCCGAACTCTACGATGACATCGTCGTCTGTGATATCGATGACTACGCCGTAGAAACCGCTTGTTGTGATGACTGCATCGCCGACTGCGAGGTCATTCAGCATTGCCTGCAGTTTTTTCTGCTCTTTCTTCTGCGGGCGGATCATTAAGAAATACATCATACCGAACATGATGACCAGCCACATAATTAACATACCAGTGCTCATCACACCGCTGTTTGCTGCTGTTGTTGTTGCTAAAAACATTTTCTTTCCTCCTGTTATTCGAGAGTACATCCCGTTCTTTAGACACACCTATCATAATACACAATCCGGAACCGATGGGCAAGTCTTTTTCGGATATTTTCCAAAGATTTCATACTTTCCCGCTTACTTTTTGTCGTATTCCTCAAATCCTGCGAGTTTTGCCCGTTTGTAGGAAGCAAAGCTGCCCTCGTCCAGTGCGGTCCGGATTTCTGTCATCATATTATTGTAGAAATACAGGTTGTGCAGAACACAGAGACGCATGCCGAGCATTTCTTTTGCTTTCAGCAGATGACGGATGTAGGCTCTGCTGTAATGACGGCACGCCGGGCACTGGCAGCCTTCCTCAATCGGACGCGGATCCAGCTCGTATTTCTGATTGAACAGGTTCATTTTTCCATGGTTTGTGTAAACGTGGCCGTGACGTCCGTTCCGGCTCGGGTATACGCAGTCGAAGAAATCGATGCCGCGCTCTACGCCCTCGAGAATATTTGCCGGCGTTCCAACGCCCATCAGATACGTCGGTTTGTCTTTCGGCAGGTACGGAACCACTTCGTCAAGAATATGATACATCTCCTCATGGCTTTCTCCTACTGCCAGTCCGCCGACCGCATAACCGTCGAGATCCATCTCGGAAATCCGTTTTGCATGGTCAATGCGGATATCCTCATAAATCGCACCCTGGTTGATTCCGAACAGAAGCTGATGTTTGTTGATCGTGTCTTCCCGCTGGTTCAGCTCCTGCATCTTATTTTTGCATCGCTGCAGCCATCTCGCCGTGCGGTCGACAGAGTTTTGCACATAACGGCGCTCTGCCACACTCGACGGGCACTCGTCGAAAGCCATCGCGATGGTTGAAGCCAGGTTGGACTGGATCTGCATACTCTCCTCCGGTCCCATAAAGATCTTTCTTCCATCTACATGCGAGTGGAAATAGACACCCTCCTCCTTGATTTTCCGAAGGCCTGCCAGAGAAAACACCTGGAATCCGCCGGAATCGGTCAGGATCGGTTTGTCCCAGACCATGAATTTGTGGAGTCCGCCCATCTTCTTTACGACTTCATCTCCCGGGCGCACATGGAGGTGATACGTATTGGAAAGTTCTACCTGCGTGCCGATCTGCTGGAGATCTTCGGTGGAAACAGCTCCCTTGATTGCTGCTGCAGTTCCGACATTCATGAATACCGGCGTTTCGATATTGCCGTGCACGGTTTCCATATGGGCGCGCTTCGCTCTTCCTTCCATTTTCAGAATTTTATACATAACGCTTTTCATCCTTTCTCAATGATCCCTGCCTCCTGTTTTCATGCAGGGCATACTATTTTTAGTATACAGGCAAAATCTGTTTTTGACAATGCCTGAATTTTCTTTTTTCTCTCTTTTTTCTTTCCCGCTTTCTCCATTTTTCACAAGGACTTTATACTTTTTTCATAAGACATCGCCTTTTTTCCAATTGTATTCCTTATTTTTTGTCGTATAATGTGTTGAGATTGTTTCTTATTATAAAAGGAGTTTGATTCATGACTGATAAAAAATATACTCTCGGAATCGACATCGGTTCCACTACTGTTAAAATTGCGATCCTCGACGAAGAGAACCAGCTTCTTTTTGCCGATTACGAGCGCCATTTTGCAAACATCCAGGAAACACTTGCCCATCTGCTCGGGGAAGCCCACGAAAAACTGGGCGAACTTACCCTGCAGCCCGTCATCACCGGTTCCGGCGGACTCGCGCTTGCCAACCATCTTGGCATTCCGTTCACGCAGGAGGTTATCGCAGTTTCCACATCGTTAAAAGCGCTGGCTCCGCAGACCGACGTTGCCATCGAGCTCGGCGGCGAGGATGCCAAAATCATCTATTTTGAAGGCGGCAATGTCGAACAGCGTATGAACGGTATCTGCGCCGGCGGTACCGGTTCGTTCATCGACCAGATGGCTTCTCTTCTGCAGACCGATGCAACCGGCCTGAATGAGTATGCGAAACATTACCAGGCCATCTACCCGATCGCTGCCCGCTGCGGTGTATTCGCAAAAACGGATATCCAGCCGCTCATCAACGACGGTGCAACAAAAGAGGATCTTGCCGCTTCTATTTTCCAGGCAGTCGTCAACCAGACCATTTCCGGTCTTGCCTGCGGTAAACCAATCCGCGGCCACGTTGCCTTCCTTGGCGGCCCGCTGCACTTCCTCTCGGAATTAAAGACAGCGTTCGTCCGTACCTTAAAGCTGGATGACGAGCACGCGATCGTGCCGAACAACTCTCATCTGTTTGCAGCCATCGGTTCTGCAATGAATGCAGAGGGAAAGACCGAGGTTTCTCTTCTCGCGCTGAAAAAACGGCTCGAAGAAAAAGTAGCCATCGATTTTGAGGTTGCCCGTCTCGAACCGCTGTTTAAAGACCAGGAGGAGTACGATGCATTCCTGGCCCGCCAGAGCGTCAACAATGTTGTAACGGCTGATCTTTCCACTTACGAAGGAAACTGCTATCTCGGAATCGATGCCGGTTCCACAACCACAAAAGCTGCACTCGTTGGTGAGGATGGCGCTCTTCTGTATTCCTTCTACAGCAACAACCACGGAAATCCGCTCGGCACCTCGATCCGCGCGATCCAGGAAATCTACTCCAAACTGCCGGATTCCGCACAGATCGCCTGGTCCTGTTCCACCGGTTACGGCGAAGCACTCATCAAAGCTGCGCTGATGCTGGACGAGGGTGAGGTTGAAACGATTTCTCATTACTATGCCGCAGCATTCTTCGATCCGGAAGTCGACTGTATTCTCGACATCGGCGGTCAGGATATGAAATGTATCAAGATCAAAAACGGCACTGTAGACAGCGTACAGCTCAATGAAGCATGTTCCTCCGGCTGCGGTTCCTTTATCGAAACCTTCGCGCAGTCCCTGAACTACAGTGTACAGGATTTTGCACACGAAGCACTGTTCGCAAAACACCCGATCGATCTTGGTACCCGCTGTACCGTATTTATGAATTCCAAGGTAAAACAGGCACAGAAAGAAGGCGCATCCGTTGCTGATATTTCCGCCGGACTTGCCTGCTCCGTCATCAAAAACGCATTATATAAGGTAATTAAAGTTTCCGATGCCACCGAGCTGGGACGCCACATCGTTGTACAGGGCGGTACGTTCTACAACGATGCCGTTCTTCGAAGCTTTGAGCGGATCGCCAACTGCGAAGCCATCCGCCCGGACATCGCCGGCATTATGGGTGCGTTCGGTGCGGCGCTGATCGCAAGAGAGCGCTATTCGGCAGATCAGGAGACTACGATGCTCTCCATCGAAAAGATCAATGAACTGAAATACTCGACTACGATGGCAAACTGCAAGGGCTGTACGAACAGCTGCCGTCTGACCATCAACAAATTCTCCGGCGGCCGTCAGTACATCAGCGGAAACCGCTGCGAGCGCGGTATCGGAAAAGAGAAAAACAAGGATCATATTCCGAACCTGTTCGAATACAAATACAAACGAATCTTCGGCTACCAGCCGCTGCCGCAGGATGAAGCAATCCGCGGAGAGGTCGGCATTCCGAGAGTCCTCAATATGTTCGAGAACTATCCGTTCTGGTACACCTTCTTCACGCAGCTGAAATACCGCGTGGTACTCTCCCCGACTTCAAGCCGCAAGATTTATGAGCTCGGCATCGAATCGATCCCGAGTGAATCCGAGTGTTACCCGGCGAAACTGGCTCACGGCCATGTGACCTGGCTCTTACGCCACGGCGTAAAATTCATCTTCTATCCGTGTATCCCGTACGAGCGTACCGAGTTCCCGGAGGCCATCAACCACTATAACTGCCCGATCGTTACTTCCTACGCGGAGAACATCAAAAACAACGTGGATGAGCTCCAGGACGACTCCATCACATTCCGCAATCCGTTCCTCGCATTTACGAGTGAAAAGGTTCTCGCCGACGGCCTGGCAAAAGAATTTTCCGGCCTGCCGGAGGATGAGGTCCGCGCCGCTGTCCATGCCGGATGGGAGGAGCTCGCCGCTGCAAGACGTGATATGCAGAAAAAAGGGGAAGAGACGCTGCAGTATATGAAAGAAACCGGCCGCAGAGGTATCGTGCTTGCCGGAAGACCGTACCACATCGATCCGGAAATTCATCATGGTATTCCGGATATGATTAACTCCTACGGTCTGTGCGTTTTAACAGAGGACTCTGTTTCCCATCTTGCACCGCTCGAGCGCCCGCTTCGTGTCAATGACCAGTGGATGTATCACACCCGTCTGTATGCGGCTGCAAACTACGTAAAGACACGCGATGATCTTGACCTGATCCAGCTGAACTCGTTCGGCTGCGGTCTGGATGCCGTTACAACCGATCAGGTTTACGAAATTCTGACCAGAAGCGGTAAAATTTATACCTGCCTGAAGATCGATGAGGTCAACAACCTCGGCGCTGCCAGAATCCGTGTCCGTTCTCTGCTCGCCGCTCTGCGTGCACATGACCGCAAACAGGCGGTACGTGAAATTGTTCCATCCTCGATCCAGAAGCCGG
Organism: Blautia sp. AF34-10; assembly: GCF_003477865.1. Lineage (NCBI taxonomy): Bacteria > Bacillati > Bacillota > Clostridia > Lachnospirales > Lachnospiraceae > Blautia > Blautia sp. AF34-10. The sequence goes on from NZ_QUED01000030.1 coordinate 30,758, forward strand.
TCTTCACAAAAGAGATGCGCAAAGATTACACGATCCTCTGCCCGCAGATGTCACCGATCCACTTCTCGATTCTGCAGCCTGCATTCAATGCTGCCGGATACCATCTGGAAGTGCTTCCAAATGACAACAAAGAGGCGGTTGATGTCGGCCTGAAATACGTAAATAACGATGCCTGCTATCCGTCTCTGATGGTAGTCGGACAGATTATGCAGGCTCTGCTCTCCGGCAAGTATGACCTGAATAAAGTAGCCGTCATCATGAGCCAGACCGGCGGCGGCTGCCGTGCATCAAACTATATCGGATTTATTCGCCGTGCACTGGAGAAGGCCGATATGACGCAGATTCCGGTCATCTCGATTAACTTAAGCGGTCTGGAAGAAAATCCGGGCTTTAAGATTACACCGGATCTTGCGATTCGTCTCTGCTATGCAGCGGAGTTCGGTGATATCATGATGAAATGTATCTACCGGATGCGTCCTTATGAGCAGAAGAAGGGAACGACAGACCGGATTCACAAAAAATGGGAGAAAATCTGTATTGATTTCATTTCTTCCAAACACCTGAGCCATACCCGGTTTAAACAGATCTGCCGCACGATGATCCGCGACTTTGACCATATTCCGATTACGAACGAGAAAAAACCGCGTGTCGGTATTGTCGGCGAGATTCTGGTTAAGTTCCTTCCGGCGGCCAATAACCATCTGGCGGAGCTTCTCGAAAGCGAAGGCGCCGAGCCGGTTGTGCCGGATCTGATCGATTTCTTCTGCTATTGCTTCTACAATACGAATTTCAAGGTAGAGCACCTTGGATTCAAGAAGAGCTCTTCGATGCTCGGAAATACGGGCATTAAGCTGATCAACTGGCTGCGGAGCGCGGCAGTTGCAGAGTTCAAGAAGAGCGAACACTTTGATCCGCCGGCTGATGTACGGGATCTGGCGAAGTATGCTTCTCCGATTGTTTCCTGCGGTAACCAGACAGGTGAGGGATGGTTCCTGACAGGCGAGATGATGGAGCTGATTCACAGCGACGTTTACAATATCGTCTGCATCCAGCCGTTTGCGTGCCTGCCGAATCATATTGTCGGTAAAGGTGTTATTAAGGCGATCCGCAAGGAGTATCCGAAGGCAAATATCGTGGCCGTTGACTACGATCCAGGCGCTTCGGAGGTGAACCAGCTGAACCGTATTAAGCTGATGCTTTCTACCGCAAATAAGAATCTGAAACAGGAATCTGGCGGAGAGAAAGACGCATAAGAAGTTACATACTGATTTTTCTATTCCGATATTTAAAAAAGCTCCTGTCCGGAAAACAGTTTTTTCTGTT
>NZ_QUED01000031.1:0-31535 GCF_003477865.1 Blautia sp. AF34-10
ATTTTAATGCCTAATTTTTAACCTGTAAAGTTTTTTAACTTTCTTCAATTTTAGTATTGACTTTTTATTTGCAGGCTAAAGTAACGAGAATGCGACGCGCCGTTTTCAATTATTTTACTGTAAGAAAGTCCTCCACACAGAATCTTTCTGCTGTGGAGGGCTTTCTTTAACACGTTTTCATCATCTGTTCGTTTATTCTACATCTACCGGCGAATCATACGATTCCATAACATTGTAGATCTGTTCTGCTGCTGTTGTACGCAGTTTCTGCTGTGTGCTCTGGTCTGCGCATTTTTCGTATTCACGCATAAAGGCAGTTGCTGCGGTGTCAACATCTTCGGCATTTTTCAGTCTGTCCAGCAGATTCGGATTGTAGTCGGAAAGGTAGGCCATCAGACTGTCGAGCTGGCCGGACAGGCTTCCAAGGCTCTTTCCAAGATCAATGGTATATCGGCACAGATACTCTTTGATCGTTGGATCTGTAAAACCACAGAGACCATATCCATATCTTCCGCCACTGTAAAGGCCAAAACGGGAACTTCTGATCACTTCGTCACGGGAAATGATTCCGGCATCAACAAGGTTCGTGTACTGCTCCCCGCTCAGGCTTGTGCGGCTGGTAGAGCCATACTCAAGCAGTGTCGGATTGAGGTCTGTGGATGCCTCGTTTGCAATATTTCCCATAATACCGGCGGCTCCTTCTTTTGTAAATCCGTGCATCAGGAAGTAATTCCAGATCTTTTCTGCGTTCGTTCCACCGATTTCATCGTCGGCTGCAAAACGACGGATCGTCAGAATCGTGTCACAGTCCACCGGGCGGTCGCAGGTGATACCGGCGTTTTCGTTCAGCGCTTCTACAATTTTTCCTTCTCCGTCATACAGCGCCACATGGCCATTATAGCAAATAACATCGCCTGCGCGTGCCTCATCCAGGCTTGCAACCTCCGTTCCAAGGCTGCGCCATCCGCCGGAGATCGTATATTCACCGTCGTACGCACCGCAACGGGTCAGAATCTGCCATACAAAATGAGAGCAGTCAATACCGTCCGTCAGGGAGTTTCCACCCCAGACGTATGGTCTGCCAACGAACTGTTTTGCAAATGTGATAATACCGTTTCCGGTTGAGGTTTTTACTTCATAAACCGTTTCTTTTTTATAGGGAAAGGCTTCATTTTCAGACGGATCGATCACCTGATCCGCCAGTTTCATCTGATCCTCTCTGGTGCCGGTTACATATTCCAGCGCCTCTTTTCCCTGCTGCAGATAATCCGTACGGACAAAACCGCGGACGTCGCCCGATTCAATATAAACCCACTCCTGATCCGCATCGGCGATCACAAAACAGAGTGCCTTTGCCGGAAGTGTTCCCACGATCCGTGCGCTGGTGGAACCGCTTTCGCGGACGTTTAATCTGGTATCGACCTTTGCGTAGGCGTACGCTTTGTCGACCTGTGCGAAACCTGCGCGGAGATCTTTTTTCATGGAGCTGATATATTTTCCGTAATCAATCGTCTGAATCCAGTCATCCGCCTGTGTCTCATCATTTTTCGGTGTTTCTGTCGGGGCTGGTGCAGGCGTCTCGGTTGGCACCGGTGTTTCTGTTGGTTCCGGGGTTTCGGACGGGACTGGAGTCGGCGTTTCACTTGGGGATGGCGTTACCGACGGTTCTGGAGTTTCGCCTGGAGTTGGTTCCGGGGTTTCACTTGGAGATGGCTCCGGCATCTCGCCTGGATTCGGGTCTTCCGGTGTCTCCGTTGGAGTCGGATCCTCTGTCGGTTCTGGCGTTTCCGGTACTTCTGGCTCCTCTGTGGAAGCGGCATTTTCATCCTGAGATGGTACGGACGGTTCTTCTGCTGGTGTCTCGGTTTCCTGTGTTTCTACAGCCGGAACAACGGCTTCTTCTGTGTTTCCGTTTTCCGTTTCACTTTGCGTGGCCGGTGCATCCGCCTGATCTTTCTGCGTTTCCTGCACCGTTTTCGCTGTCTCCTCTGCATGCGCCGGTGCAGCCGAACCGAGAAGCATTCCAGCTGCCACGCCGAACGCTGTTACCGTTGTGCCAAATTTTTTCTTTGAAATCATATATGTTTTGCTCTCCTCTCTGCTGTTTGTCGATTTCTGCCTGCCATTTTCTGCTTTTGAGGCCGTTCGGATGAAATCACAAAAATGTATCGTTCCTGTAAAGTCTGGCCTCTTTTTTTGAAGATAAACCAAAAATGATATCATTCGTTTTCATTGTGCAAAAAATTTCACGTATTTTCTATATTGTATCACAGACAACATCAGATGCAAAGAAACAAATCACATATTGAGGAATTTTTCTGTTTAACGCGTGAAATTGAGAGAGATTCTCTGTAAATTCTCAGGAACCGGACGGAATGCGGATCAGAAGCCGTTTTCCATTCTGCTCTGATACCGTCAGAACCGGAATATGTTTCTTGCGGAGCTGGTGCATGACCGGATAGGCCGCAAAGAGATCACCGCTGACACAGACAGCCTCCGGCTTTTCTTTTAACAAGTCCGACAGGTATTCCCGCAGGCGTATCTTCCATTCTGCTTTTTCAAGTGATGACATGGCATAACTGCCACAGATGTTCAGTTCCGGGGCCTCCAGCAGCGGTTTATGAAGAATAACTGCATGCTCCATGCCCGGCATCTGCCGCAAAAGCGCGTCATCCGCATCAATCGCATCGGTACCGATGTGGATCAGAACCGGTGCTTTTGGCACTCCCGCAAGGCTGATGCGACAGGCAGCGACGGCATCGTCAAGCGTTTCTGCGGTGAGAAGAAATCCTCCTTTGTGGCAGAAAGACACACCGGAAAGCCCCGTCGCTTCCTGCAGTGCTTCTTTTTCCAGGCCAAGCCATGTTTCCGGAAAATCATACTTGTAATTGAATGAATTTTCTTTTCGAACCGGCTGCACGCAGTAACCGCCGCGGTTCGATGGGAATATCAGAAATGCAATTTCAGTCGCGGAAAGCTGTTTCTGACATGGAAAAAATTCCGACAGAATCAGAATCTTTTCATCCATTGTTCCTGCCTTTTTCTCCGCTGCGATCCGCTTCCTGTGTTCGGCAAGAAGATCTGCAAACTGCTGCTCCGCCCGCTCATCCGCACGAAAACGCTCCCATTTATGTTCCAAAATCCGTCCGGCCACTGCCACCGCCTCCAGGAAAGCAGCATCGCTTCCGCTGTTATCATCCCATACCGGATTGAACATGCCGATCATACTGGCGAGTTCATTCTTTTCTCCTGTATTATCATTGAGATCGAGCGGCTGTACAAACTTCTCGTCAAACTGCGCAGCCATCTCCGGACTCAAAATTTCTGTGCCAAGTGCCTCCCATAAAAGGCCAAACGCCGCGTACGGAACCTGGTTTTCCCGGATCCGGCTGTCTTTCTGGTGATGGTCGTATTCTCCTCTTCCAATATCAAAAACAATCCCGGCAAAATCCTCCGGCACACGATTTCCGCGCTGGATAGTAAGCTGCGGATTAAAATGCAGAAGCAGTGCCGCAGAGAACACATCATCCGCATGAAATTTTCCGCCGTGCGTAAAAGCAGCGGCATGTTCTTTTTGTATCTGTTCTAATAATGTCATAAAATTCCAACTTCCTTTTTCTTAAGATCTGCTCTATTTTACTCTATCTGGCGGCTGTTTCGCAACGGTTCTATGTAAAGAAAAGCTTGAAAACTTCCTGGCGCGTATTTATTAAAAATCATTTCCGCAGTCTGCACACTTATCTACGAAATTTCTTTTGTGGGTATTTGGAAAATCAAAATGAGCGGCTCCTCTTCCAAGGTTCCGCTCATTTTGATTTTTCTTCCTTTCATACCTGAATCCGGTCTGCAGCTGCATCACACATTGCAATCCGTTTTCCATCCATGCCAAGGATCAATCCACCGTTTATTCTCTGGATGACCTGTACGGTGCTGCCTTCTTTGATTTTACGGCTTCGGAGGAAATCCAGAACATCAGGGATTCCAAACATCCATTTGATGGTACAGATATCACCGGTTTTTTTCTTTGAAAGTGCCTGCATGGTATCCCTCCTTTTTACTTTTTCTATATTGTATTCCCTGAGGAAATATTTAGTCAATAAGAACAATTGGGATACGCTTCTAACTAAAGTTTGTGTGCAAAGCGCTAGAGTGTGTTTGAAAAAGGCTTTTCGTAGTCTGCATGTTCCAATTTGTGGGAGATTTTGTCTGAATGAAGGAGGCGTAGCGGGCTACGGCGACTGAATGAGGGCAAAATATACCGCAAAGTGGGGCGTGCAGGCTGCGGAAATGGTTTTTCAAACACACTCTAGTTTTTCAATCAGAAAAAGAGTTTGCTGCACGCGATCGCAATCGAAGCTACGGCCACGATCCGTTTCAGCAGCGTCTGGTTGATTTTCGTCGCATTTCGTAATTATTATAAATAATCACGCAGAAGACGATTCATCATTATGTCAATTATTAAAGCGTGCTGGGAAAACATTTCTCATTACGTTCTCCACTATCTCTTTAGATTCAGAAAGAATTGACATATTTTATCTGGCATAGCACATGTGACTGCATCCATTTGGAAAGAGCTCTGCTTTCATCGCTCGGATATATTCTTCTTCCGTAGAAGAATCCTCCAGAATCTCCAGCGTGCGGCGCAGATTTCGGATATCACGCTCCATAAAATCGGTATAATTTCCCCGGCCTACCAGCTTCAGATGAGTGATTCCAGCATCGGAAAGCTGTTTTAATGTACACAGGCCGCAGCCGGTTGCGCCGCAGAGGTAACCATCTTCCGATACAGGATTCATCAGTTCTGATGCAGAATCCCATTCGGATATAGAAATATTTTCTCCCGGACGATTTTTTTCTTGTTTTTCTAATTTAGATTCTGAAAGCGACATCGGTTTCTTCCAGTAAGGAACCCGGCAAAGATATCCCATTTCATCGCAGTGCAGGGAATTGCAGAAAGCACCACTGAACTGGCACAGTTCATTCAAAGCAAATGCCTCGAACTCCGTTGGATAAGTCCATTCTTTTCGAGCGGCTTCTTTCTGCGCAGTTATATGCCGAATCACTGCACGCATTTCCGAGATCGTATTTTTGCGCTGGAAAATGATCCTCTTCGGGTATTCTTTCGCAAAAACCTCTGTCATCGCAGAATTCACTGTTCCCAAATCCCCGCTCAGATGCACCTCACAGTCGATCTTTTCTTTTCGCAGGTACACAAGCAGCGCGGGATCCGCAAGAATATAACTGTCAAACCCTATGCTGCGGCACTGTTGGATGATCTGTGCAATTTCTTCATACTGTTCCGGCCGGTAATACAGCGAATTGAACGCCAGATGCACTGGCTTCTGGTATTTCTGCACCATATTGGCCAGAATTTCCAGTTCACTGAACGATCCAATTTGTACGTTATAGTTTAAAACCTCTCTCCGATTCAGCGGCAGAACCGTTCCGTATTTTTCTGACCAGGAAAATGGAACGTAACCGCAGAACAGCTCGTCTGCACCGGCGCGGACGTAACGGGGATAGTCATCAATGGAGCCGAGGCCTGATGTGATTTTCATAAGTTAAATCCTTTCGCTTGCGCCTCATTCAAATTCAATCTCTTCCTCCGCCTTAGCATACAAATCCAGCTGATTTTCAATATCAAGTCTCTGAACCAGCCAACCTCTTGCAAGACACATCTTCACAAAATCGTCTATACGATTTACTCCATTCATCTCTTTTAACGTTACAACCACACCAAACGGAAGAGAATCTTTTCTTTTCTGCAAGCATTCTTTCGTATTAATCTTAAGTCCCCATAACCCAGAATCATAAGCCTTTCGGGGAACCCTTTTTTCTTTTATTTTTTCACTGATATGTTTCACATTATCCCATTTGCGATACATTTTTCTTGCATCTTCTTCGTACAAAGTAATCTGTTTCTCTTCAGACTGTCGATTGTCATCAATTGCTTTAATCATGGTTGACCCTCTTTTGGCAACAACTCTGCCAAACTGAATATCCATTTCTGTACTCGTATAGTCAACACCCTGTTTGCGATCGCACTGTGGAAAATATGCTAGGGTAGCTCTTGCATAAAACGGGTGCGCATGATCTACAACAGGCACTGGCAGATTATAAGTATAAGTTTCATATTCCTCCGATGCCCCTGTCATAATGAAACGTATTTCATCATCCGGTGTTTTTAAAACCTCATTAATATGCTTTGGCACAACACCATATCCGATTCTATGTGAAATATCATCTCTTCGATTCCATCCGGCAGCTGCATCAATCAGCAATGCTTTCGCCACTTCCCGGCTTAATCCCATAATATGAATCAAATATGCCAGTTTACGTGAAATCCATGGCGCTGCAAATGAAGTTCCCGCTACGTATGCTGCTCCCATATCGTCTTTGCATACCACCATTTTATCTGTATAGACCGTTCCATCACCACCATAATAACTGACATCCGGTTTATGAAAAAACGACAGAACAGGTCCAATCCTGGTATAAGAAGCAGAGTTTCCTGCAAAATCCACAGCATTAACCACCATAGAATTCAGGGAATCTGCCGGAGATCCAATTCTCATATTCTTTTTGGTAACTCCTGCCGGAATATTTGTACCTGCTACCACAAAAATAACGTCATATTCACTTTGAATACGATCCAGCTCTGCAGCCTCCAGCGAAATAAAATTTGGTTTGATTTCAAGTTTTGATCCCAGCGATAAATTCCAGACTTTAATATCTCGATTGGACGCAACAATATTTCGGATCATTTTCAGAACAGTAAAAGAACTAAATCCGTTATTTGTTGCCACTCCAAAATGTCTTACGCGAAATCTGCCGCAGCCATCCGCAAGCTCCGGGTTTCCCTGTGGGCCATCTACGATAATATAGCTGACAGCTGTTCCGTGTTCATAATCTTTCCTGGACAGAGGAATATTAGGGTCCAATAGATTTTTATATTCAACCCACTCGTGAAAATACACTTTTTCATTGAACTGTGTATCTATCACACCTATGACCGGTTCGTTCTGTGGATGTGGGATTAATAATCCGGCATCCTCTTCCATATCCTCATACGCATCTAACACATCGTCTCTTGAAATCTCAGAGAATTAGATTTTGTGAGATTGTTCTGTACGCACCAGGTGTCAACATCCATGACCTCCGGACGGTTCTGACAGGCACGAATTTGTTCTGCCCACTGCCGGATCCTGACCTGCTGCGCTATAAGACTGGTTTGCGTAGCTATACCATCCCTCCCTTAATTATAGTCAGTCTAAAAAGTTGAGTACTGAACTTTTTGGACTATGTTAATTTAGTCAGTATGATTATGGCATAAATGTAGTGGGATAAAAAGGTACTCGGAATTTACCGTTTACTTTCAAAAAGCTGTTCAATCAGCTTTGCTTTATCCACATAGTAAAATCCAGATTTTCAAACTTCCTGAAAATCTTCAAATTCCACCGGTAATCTCTTGTATCCTGCTATATTTACACGCACCTTTCCAAATCAAATCTCTGGGGAAGAAATTCTTTCTGCTATCTCTTCACCAGCACAGCTCCTTCCATTTTCGCATAATACTCCGCCAGATCTTCCTCCATCTGCCTTCTCACCCGCTCCCAGTCCCCTGCTTCCATCTGGCTGTACAGCGCATGATTCATCGAGATTACACTCAGATCCTTCGAATAATACAAGAACCGTTTTCTCTCAAATTTCTCAAACGGATTGGTCAGCATACTTCTCTGCATTGATTTCTTATCCTGCAGCATCGTTTCATTATACGGACATGTACTCCGGTCTACGGGAAGTCCCCGGGTTATTCTGTCCTGGTAAAAAGCAATATAATCCTCCAGAATCTCCTCTATTTTTGCATCTCCAATAGAATCCACATGACGGATAAAAGCCAGCAGAAATGGCATTTTATAAGAAAGTGAATAATCTCTTTCTTCCAGGAACGCAAAAAAATCTTCTTTGATGGTCGCATCGTTGTGTTCCTTAATTCCAAGCTGCTTCCGATATTTTTCCACTTCATCCGGACTGAATAAATATAATGTTTTACTTCCGAATTTGTACTGCACTTCTGGCGTTAATTTTCCGGCTCTGATCCAGCTTGTGATGGTTCCCGTATTCACAAAATATTCCCTGGCAACCTGCTCCTGGCTCAGATAATCGCCGTATTTTTCTTCAAAAGAATGGATATCCACCTCTGTAATCCGCTCAATCCGCTCTTCCATTCCATCAATCACCACCAGATCTCCCGGTTTATAATCCATTTTTGTGATATCGCCAAACGGAACATAATAAGGATTGGCAAAAACAGAATGCATACTGCAGGGCTTGATCATGGCGCCGTACTCATCGACTACGTCAATCACAATCACATTTTTCTTGGTGTCCGTTTTCCGCAGTCCCCTTCCGACCTGCTGCAGATAAAGAACCTTGGAAAGCGTAGGCCTTGCCATCACCAGAATGCCGAGTTCCGGATAATCCCATCCCTCTGAAATCATATTGCAGGCACACAGGAAACGGATTTCCTTTTCTTTAAACGCTTTCATAACAGAACTTTGATTTTTCGTCTGTCTTGTGTAGCTGGCCGCCGAAATATTTGCCTTATTAAGGAGCTTTGCCATTTCGTTCGCATGCGCAACATTGACACAAAAAACAACACCCTGTCTCGTGCCCGCTTCGCCAGACGTAAAATACTCTGAAAGTACCTGGACAATCAGCTCATTTCTTGAAGTGACCCGGATTCTTTTCTCCAGATCCGCATTGACATAATCCCGCCCATTAAACCTTACACTGGAAAGATCAAGATTCGTTTCAATCCGGTAAACATTCGCTTTCGCGACCACTCCCTTTTCCATCGCTTCTTTTAAGGATAACGAAGTCGTATACGATCCAAACACCGTTTCCAGCTTTCTTTTATCCGGCCGCTGATCCGTCGCCGTCAGGCCTATCGTAAATTCTGTCCGATAGTATTGCACAACTCTTTTCAGCACTGGCGCAACCGCATGATGTGCTTCATCCACGACAAGATAATTGTAATAGTCTGGTGTAGTGTCCGTATAATGTCTGGCCGCGAAGGCATACGTTCGAATATCAATCTTATCTTTTAACTCTGGCAGCGAAGCCTTTATTCTTTCTTCCCAGTCCAGCAAAAGATTGACTCCCGGAACCAGAATCAGTCCACGAAACTTTTGTTTTCCTTCCGCGAATGTCCGTAAATCTTCTTCCACAATTTTCGATTTTCCCGCTGCTGTAGGCAGCACAATCAAAAATGCCTTGATACCCGCATCTCTGCGCTTTTGTATCTCCTGCAGGCTGACAGTCTGATGTTCATACAGCTCAACTTTTCTTTCAACTTTGATTCCGTCATCCACAAAATTCGAAGAATCTTTTCCAAAATACTGTTTGATATCATCCTCAATCCGACTGGCAAATTCGCAATCCTCTTTGGAAAAGCGAAATAATTTGATCCCCCACAGGGCACACGTATTTTGTTTCTTGAGCTGATTGCGATATTTTTCCTCTCCAATAATTTGCGGATGATGGTAATCAAGGCCGTTTTCTTCGATCGCATATTTCTGATCCTTTGTTCTGACAAAATAATCGAGAAAATAATTCCTTCCATTTTCATCACAGATTCCATATTCCCGCGTCAGATATCTCAGCGCATTCATTCCATAAACACTTGAAAAATTCTCTTCGAAATGAATTTCCAGCGGAGAAGCATCGGCCTGCTCGCTCCGATCTCCTGTGTTTCGTATATAACCGCCTTCCAGGACAATTCCATCTTTGGCAAGATATGAATCCAGATTTTCCCGCGCATATCCCAGAAAACGAAACACCCTTTGAAAGCGATGCATATAATCATTCTGCTTCTCCGTAATCAGCATATAGGGAAAAACCGGCTCTTTTGGCTCATGAGAGCAGATACCATCATCAATAACAACCATATCTATCCCATTATCATAAAACCGGGAAATTCCGCCATTCGGATAACACACTTGTTCCCGAAATCTAAAATCTGCGTGTTCTGCTAGAAACCTGTCTTTTTCAATATCAGATTCAGCCACTTTTCCTTCTCCTTTCCCGGTCTTACATCATCCGTAATCCACTCTTCTTCTATTCGGATCTGCTCCACATCCTTGATAAAATCAGAAAAAGTATCCGGTGTGAAATCCGTAAAAAAACGGCCGTTTCTTTCGCCTTCAAACGTTCCATATTTAAAGGAGGTATAAATAATCCCATTAGTGTCCAACGCTGTTACCATCTTATGGAATACCATTTTTAATTCTTTTTTCGGTAAATGCAGAATCGATGAACACGCCCAGATGCCGTCATATTGATTCATCTCATCCAAATCCTGAAATATCATGTTTTTTACCGGAATACCGGTATAGGCACTGGCGTATTTGCACAGTTCTTCTGAACCGTCCAGCGCCGTAACAGCAAGACCGTTTCCCAGAAAATACTTCGTGTCTCTTCCGGAACCACACCCGAAATCCAGCACTCTCTTTCCCGGCAAAGCGTTTAAAAATTTATCCTGCATCGTCTGGAAATCTACAGAAACAGTGCCTTGTATGAAAGAAGCTGCGTTTTGGTTGTAATAAGCGATTGTTTGGTTTTCCATATTGTGATGATCTCCTTGATAGAAAATGTAAAGCATGTGCTGTGCAAAACTGTTTTCTCTTTTTTTAAACCGAAAACACTTCTTCAGACATTTTATAGATACTTACTTGTCAAGTTCATTATATGCCTTTTTGACGATCTGCGCCATCAATAATCTTCTCTGCTTCAGGAATTCAGGATACGGTAACTGCTCAAAATTCTCAGGTAATGCATTCTGAGCACAGGCAAGCCGGTATCCTTCTTCTCCTAATTTCTCTCGGTACCGGCTGACATACTCCGCCGGAGCTTCATCGGAAATATCAATGTTTGTTGTATAGTCCAAGTATGTAAAGTTTGCAATCTGGTTTCTGTCACGGTCATTATCGTACCCGATCTTTTCAAGATAATGTTTCGGAAAGATATGATGCTTGCCGCAGTGTCTGTAACCTGTTTGCCATACTGTAAAGCATCGTATATCATGTTTCGAACCGGCATTGCATAATGAATGTCTGTCTGATTTTCGATTCCAAGAAGCAGATAATACGTTTCCGATTCCTGCATAACCGCAGCTGTTTTCAATATATCCCGATATTTCTGAACCGGATCTTCTGTCATTTCGGTTATCTCTTTTGCCTCTTTTCTCTCTTTCTTTGCGCCAAACGATATGGCAATCTCTGTTGAATCAACTTCTGTCAGTTTTTCTGGATTAATAACTTTTCTTCCATTGTAGATAAGATAATTGAACGCATCTGCAAAAATGTTACTCTTTCGCATGTATGCTTTGGTAACAATATCCGGTTTTCCCATGTGCATACACCTCCTCAAAAATATTTCAGAGAAGTCTGCACCCTTCCAGTTGTTTTTCAACTTATCACGAATTGGCAGCTCTATCAAGTTGAAAATATGAACTGCGAACATCCTTCTTAAGAAGTCACTATAGCAAATTCACTACAATCCGGTCTATCCCGCGCAGCCCATACATTTTCCCCATCGCCTCCGGCTCCTGCAAGATCGACAAATCAATCCCAAACAACGAATTATACCTCCCCATCATCCGCAAATGCTCCGGATACAAAAACGCCTGTTCTTCACAGAATCTATGGCACTTCCGCACCGGCGTCTGCGCGCCGCGGCTTCCTTTAGTACATGCTGCATACAGTGGACAGTACTGTGAGGTATTGGTCTGATAAAATGGAAGATGCATACTGTTTTTCCCTTCTGGAAACTTCCTTGTACTGGTATCGCCGCAGCTCTCCCATTCATACCGTTCCATCCGAAATTCTTCTTTTAAATATTCCTGGTAAAACGCCGCATGAACGCTATTTTGTTCAAACAGCGTCCGGTTCCCCAGCTTATAGGCCATCCGTGGATCTTTTTTTCGCTTGTTGAGCAGCACGCCAAGGCAGAGAGAAAACACCGGAAGCTGAGCTGCCAGATGGGCCGTTCCCCAGTCATTTACGACAATCTCAATGGTTTTGTTCTTTTGTTCACACCATCTGGCAAGATGCTGCAGACGTGCTTGCGTTTCCGTCAGATTTTCTTCCAGCAAAAATGGAAAAGTAAGCGTAATTGAAAATGACTCCCGGCAGGCTTTGTCCATCATTACAAACAGTTCCTCTTCTTTCGGTGCCAGATGCGGGCAGAAAGCATTTCCTATATAGAGCCGATCCGGGTGAAAAACCGGCGGATCTGCAATCTGGTTTCTCCGAAAATAAGCATCAAAAAACACCGCACTTTCCATCGAAAGATACGCCTTATACCATTCCGGCCGGTCCAGTTCGAGCGCCAGCTCAATCGGCTGCCCGGATCCGGCAGCACTATTCTGCAATGCCACAAAGGTTTCCTTCGTAATTCCGGAAAACCATACTTTTTTCTGCTCTTCCAGACTTTCCAGATGAAACGCGTCCTGCTCCGCAGGATATCCTGTCATCTCTTCTGCAAGCGCGGCATCATCGTCCTCCATTTTCCAGCGGATATACTGGCTGTATTGCAGGGCAAGGTGCTGTACCGCATTTTGATAATCTTCTTGTTCCGTGGCGAAGGTATAAACAACATCAAAATCTTCCTCTTTTTCCTGCAGAAAAGTCGCATCACGAAGAAGAATCCGCTGGTAGGATGCCGTTTTCTGATCGTAAAATGCCAGTTCCCACGGTGCGTTTTTCTGCTCTGCCGTGGCCGGTGTCGCAAGACGGGTCTGAAAGCCATATTCCGAAATTGCCGTGATCCGCACTTCCTTATTGCCCCAGTATCCTGCCAGAATTCCAAACGGCAGCATGGAAATCCATGGCCATTGGCTGATTTCTTTTTCCCGTTCTTTTTTCTGTTTCATTGCTCCAACTCTCCCGTTTTCTGATACCCTCCAGTATACCTGTTTTTCTGGAAAACTCAAAGAAAAAAATCCATCCACGCCCAGAAACAGTCTCACCGGAGACCTCCAGGTCATGGATGGATTTTTATCATTATTTTGTAAACGTCTCAATCAGCTCTTTGGCATCATCATATCCCTGTCCTTCCAGTTCTTTCTGATACCACTCGTCCACGCCGTCTACTGCCTGTTTGAACGAATCGATGTCCATATCCTCATAATTGGTAATGGTAACACCATTTTCATTCTGCCAGCGGTTCATGATTTCATCATCACCGGCGCGGTTAATCTCACGCTCGTACTGTGTTGCCAGACGACCGCACTCATCGATCACTTCCTGCTGCTCCGGTGTCATACTGTCATAAATGTCTCCGTTAATACAGAAGAACAGACAATCATAAATTGCATTCCACATCGAGCAGTACGGCTGTACTTCCTGTACGCTGGCTGCATCGATAGCAGGAAGTGGATTTTCCTGGCCTTCTACGGTTTTCTGCTGCAGGGCCGTGTAGGTCTCGGACCAGTTCATGTTGGTGGCATCGGCACCCCAGCGTTTGTAGCATTCCATCAGCAGGTTGCTTCCTGCCACACGGATTTTCAGGTTTTTCATGTCATCGACGGTTTTTACTTCCTGCTTGCTGTTGGTCAGCTGACGGAAACCATTCTCGGCGATTCCCATGCAGTGCAGGCCGTACTCATCAAGGATCTCTTTCAATTTTTCGCCTGCCTCGCCGTCCAGTTTTGCATCCGCATCTTCTACGGAATCAAACAGGAACGGAAGGGATACGACGTTAAATCTCGGGTCAAAGGCAGAGTAAATCAGGTTGCTGTGCATTGAAATCTGTACCGGATCTCCATCGATCAGTGCCTGGATACCCTCGGACTGGTTTCCGTTGGTCAGCTGGTCTGCGGCATATACGTTGACTTTGATCTTGCCGCCGGTTGCTTTTTCAATCAGCTCACCGAACTTCCGGCCGCCTTCTGCCCAGGTACTGGTTTCTGTCGTGGAGCAGGTGAAGTTCCAGGTCTGCTCCGGCCAGTCGAGATCGCTTCTGTCTTCTACATCGTAGGTGCTTGCAGAAGATGTATCTTTCTTTGTAAAGGCTTCAATCAGATCTTTGGCATCGTCATAACCTGCGCTTTCCAGTTCCTTCTGATACCACTCATCCACGCCATCTACCGCCTGTTTAAAGGAATCGATGTCCATATCTTCGTATTTTGTGATCTTGACACCGTTCTCGTTCTGCCAGCGGTTCATGATCTCATCGTCACCGGCACGGTTGATCGCACGTTCGTAATCGACGGCTTTCTGTCCGGCCTCATCGACAACTTTCTGCTGTTCTGGAGTCAGATTGTTATAGATATCTCCGTTAATGCAGAAGAACAGGCAGTCATAAATCGCATTCCACATCGAGCAGTACGGCTGTACTTCCTGTACGCTGGCTGCGTCGATAGCCGGCAGCGGATTCTCCTGGCCTTCTACGGTTTTCTGCTGCAGGGCGGTGTAGGTCTCGGACCAGTTCATGTTGGTCGCATCGGCGCCCCAGCGTTTGTAGCACTCCATCAGCAGGTTACTTCCTGCTACACGGATTTTCAGGTTTTTCATATCATCGACGGTTTTTACTTCCTGCTTGCTGTTGGTCAGCTGGCGGAAACCGTTCTCGGCGATTCCCATGCAGTGCAGGCCGTACTCATCGAGGATTGCTTTTAATTTTTTGCCTGCCTCGCCGTCCAGTTTGGCATCCGCATCTTCTACCGAATCAAACAGGAACGGAAGAGATACGACGTTAAATCTCGGGTCAAACGCAGAGTAAATCAGGTTGCTGTGCATCGAAATCTGTACCGGGTCTCCGTTCATCAGTGCCTGGATTCCCTCAGACTGGTTTCCGTTGGTCAGCTGGTCTGCGGCGTATACATTGACTTTGATCTTGCCGCCGGTTGCTTTTTCCATGAGCTCGCCGAACTTGCGTCCGCCTTCTGCCCAGGTACTGTTCTCGGTGGTGGAGCAGGTAAAGTTCCAGGTCTGCTCTTCCCATCCAAGGTCACTGTAATCAGCGATATCATTGTAATCCTCATTGCCGGAGGAATTTCCTGCTGTGCTGCCATCCGAACCATCGCCACTGGAAGTATCGGAATTCGTTGCTGCAGCTACCGTTCCGGTATAAGCTCCGTCTTTTGCCAGTGCTTTTGGAAGGAACGTGGAAATCTGCGGAACATACGTAATCAGAAGCAGAACTGCTACCGATGCTGCGATCATTGGCATAACGGCTTTGGAAATCTGCTGAATGGTAACTTCCATTCCTTTTTTCAGTTTTACGGAAATGGCGACAAACAGGTTGACACCGACTGGCGGAGTTACCTGTCCAATGGCCAGGTTGACCGTTGCCACGATACCGAATGCTACCAGGTCATAGCCAAGGGCTTTGCAGACCGGAAGCATAATCGGGATGAAAATATACATGGCAGAGTTTGCATCGATAAAGCATCCTGCAATCAGGAAAATGATATTGACAATCAGAAGGAATACAAACTGGTTATGAGCAACGCTTCCAAGAAGATCCGACGCTGCCTGCGCAATACCAAACTTTGTGCAGACAAAGGAGAACAGAGAAGCACTTGCGACGATCAGCATAATTCCACCAGTTGTTTTGGCAGAATCTACCATCAGATCCCACAGGTCTTTCAGTTTGATCTCTTTATAAATAAAGATTCCGACAAACAGACCGTATACAACGGAA
Organism: Blautia sp. AF34-10; assembly: GCF_003477865.1. NCBI lineage: Bacteria > Bacillati > Bacillota > Clostridia > Lachnospirales > Lachnospiraceae > Blautia > Blautia sp. AF34-10. The sequence goes on from NZ_QUED01000031.1 coordinate 15,709, forward strand.
ACGGCAGCTGCCTCGGTCGGGGTGAAAATACTTCCATAGATACCGCCAAGGATGATGACCGGCATTAAGAATCCCCAGAAAGCATCTTTAAAGGCATCCCATCTTTCTTTGGCTGTTGCTTTTTTCTGGGTCGGCTGAATGTTGTGTTTCTTTGCCTCCAGAAGAACAACGATGACAAGGGCCACACCCATCAGAATACCAGGAACGATACCTGCTGTGAACATATCGGCAATGGATACGCCTGTGATGGATGCATAAACAACGAATGCAATACTCGGCGGTATGACGATCGCAATCGAACTTGACGTCGCCATCAGGGCCGTGGAAAACGGAGCAGAAAATCCGCCTCGCTCAATCATGGCAGGGATCAGAACCATACCAAGTGCTGCTACGGTTGCCGGACCGGAACCGGAAATCGCACCAAAGAAGCAGGCTACGATAACGCATACGATGGCGATACCGCCTTTTTTATGGCCGACGCAGGTGTCGACGAAACGAATCAGTCGTTTGGAAATGCCCGCTTTTGCCATAATGTTTCCGGACAATACAAAGAACGGAATGGCAAGGAGCAAAAATTTACTGATACCGGAATACATATTGGTTGCTACGATGGTCAGGGATGTACCGGAGTACAGGATCGCGCAGATCGAAGACAGACCAAGGCAGATGCCAATCGGGATACCAAGGATCAGAAAAACAAAGAATGAAAGAAAAAGAATTGCACTGATCATTTTTTCTGTCCCTCCTCTTTTGCTTTTACGAATGTATCAATCAGATATTCGATCATGTGCAGCGTCATGCAGGCTGCGCCGATCGGTACGAAAGACCAGAAAATCCATTCCGGCCAGTTTAAAACGAACGTTCTCTTTCCGTTGGCAAGCTGGGTCAGTACCTTGTCCATGCCGTATTTAAACAGAACTACGGTAAAGGCAACACTAAATGCTGTGTTGACAACCAGCAGGATTCTTCTCGCCTTCGCAGAAAGACGGTCCGGCAGTAAAGAAAGATTGACCAGCTCTCCGTCACGGGCAGCGAGCGCTGCAGCGAGAAGTGTAATCAGGACAAATACCGCAACAACGAGTTCCTCGGTAAATGACCAGGACTGATGCAGTACCTTACGGGAAAGAACGTTTCCCACCGTAAGCACAACAATCAGGATCGTGGACAGCACGAGAACCAGTTTCTCAACAAATGCCAGTCCATTCATGATTTTTTTGTACACTTTCATATGTTTCCTCCCTTTTCCCGCTGTCGGATACAATGTTCCAGCAGGATCTATTCTTTGCCAGGCTGTATTACCGGGGTGAATTTGCAGCTGACAAACAAAAAAATCCGCCCCTCAACGAGGGACGGAACTGTTCTTTTCCCGCAACCACCCTTGTCTCTTCTTTGAAACAAGCACGAATACAACGCACAAGCATACGCGGTTTCTGTAACGGGAAACTCCCGTGAAAACCTACTGGAATTCCGGCACATAGTACGATACACGGCCGATTCGTTGGGCTTTCCTTCTCCAAGATGATTTTCAATCCAGATTCGTTGCTGTCTCGCACCTTTCCGGCAGCTCTCTGAAAACGATTTGTCTGCATTTACTTTTTCTTTTCTCAGAATTTGCTTTTACACGACAGAAGCAATTTTAACGCGATTTTTGTTGATTGTCAAGAATTGGCTGGAAAAATTTGTCGATTTTTTGAAAAACCGCATTTTTTTCGGTTTTGGACCTTTTTCTTGCATCTTTTCCATATCTTTTATATAATAATCTGCGGTATCCGAAATATGCAGCCTGATTTTTCATCTCGATCTTCCAACATCAGTCCTGCTTATTCATGAAAGGATGATTTTTATGATAAAAAAACTGATTTCCTTTTTTCAAAAAGATGCAGTGCTTACCGTCTCTTTTTTTCTTGCAGTGCTTTCCTGCTTTTTCTGTCCTCCCGGTCCACAGTATCTTGGCTATCTGGATTTTCATACTCTGATCCTGCTGTTCTGTCTGATGCTGATTGTCGCGGGCCTGCGGGAATGTGGCGTATTTGACTGGCTTGGCACCAGTCTTCTCCGGCATGTAAACTCAGAACGGATGGTTGCTCTGCTTCTGATTTCCCTGTGCTTTTTCTGCAGCATGCTGATTACCAATGATGTCGCTCTGATTACCTTTGTTCCGTTTGGCATTCTGCTTCTGCGAATGTGCCATATGGAGCAGAAAAAAATACTTCTTGTCACCTTTATGACCATGGCTGCAAACCTTGGCAGTATGTTTACTCCTATCGGCAATCCGCAGAATCTTTATCTGTATTCGCTTTCCGGACTTTCCCTTTTGCAGTTTCTGCTTATGATGCTGCCTTATACTCTGGGTGCTGCAGTTCTTTTTCTGATCTGCATTTTTCTGTTTTTCTCCGGAAAAAAAATTTCCGTTTCCCTGGGGAAAAAAGCGATTACTCATCCGCGGCAAATCGCAGTTTTTGCAGCTCTTTTTTTCTGCTGTATTCTTACGGTTGCCAAACTTCTCCCGCATAGTATTCTGCTTCTGATCACGATTGCCGGGATCTGCCTGGTGAACCGCAGCCTTTACCGCAGAGCAGACTACTCTCTTTTGTTCACTTTTGTGTTTTTCTTTCTTTTTATTGGAAACATGAAACAAATGGCAGCGCTTCGTATTTATCTGGAACAGATGATTACCGGACACGAACGGCTTCTTTCCGTCCTCACAAGCCAGATCATCAGCAATGTTCCTGCCGCCATGCTGCTTTCCGGATATACAAAAGAAATCCCGGAACTGATTGTAGGAACCAACCTCGGCGGCCTCGGGACTTTAATTGCATCTATGGCAAGCCTGATCTCCTATCGCCAGATTACGGCCGCAGACGCTTCCTGCCGCAAAAAATATATCCTGATTTTTACTGTTTTCAATCTTGTTTTTCTTGCTATTTTGTATCAGATACGCTAAAATAAAAAGAAGATCCGGCTGTACGGGTCTTTTTTCACGGCATTTTATACCGTCTCATTATTACTGTACTTAGCATTTTATATTGAAAAAGAAAGGGTTTCATTTATGAAGATAGATCTCAGAAACGTTCCGGATGCCGAGGTTTCCGGTATTGATCTTGCAAATGTTGACATTACTGTTCCGGCGCCGGAGACAGAACCGCAGCGTCAGTATTACTTTATGGCACTTTTAAAACAGCAGCTCGTACCGGAGCGTGCAAAACAAAACGGAAAAGAGTATCTGACTGCCTGCATCACAACCTTCGGCTGCCAGATGAACGCCCGCGATTCCGAAAAACTGGAGGGAATTCTGGAAACCGTCGGCTACCACATTGTGGAGACCGAAGATGCCGATTTTGTTGTTTACAACACCTGTACCGTCCGTGAAAACGCAAATCTGCGTGTCTACGGTCGTCTTGGACAGCTTGGCAAGTACAAAAAGAAAAATCCGGGCATGATTATTTCCCTCTGCGGATGCATGATGCAGGAGCCGCTTGTTGTCGAAAAACTCAAAAAAAGCTACCATTTCGTCAACCTGATTTTTGGAACGCATAATATCTACCGCTTTGCCGAGTATCTTGTCCGGTGCATGACAGAGGACCGCATGGTGATTGATATCTGGAAAGATACCGACAAAATCGTGGAAAATCTCCCGGTTGACCGCAAATATCCGTTCAAGTCGGGTGTTAATATTATGTTCGGCTGCAATAACTTCTGCAGCTACTGTATCGTACCGTATGTGCGCGGCCGCGAACGCAGCCGGAAGCCGGAGGAAATCATCGCAGAGATCAAACGCCTCGTTGCAGACGGCGTTGTTGAAATCATGCTGCTTGGTCAGAATGTCAATCCTACGGAAAGAATCTCGAGGAGCCGATGACGTTTGCACAGCTTCTGCGCAAGGCAAATCAGATTGAAGGGCTGAAACGCATCCGTTTCATGACCTCACATCCAAAGGATCTCTCGGAAGAACTGATCGATGCAATGCGCGACTGCGAGAAGGTCTGCCTCCATCTTCATCTTCCGCTCCAGTCCGGAAGCAGCCGTATCTTAAAACTGATGAACCGCCGTTATACCAAAGAGCAGTATCTCGACCTGGTAGACCGAATCCGCGCAAAAGTGCCGGATATTTCTCTGACAACAGATATTATCGTTGGTTTCCCTGGTGAGACCGAAGAAGATTTTCTGGAAACACTGGATGTGGTCCGCCGCGTTCGTTACGACAGCGCGTTTACCTTCCAGTATTCCAGAAGAACCGGAACACCGGCAGCTGCCATGGAAGACCAGATCCCGGCGGATGTTGTAAAAGACCGTTTTGACCGTCTTCTTGCCGAGGTTCAGGAAATTTCCCGCGAGGTAACCGCAAGACATCTTCATACCGTACAGGAAGTTCTGGTGGAAAGTATCAATGAGCAGGACGCTTCTCTTGTCACCGGCCGTATGAGCAACAATACGCTGGTTCATTTCCCGGGAGATGCTTCGATGATCGGAACGCTGCAGAACGTTTCCCTGGACGAATGCCGCGGCTTCTACTATATGGGAACGCTTGTTTAACCAAAAGACCCTGCCCGCACAGTTTTTCAGTCTTTGAAAAGACTATGTTACAAAGCTGTGCAGGCAGGGTTTTTATATATAACTTCTCCTTTTATCCTCTCACATCTGGAGTTTTCCCGGAGAGCCGCCTCTGATAAAAGAAGTAGGTAATCATAAGCATAACTCCAGCTCCGACCCATGCGGAAATTTCTGCGAATGCCACTCCGCGGAACGCAAGGCGCGGTGCTAAAAGCAGCACAACCATGACGCGCATGGCAACCTCCACAATCCCGGACACCATCGGCAGAACTGTTTTTCCCATTCCCTGGCAGGCGTTTCGGAAGACAAACAGCCAGCCAAGGGCGAACAGGGCAACTCCGGTAACCGGCAGAAAGATACAGGTATAGGAAATGACTGTCGCATCATTCAGCATCAGGGATGCCAGAAGCTTCGGGCAGAAAATTTCCAGTGCTGCAAAAGGAAGATTGACAAGGACAGAAAGCACGACACCTGCCCTGACTCCCTGTTTGATCCGGTCGTATTTTCCGGCTCCATAATTTTGTCCTGTAAAAGTCAGAAGTGCAAGTCCAAGTGTTATACCCGGCTGCTCGAACAGACCGCACACCTTCATACATGCAGCATAAGCCGCGACATAAGCCGTTCCCATCTGATTGACAAAAACCTGAGGACCATACCGCCCACCGCAGTTACAGAATTCATCACAGCTACCGGCAGGCCTTTTCCAACGAGTGCGCCAAGAAGTACACCATCTGCCCTCCAGTCTGTTTTCCGCGGAAGCAGTTCTGCGGCGCGCCGGATATATACCAGACAGTAAAGGGCAGAAACCACCTGCGCCAGAACCGTTGCAAGCGCCGCTCCAAACACGCCCATGCCAAACGGAAATACAAATAGAAGATCCAGCACAATATTGACCACCGACGAAACGATCATAGAAGCCAGCGGCACTTTACTGTTTCCGACGGACCGGAGCAGCGTCATGGCAAAGTTATTAAAAATGGTAACGGTACTGCCCGCCAGAATGGTTCCAAAATAAACCAGAGTGTCTGTCATCATATCCTCCGGTGTCTGGAGAAAGACAAACAGACGGCGCATCCAAAACAGACTGCCCACCGTAATTACAATTCCAATGGCAAGGCAGATATAAACCGACATCGCAATTTCTTTCCGCAGTTTTTCGATATCATTCGCTCCAAAGGAGTGGGAAATACAGATCCCAAGTCCTCCGGTAAGCCCCATGGCAAGCGAGAATCAAAAAATGTACCGAACTGGTATTTCCAACCGCTGCCAGAGCCACATCTCCGATCCCCTTTCCAACGACCATGGAATCCACAAAGCTGTAAAGCTGCTGAAAAAGATTTCCGATCAGAATCGGCAGGAAAAACTGAAAAATCAGCTTCATGCTGTTGCCCTGCGTCATATCATTTGTTGTTTTTTGCATGATGATAATCTTGTAACCTTTCCTTTCTTCATTCCTTCTTGCAAATCATATAAAATCACTATATACTAAAAGAAGTTTGTTTCCATCCACAGTCAGTATGGAACATCCACTACGAACGAAAAGTGAGACATCTATGAATAACTTATATGAATATATCGACCCCATCGCCTCTCCTTATGAGGCTTTTCTTTTTGACAGCACGCGGGACTCCCTTCCGATTCCTGCTCACTGGCACTATTATGTAGAACTTCTCTACGTTCTGAAAGGAGAAATTGAGGTTTCCCTTGATAATGTGACATCCATCGGAACAGAAGGATCCGTGATCCTTTTTCCGCCCAAATGCGTTCATTCCATCGCGCTTGCAAAAGGGTCTGTTCCGGTGCAGTATGATGTGATTAAATTTGACCCCAATCTTCTGCCCACCTGCAAGACGGATGAGCTGGATCTGCGTTCGATTCTGCACGGCCTCCACACGTTCCGCTGCCCCTGTATTTTTTCTCCGGAGCAGGTACGGAAAATGGACCTTTTTCCTCTTTTTTCGGATATTCTTAAGGAATACCGGGATAAAGAGCTTGGCTATTCCATGATTCTTACAGCGGATCTTCGGAAAATCATCAGCCGTTTTGTACGGAACTGGCAAAAAAGCGGGACTTCTTTTCCGTCTCCCGGCGTGCATCCTTCCTACGAAATCAGTTTTGACCTGATTTCCGAATACATTGATTCCCATTATTTTGAAGAACTGACCGTAGAGAAACTTGCCGCCATGTGCAACATGTCGCACTCCACATTTTCCATGAATTTTTACCGCCGCTACAATATGACCTGCAAAGAATATATTACGGCAACCAGAATCAATGCGGCAGAAAACATGCTGCTTTTTTCCAGTCACGATGTTTCTTTTATTGCCAGAGAAGTCGGCTATCCGGACTGCAGCTATTTCATCCGGTGTTATAAAAAAATAAAAGGAATCACACCGAAACAGGCCAGAAAAATCCAGGCAGAAAAAAATAAATAACGTTATTTTGCAGAAAAGGGCACGCATTCATTTTGCGTGCCCTTTTTCCATGCCTTATCGTTCTGCTGTCTCGTATACGCTTCGTACGCGGTATGCGCCCGATACGCCGGTTCCCTTGGCGGTAAAGTCTGCGGTCGGCAGAATACGGAAGGTCTTTGTTCCTGCTTCCATATCAACGAAGTTATCGTCCAGGCGAAGCACACCGTTTTCGGTCTCTACGCTGACAGATTTTGCGAAGTTCTCTGCCGTTACAGTTACGGTATCGCCGTCTACCGATACAGAAAGTTTCGGATCTGCGAAATGGTAATGCTTCGGTGCACAGAACAGCGTCGATCCGGAAGATACGACGTTTCCATCGACAACCAGCTCATACGTCAGATGAACTTCCAGCGGATCCTGACCGTTGAAATCAAGATGCGGCATCCACTGTCCGCCGTAGGCCGGTGCGTTGACCTCGAAGGTTCCCTCTTTGACTACGGAAGAATCCGGACGGCGCAGAGACCATTTTACGGTTCCAACAATCGGCTCACCCGTCTCATTCGCAACGTGAAGGTCTGCACTGACATCGATTGGATGCGGCAGAGTGTTGACAAACGGTTTCTGATCGATCTCTCCATGCTCCTCACAGGAAAGCAGAACCGGTGCGAACATCTTCTTCTCTGCGTACTGCAGGGCTTTCCAGTTTCCGTAGTAATCGACGCTTGCCCAGGATGCTACCGGCCAGATATCGTTCAGCTGCCATACAACAGCACCCATGCAGGTACCACGGAAGCGGCGGAAATGCTCTACGCCGTAACGGATGGCATCTGCCTGAAGAAGCTGTGAGCAGTAAAGAAGCTCATCGAAATTCTTCGGATACAGATAGGTCTGTGAGATATAGTTCAGGATCTTTCCGTTGGCAGCCGTATTTCTCTGGTGCATTTCCATGACGCGTGAGAAGATGTTGCGGTCGCCGTCTTCCGTAAACCGTTTTACAGTCTGCAGGGACGGGAAGGACTGGAATCCGAACTCGGACAGGAAACGGTAATGGTGGGAACGATAAGCGGTAAACGGCTCGCTTCCGTGCCATACGCCCCAGTAATGGGTATCGCCGACATTTTCCGCATTGCTGTTTTCGTAATTTCCACCTGAAGACGGGGATGACGGCCAGTAGAATTTCTCCGGATCCTCTTCTTTGACGATTTTCGGAATGATGTACTCATACAGATGGATATAATCGTAATACTGTTTCTTGGATTTCGGCCATGCCAGCATTTCATACTGTGTCTCCATCTCATTGTTTCCGCACCACAGAGCAATGCTTGCATGAGAACGAAGTCTGCGTACATTCTGACGGATTTCTGTGGAGATATTCTCCTCAAAATGATCTGACAGCTCATAGGAAGCGCAGGCAAACATGAAGTCATGCCAGATCAGAAGTCCTCTCTCATCGCAGACATCATAGAAGAAGTCATCGAGGAAGTATCCGCCGCCCCATATACGCAGGGAATTGAAGTTTGCTTCCTGTGCAGATTTTAACAGCAGATCGGTACGTTCTCTCGTCTGGCGGGTTAAAATATTATCCTCCGGAATGTAATCCGCGCCCATCGCGAAAATCTGCAGTCCGTTGATTTCATATGCAAAGTTGCGGCCTTTTACCGTCTTTGCTGCTTTATCGGTGATAATTACTTTCTTCTCACCGTTTGTCATAACCATGTTGTCGCCGTCGTCGTAATCTGGTGCCTGTCCGGTCATGTGTTCATCATAAACTTCATCTTCCATCGGATCGGTATTGACCGTGATGGTGCGAAGACCCATTTTCTTCTCCCAGGTATCCAGGGTATCCTCTGCAACAAGCGCTACCTTTACCTGATACAGTGCCTGTGCGCCGTAACCGTTCGGCCACCACAGCTCCGGATTTTCTACGGTAAGAGAAGCCTGTACACGGTTGCTGCGAAGCTCACATGTAAGACCGGTCAGATTTTTTGATGGTGCTGAATGGGTCAGCGGATCGATGCTGCCGCTTTCTGCTGTCAGAACGGTTTTTCCATCCGGAGAAGTAACCGTCATGACAATTTTTACGTTTCCGTCGGTAACTCCCGGCATCCACTCGATCTCGGCATCTGCCGTCAGGCGCACGGAATCAACAACATTTCCGTGAACCGTTTTTCCGGTTACGTGATGCTCCTGGCCTACAAATACCTGTGCCAGACGGGCTGTTTTTACAGCAAGAACGGAAGCCTCACGGAACAGTCCTGCATCTGGAAGACGCGGGCCCCAGTCCCAGCCGTACATGCACGCTGCTTTACGGATATGCGGGAATCCCGGCATTGCATCGGAGGATCCGCCAACCGGGCATTTTGTATCTTCTTCCGCAATGAATTTGGTCGGAGAATGCAGAATCACTTTTACCTGATATACGGTATCGGCTGCATCACCTGCAACAAGATCGGTAATATCGTACTCCCAGACACGGTTCATGTTGTCTGCGGAGCCGATTTTCTCTCCGTTCAGATAAACATCCGCGATCGTATCAATTCCGTCGAAATGTAAAAACAGGCGATCCGCTTTTCTGTCTTCCTCTCCGATCACGATTTCTGTCTCGTATGCGAAATCGTTCTCCATCAGTTTCAGTGCATCGAGTTCATTGTCACGATAAAACGGATCCGGGATCAGACCTTTTTCCAGAAGTGTGCCGTAAACGGTAGACGGAACCTTTGTCTCAATTGGAGTCTCCGGAATATCGTAAACATTTTTTCCAAGGACCGTTAAGGTCCAGTTGTCTTTCAGACATATTGTATGCATTACAGTATGTCCCCCTTTCTTACATAGTTTCTGCTTCTTCGCGTAGTTTCACCACGCTTTTTCTTTCTTCCTATCTTACTTCTTTTGTGCAGAAAATGGTACAAAAAAGCTCTTGAAAAATAGGAAAAATCTCCAAATGCACAAAAATTTTCGCAAAAACAGGAAAACAGTGAGACAAATTCTCAATCATCACTTTGACAGATTTGGAAAATGTGATAGAATAAAAATGTTGGCATCCCATTTAAAAATGCCGACATTATTTTTCGAAAAGAAAGATGAGGAAAAAACTATGATACCAGAAAGATTAGCTGCTCTCCGCGAAAAAATGAGAGCATACGGCGTGGACGCTTATCTGGTTCCGACCGCCGATTATCATGAATCCGAATATGTAGGAACTTACTTTAAAGCAAGAACGTATATTACCGGTTTTACCGGTTCTGCCGGAACTGCTGTGATTACGCAGGATGAAGCGTGCCTCTGGACCGACGGCCGCTACTTCGTACAGGCAGCCAAAGAGCTTGCCGGAACCGGCGTTACTTTAATGAAAATGGGCCAGGAAGGTGTTCCGACCGTAGAGGAATACCTGCAGGCAAATACAAAAGAAGGCATGACCATCGGCTTCGACGGCCGCGTTGTCAATGAGATGCTCGGTGAGACACTGGAAAAGACACTTCCGGAGCGTTTTCTCTCCTATCGAAGTGACCTGATCGGTGAAATCTGGTCCGACCGCCCAGCACTTTCTGCAGAACCGGTATGGATTCTTGATTCCAAATATACCGGCGAGTCCGCTGCTGACCGTCTTGCAAAAGTCCGCGAAAAGATGAAAGAGAACGGTGCCGAGGTACATATCCTGACCGCACTCGACGATATTGCCTGGATGCTGAACATCCGCGGAAACGATATTCCGTGCAATCCGGTTGTCCTCTCCTACCTCATTCTGACCGAAACCGAAGGCCATCTGTTTATTCAGGAAGCAACTTTAAATGATGAAGTAAAACAGTATCTTGCCGGTCTTGGTATTTCGATTCATCCATACGATGCTGTCTATGATTTCGCTGTAGGCATCACAGGAAAAACGATTCTTCTGGAGAAAGCCAAAGTCAACTACACAATCTGCCAGAGCGTCATGGGCGAAAACACGATTGTCAATGTGATGAACCCGGCTTCCTCCTTAAAGGCATTGAAAACACCAGTTGAGATGGAAAATATCCGCAAAGCCCACGTCAAAGACGGCGTTGCTGTAACCCGTTTCGTTTACTGGTTAAAGAAAAACATCGGCAAAATCCCGATGGACGAAGTTTCCGTTGCAGAGAAACTGGAATCCTTCCGAAAAGAGCAGGAAGGCTACATTGAGCCGAGTTTCGGAACCATCTCCGCTTACGGCCCGAATGCCGCTATGTGCCATTATCAGGCAACGAAAGAAGATTTCTCCGTTCTACAGCCAAAAGGCATGTACCTCGTGGATTCCGGCGGACAGTATTATGAAGGAACAACCGATATCACAAGAACCATTGTTGTCGGACCGCTGACTGAGGAAGAAAAAGAGCATTTCACCATCACCGCGATGGGAACCCTGCGTCTTGGAAACGCAAAATTTCTCCATGGATGCATCGGCATCAATCTCGATTACCTCGCAAGACAGGCATTCTGGGAGAGAGGTCTTGACTTCAATCACGGAACCGGCCACGGCGTCGGCTATCTCTTAAATGTCCATGAGCGTCCAAACGGTTTCCGCTGGAAAATGGTTCCGGAGCGCATGGAAAATGCCGTTCTCGAGGAAGGTATGCTGACCTCCGACGAACCAGGTATCTATATTGAAGGAAGCCACGGTATCCGTACCGAGAACCTGATGCTCTGCCGCAAAGCAGAAAAGAACATGTATGGCCAGTTCATGCGCTTTGAGTTCGTTACCATGGTTCCGATCGACCTCGACGGTATCGATACGCAGTATATGACGGAGAAAGATGTCGAGCTGCTGAATAATTACCACAAAGAAGTGTATGAGAAGATTTCTCCTTATCTGGAAGGGGACGAAAAAGAGTGGCTGAAAGAAGCCACCCGCACGATTTCCAAATAAGATGCAAAAACGCTGTTCTGTGTTTTGATGATACAGAGCAGCGTTTTTTATTATAATACTTTCGATAAAAACTCTTTGAGCCGGGGATGCTGCGGATTTGCGAAGAACTCCTGCGGCGTATTCTCCTCCTGAATATTTCCCTCGTTGATAAAGACCACGCGGGTTGCCACTTCTCTTGCAAAACCCATTTCATGCGTTACGACAACCATCGTCATGCCTGATTCAGCAAGTTCCTTCATAATTTCAAGAACCTCCCCTACCATTTCCGGGTCGAGTGCGGAGGTCGGCTCGTCAAACAGCATGACATCCGGGTTCATCGCAAGGGCGCGTGCAATGGCAATTCGCTGTTTCTGACCGCCGGAAAGGCTTCCCGGGTAAGCATCTGCTTTATCCGGCAGTCCAACGCGGTTTAAGAGCTCCATCGCTTTTTTCGCTGCTTCTTCCGGCGTCATCAGCTTTAATGTCACCGGGGCGAGCATGATATTTTCCTTGACGGTTTTATGCGGAAACAGGTTGAACTGCTGAAATACCATTCCAATCCTCTGTCGTACATGGTCGATATCGGTTTCCGGTGCTGTGATGTCAACGCCCTCGAAATAAATTTTTCCGCCGGTTGGAATTTCCAGACGGTTTAAGGAACGCAGAAAGGTCGATTTTCCGGAACCGGAAGGACCGATGACAGCGACAACCTCTCCCTGACGGATCTCTGTACTGATCCCGTCCAGAACCTTATTATCCTCGAAGCTCTTCTGCAGATTTTCAACTTTGATTAATACTTTTTCATTAGTGGTCACTCTTACGCAGTCTCCTTTCCAGTTTTCCCATGAAATAGGTCAGAATCATAACAAGAATCAGATAAAAGATCGCTGCGGAAAGAAGCGGAACCAGCGCATCGTACGTACGGCTCTGTACCAGGGTCGCTGCCTTTGTAATATCAATGGTTCCGATATAGCCGATGATGGCAGTCTCTTTTAACAGCACGATCATCTCATTAATCAGCGCCGGAAGAACATTTTTAAACGCCTGCGGAATGATGATGAGACGCATGGTCTGTGCAGAATTTAAGCCAAGGCTTCGTCCTGCTTCCGTCTGTCCTTTGTCCACAGACATAATTCCGGAACGGAAAATCTCAGCAACGTATGCACCGGAATTGATACCAAATGCGATTCCGCCGATCACGATATTGTTCAGGTTTACGGTTGCAAAAATAACCGAATAGAAAAACAGGATCTGAATCATGGACGGCGTTCCGCGGATGATCGTCAGATAGACGCGCGCAACAATGTTCAGAAGTTTTAATTTACCGGTCTGCTCGTGTGTCGAGCGGATCAGTGCGATAAGAAGTCCGAGCACAACACCGATGCACAGCGCAAGCACCGTGACAAGCAGTGTCGTCTTCAGACCGGTCAGCCACCATTCTGTAGCACCATTGTCTACAAAGTAGCGGTTGAACTGATGATGTAAATTTTCCATATGACACATCTCTCCTTTGTGTTTTTAACTGCGGGATCTGCAACCGGCAGTTTCCTTACAGCGCAATCGAAAAACGAGCGGCCGCGCCTTTTGTCTGGCGGACAGCCGCTCGTTTCTATCCCCTGATTCCAGATTGCCCCGTACTTCGTACTCTCGCAGTCCTTATCACTATGTTATTACTTTCTGACAATGACAACCTGTGTTGCATCTGCATAAGTATCCGTGAAATCAACGCTTTCTTCCCGTTCTGGAGTAACGTCATTCCGGCTGCGCCGAAGTCTGCTTTTCCACTGTTGACAGATGCAAGGATGGCTTCAAATGCCATATCCTCGATTTTCAGCTCATAACCAAGCTTGTCGCAGATTGCCTTGGAAATGTCGGCATCGATACCAACGATATCATTTCCCTCTTTGTACTCCCACGGCTCGAACTCTGCGTTGGTTGCCATGGTAAGCGTTCCCTTGGAGTGGTCCGCGTCTGCCGGGGATTCATACGGATGCTGTCCGACTTCATCACCAATGTAGTTGCTCATGATTTCATCCAGCGTTCCGTCCTCTTTCAGCTCTGCCAATGCAGTGTTGAACTCGTCTCGCAGGGTATTGCCCTTTTTAAAGCACATGGCATATTCTTCGGTATCAAAAATACCATCTACAATTTTCAGATCATCGTTTGCTGCAACGAATTTTTCTGCCGGCAGGGAATCGATGACAACACAGTCAATCTTTCCGTTTTTCAGTGCCTGAATAGCATCGGCGCCTTTGTTGTAACGCTGCATCTGGGAATCTGCATTAACGCATCGCTCGCCTGAGAATCACCTGTTGTTCCGGTCTGTACACCAATCTTCAGATCTGCCAGATCCTCTACGGATGTTACTTCTACTTTCTTTGCGGTAGATGCAGAACTTCCGCATCCTGCCATCGAAACAGCAAACAAAACGGACATTGCAAGTGCTGTTGCTTTTTTTGCAAAATTCATTTTCATAATAATCTCCTTCTCTCCTCATGTAATGTATATTTATTCACTTTCCCTTATTATAACAGCATCTTTCTGAAATGCAAGGAAAAACGGAAAAAAAAGCAACAGAAATACAAAAGACAGCCCGGGGGTTCTTCCATGGCTGTCTTTCCATTTTTGTATTCAGTCCGTATTTTTTCCGTCTGCTGCTGTGCAGCGCAGGATCCGCTGAATGCTCTTTTCCGATAAAGCATATTCCTCTGAGAGTTCGGAAACTCTGCTTCCGTTTTGATGTTTCTCGCAAATTTCCCGGCACCGGATGCTCCTTTGCCCATTCCTAGGCTTCCACACTGCTCCCGAAGAGCTTTAAGGCTTCCATCCCTTCCAGTCCCTCTGTATTTGTTCGTCGTCTACACAAATGATGTTCATCTGGTATCTCTCCTGCCTTGTCCTGTTCTAATTGCTTTTCATCCATTCTTCATAAATGGAGGCACTGTATCCCTGTTTCTTTTTACTCTGATACATTGCCCGGTCCGCCTTTCTGTACAGCTGGTCAAAAGAAACTTCTTCCGATGCCTCGCAGAAACAGGCACCCAGGCTGATTTCTATCTGCTTCCCCTTCATTTCCGCAATCGTAATCTGGCTGATGTTATAAAAAAGTCTTTCGAAAAATCTCTCTGCCGCCGCTTTCTCCCGCATTTCCGGCATAAAGACTGCAAACTCGTCACCCCCGAGGCGCAGAACTACGTCCTTGTCCCGGCAGGATTTCTGCATCGTCTCTGCAACGGCGATAATAACCTTATCCCCTGTCGAGTGTCCATACGTATCGTTGATTGTTTTGAATTTGTCACAATCAATCAGGCAAAGCAGACCTCCTGTTTTTTCCTGCAGCAGATGGGAAATCTGTCTTTCCCCGCTTCCACGGTTATACAATCCCGTCATAAGATCCGTCTGTGCCAGATAAATCAAGCGGTTCTCACGTTTTTTCTCTTCTTCGATACACTCAATACAAAACAGCACATGCAGAAGCCTTCCATTTTCATCGTAATCAACAGGAATGAATCTGTTCCGGCACCAGCCTGTTTTTTTATCGATAAATTCGTGTATGATACTGTTTTTTCCGGCGAGCCGCTCTTCCAGCGTATTGAGATCGATAAATGCAGCAGTTTCTTCCAGTTGTGATTCCATGCACATTTTCTCTGCCATGCACTTCGCATGCCCGCCAAAATCGTCTATGATCTCATATTCCCCCATTTGGGCTGCACTCTGCGATGTTGTCTTTACAATATGATATTTCTGCGTCTGCACATTAATTTGACACTCCCCACAGCTAAAGCAGGGGGATTCTTGTTTCTTCCACTACTGCATTGACGAATACCTTACGGTACTGCAATGTCTTACACAGTGTCCACAAGCTATGTTTATCCTGTTCCCGTATGCCCTGCGGTACAGCTTTTCATCTTTATGCAGACTGCATCTGCAGTGCTTTTTTCAGAATATTAATGCCTGCATTCGTATCCCGGTCATGAACTGCATGGCATTTCGGGCACTCC
>NZ_QUED01000032.1:0-30492 GCF_003477865.1 Blautia sp. AF34-10
GTTCTTTAGTATATCAGTTAATGACTTTCGTGTACTTGTTTGTTGCTTTTGTACTTGCGTTACTTCATATTGAAGCATGGATTATAGGCATTATATTTGGTTTATTCCTACTGCAAACATTTTTAGGGATTATTCTATATAAGCATTTTGAAAAACATTTCTAAAACATTCAGTAAATTGTGACGAGGTAATACTATGATAGGACTTAAAAAACGAGATATTAAAAAAGCATTGAAAGCTGGTGCAAAAGCTGGCGGTGTGTCATTAGCTGATGTTCGAGCTGATATTGAAGCGACGATTGATGAAGCTATGAACAGCACCGACCCAGAAGTGCAGGAGAATTTCAGAAAGTATTTTGGAAATAAACGCCCTACTCCAGAAGAATATATTTACAAGATTACAAAAAAGACAAAAGTTTAATAGAAATCAAGTGCTGTAAGGGGGCTTGTGTCATGGAAAGTTTTAAGCATAATCTTATACGGTCATACACTACCTAACAGCATTTTATTAACAACTGAATATCTCACAGCTTTAATAGCTCGTACAGACTATATGTTTTGTGCGGGCTTTTTTTGTACCCGAAAAAATTTTTTCATTTTTTTTCAAAATCATGCAACAAATCACACCTTGCTGTACAGATATGGTGCGGAAAGAGGGATAAACACTTTTCACGTCATAACGGAAAGGGGGTGTGATGATATGAAACCGTCGGACTTCCAAAAGACAATACAATGTCAATTTGACTGCAAGCTCAAACGTGTAGTGAAAGGCATTGTCCGTAATTATCGCAAAGAATTAAAGCGACGAAGAAATAAGGAAATTTCCTATTGTGAACTTCCAGAAATCGTCGTAGAAAAGCTGGCAGTCTGGGACGAATACGAAAGCGATTATACCGCCTTTGATGTATGTGGTATTGAGGTTCGTGTCCTTGATGATGATTTAGCAGAAGCGATTAAGTATCTGTCTGAAAAAGACAGAGAAATCTTGTTGATGTATTTCTTCTTAGGCATGAGCGATACAGAAATCGGCGACAGATTAAAGATTAACCGTTCAACGTCGTTCCGCAGTAGGAAGAACTCACTTGAAGAAATCAAGAAAAAATTAAAGGAGAACATGAATGATGAATAACACACGCCCGTCATTTTACCTTATTTCGTCGGCTGTGGACGGCAACGTAAATGCGATTGAAAAGATACTGGCGTTGTATGACCCGTACATATCAAAATGTTGTTTGCGTCCGTTCTACGACAAATATGGTAATGTCTGCATAGTCGTAGACATGGAATTAAAAGGACGTATCAGAGAAGCACTTATCAAAATGATTTTGGACTTTGATATTCCTTTAGAAACCGAAGAATAACAAGCAGTAACCGCAGAGCATGATTTGTTCAATCCCCTCTTTCCTGCTCTGCCCCTGCTTTTACATGAAAGCAACACGCTTTCGCCACAGCTCTTTGACAACTGAATAAAGCAGACAGATACGTTTGTGAGATAGCGAGCCACGGGGACTGTACGCCACGACCTTTTCAAAAGAAAGCGAGCGACCCACGCAGTGATCCGAGAGCGACTGTTGGAAAAGTCGTTTTGCCACGACCTATCCTCACAGAATAATGATACGTCCGCATGGTGCGGTTCTGCCCACAAGAATGGGAATAGTTGAGATACTAACGGAGCTTTCCAAAGCCGTCTGCCTGCTTGTAAAAAATGACACACAGTAAAGGGGGTGCATAGATTATGAACAATACTGATGTGCCTATCTGGGAAAAATATACGCTGACGATTGAAGAAGCGTCCAAATACTTCCGCATTGGCGAAAAGAAATTGCGTAAATTAGCCGAAGAAAATATTGACGCTGGCTGGGTTATCGTGAACGGTAACCGTATTCAGATTAAGCGAAAACAATTTGAAAAAATCATAGATACATTGGACGAAATCTAATGTCATTGAGCCGTAGATATGGTATAATAAATATAGCGTATCACGGCTCATTCCATGACGGAAAGGAGCTTTACACTATGTCTAATGTAAAACGAAAAGACGGTAAAAATCGCAATTTGCGTAATGGAGAGAGCCAGCGAAAAGACGGAAGATACGTTTATAAATATACCGATATATACGGAAAGCCACAATTTGTCTATTCTTGGAAACTTGTACCGACAGACAAGACACCTGCTGGAAAGCGTGATGATATATCGTTGAGGGAAAAAGAAGCACAGATAAAAAAAGACCTTAACGACGGTATCGACACAGTCGGCGGTAAAATGACAGTCTGCCAGCTCTACGACAAGAAGAACAGCCAAAGAAAGAACATCAAAAGGGCTACTGAAAAAGGACGACAGTATCTTATGAACGCTCTGAAAAACGACCCGTTGGGTATGAGGGCGATTGATACTGTGAAGCAATCGGACGCTAAAGAATGGGCTATCAGAATGAGTGAAAAAGGATATGCCTATAAAACGATTGATAACTATAAGCGTTCCTTGAAAGCGTCATTTTACATGGCGATACAAGACGACTGTATCAGAAAGAACCCGTTTGAATTTAAGCTAAGTGATGTTCTGGAAGATGATACGGAGCAGAAAGTTATCCTTACACCAGAGCAGGAAGAACGCCTGCTTGCCTTTATGGAAAAGGACAAGATTTACAGCAAGTATTATGATGAGGTTGTGCTTCTGCTGGAAACGGGACTTCGTATTTCTGAATTTTGCGGACTGACGACGCATATTGATATGCAGAACAGAATACTCAATATAGACCACCAGCTATTGAAAGATAGCGAAATAGGCTACTATATTGAAACACCAAAGACCAAAAACGGAAAACGGGAACTTCCATTGACAGAACGGGCTTATCAAGCAATCCAAAGAATACTAAAGAGCAGAGGAAAAGCACAACCGCTGATTGTAGGTGGTTACAGCAATTTCCTATTCTTAAACCGTGAGGGCTTGCCTAAAGTTGCAGGAAACTATGAGGGTATGGTGCGAGGATTGATTAAGAAATATAACAAGTATCACACGGATAAGTTACCGAACATCACACCACATTCATTCAGGCATACTTATTGTACGAATATGGCAAATAGAGGAATGAACCCAAACACCCTGCAATATCTCATGGGACACGCTAACATAACCATGACACTTGGCTATTACGCACACGGTACATTTCAATCTGCAAAAGCGGAACTGGAAAGACTGGCTTGTTAATATCGGAGCTTATATTTACTACTCATTTACTACTTTTGGTTGCATTTTCATGCTGGTAAATGCCAGCTTATGCAAGGTATCTTCCAAAAAGAAAATACCGATAAAGCCCTAAAATACGGGATATATCGGCATTTACCAACTTATGAAAAGATAATCAGAAATTTAGTAAGTTTTTAAAACAAAAGATTATATAAAAAATCCAAAATCGAATGGTTATCGAAGCTATCATATGATTGTTGAAATACCAGTATTTTTTGCTAAGGGTAAAACACCTATGCGTGTAGAATTACAGATTCGAACCAATGGTATGGATTTCTGGGCAACATTGGAACATCAACTTCGCTATAAAAAAGGAATTGAAGAAATGCCTGGCTATGATGAGATAAGTGAAGAATTACTTCATTCTGCAAGAGCTATCCTTGAAGCAGATAATGAAATGCAGAGAATAAAAGACAAAATTGGTATGTTACACGAAATTTAGGGAGAAAACTGAGCAAGTAGGAAGGTGGAATATATATGAAACAAGATACTTTAGAGGGCAAAGCAAAAACAAAAAATGGGGTAAAACGGCTGTGCTTTTCCATAATCTGCATTCTTCTGGAAGTGATTTTTATTATTACTATCGTAACACGCTTGAATGAATATGCAGAAATCATAAATTTATTTACAAGGATTTTGAGTGGGATCTTGGTTTTGGGATTGTACGCATCAAATAAGACATCCTCTATGAAAATGCCTTGGGTCATCTTAATTCTAATTTTCCCAATTATGGGTGTAGGCCTGTATTTGTTGATTGGTTTGAATGGCGGCACACATAAAATGCGTGAGCGATATGCAGAAATTGATAGCAAATTGTTACCAATGCTCCCGGACAGTCAGGAGTGTTTGAGCAGAATAAAAGAAACAATTCCGAAAGCAGGAAATATAGCAAGTTACATACAAAGAAATTCGCAGTATCCAATCTATCAGAATACGGATATTGTGTATTTTGATGAAGCAGTGAAAGGATTAGAGGCACAGCTTAAGGATTTGGGGAAAGCACAGAAGTTTATCTTTATGGAATATCATGCGATAGAAGACGCTGAAGCATGGCATAAGATTCAAGATGTTCTGGAAGAGCGAGTAAAAGCAGGTGTGAAAGTTAGAGTATTCTACGATGATATGGGTTCTATAGGCTTTATTAACACAGATTTTGTGAAAAAGATGGAGGCAATAGGAATTCATTGCCGTGTATTCAATCCGTTTATGCCAGGTTTAAATCTGTTTTTGAACAATCGTGATCATAGAAAAATAACAGTTATTGATGGAAAAGTCGGATTTACAGGTGGATATAATCTAGCAAACGAATATTTTAATTACACACACCCGTATGGACAGTGGAAAGATACAGGTATTCGTTTAGAAGGAGATGCTGTTCAGTCGCTTACGGTGACATTTTTGGAAATGTGGAATGCAGTAAGTGATAAGGATGCTAATGATTCTGATTTTAGTAAATACCTTTTCCACTATGATTATGCGGCACAGCAAACTGGGTTTGTTCAACCTTATGCAGACAGCCCTATGGATAATGAGCAAGTAGGAGAAGAAGTTTATATCAGTATGATAAATAAAGCTGAAAAATATTGTTGGTTTATGACTCCATATCTAATCATAACAGATGAAATGACGCATGCGTTATGTCTGGCTGCTAAGCGAGGGGTAGACGTAAGAATTATCACACCTGGTATCCCTGATAAAAAATTCATTTATAATATAACTCGTTCTTTTTATCATGGATTGGTTAAACATGGTGTTCGTGTTTATGAGTGGACTCCTGGTTTCTGTCATGCAAAAATGAGTGTGGCAGATGACTGTATGGCAACTTGTGGAACAATTAATCTGGATTATCGAAGTTTATATCACCATTTTGAAAACGGCTGTTTTATGGCAGATTGTCAGGCAGTTGTGGAAATAAAAAATGATCTGATAAGAACGATGGGAGAATGTCGTGATGTGACAGACCAATATCAAACCGGACGAAGTGCATATTTGCGACTGGGACAATTATTTATGAGATTATTTGCTGGATTGCTATAAGAATCTGATGAAACGACCTTTCAAAAAACAGTTGATTTAGAAGTTAACTGTTTTTGAAAGGCCGTTTTTGCTATATCTAACAGTCTGTTGTACAAAGAAGATGTTGCATTGATGAAAAAACAAACCTTGTTGAGGTTAAATTGAGATTGACTTTGTATTGTATAAGTATGAAATAAAAAGGAATCAGGTGATGTACAATGAAAAAGTATAAAATATGTAAAATCCTTCTTGTTATACTGGCAGTTTTTTTATGTGTGGCTTTTTATGAATTGCTCGGAATCCGCGTTGCATATAAAAAGCAGCCGGAAGTGTCCAATACAACCAAAAAAGAAACAAAAAATGGGTCATGGAACGAATGCAGTGAAAATACAGAACGGGCAGTAATCATAGAAAAGAATCCAGAAGCGCTTTTACAAAGAGTGCGTTTGATCAAGAATGCAAAAAAGGAAATTATTCTTTCTACTTTTGCATTTCAATCCGATGAAAGTGGAAAATTGATTTTAGGAGCACTGCATGATGCGGCAGACAGGGGTGTACATATTCGTCTGTTAGTAGATGGAATGGAGAGCTGGATTGATATGGAAGGAAATCCGTATTTCTATGGATTATCTTCCCATGAGAATGTTGAAATTAAACTATATAATAAGGCCAATCCGTTGAAACCGTGGAAAATGATGGGTAGAATGCATGATAAATATTTGATTGCAGATGGAAAGAGATATATTCTTGGGGGAAGAAATACATACAATTATTTCCTGGGTGATTTTCCGGGACATAAGAACTATGACAGAGACGTGTTAGTGGTTTGCGATGAACCTGAGAAAGAAAATTCAGTTAACCAGTTGTTAGAGTATTTTGAAACGATATGGGAACAAGAAGACAGTGGTTATTTTCATGACAATAAAAAACTGGCAAATAGAAAATCTGTAAAGAACGCAGTTTTAGAGCTGCAGAACGGCTATCAGAAATATTTTGAAGAGAATAAGGAAAGAATCTGCGATACCGATTACACGGACGAAACTTTTGAGACAGAA
Organism: Blautia sp. AF34-10; assembly: GCF_003477865.1. Taxonomy (NCBI): domain Bacteria; kingdom Bacillati; phylum Bacillota; class Clostridia; order Lachnospirales; family Lachnospiraceae; genus Blautia; species Blautia sp. AF34-10. The sequence continues at coordinate 6,317 of NZ_QUED01000032.1, forward strand.
AAGATTGCATTAGTGTCAAATCCTATCCACACAGGTTCCAAGGAACCAGTAGTCTGGTATCAACTGGGAGAACTAATGAAAAATGCAAAAGAGCGCGTGAAAATTCATACACCATATATTATTTGCAATGATATGATGTATAATACATGGAAAGAGATTGCGGAGAGAGTTCCGGATTTTTCTATCATGACCAATTCGGTTGCCAACAATGGAAATCCGTTTGGTTCTGCTGATTATGCGAGAAACAGAAACAGAATTTTAAATACAGGAATTGATATCTGGGAGTATGAAGGCGGCTATTCTTACCACGGAAAAAGCATCCTGATTGATGATGATCTATCCGTAATCGGTTCCTTTAACATGGATATGAGAAGCACGTATCTGGATACGGAACTGATGCTTGTAATACGTAGCAAAGAGATTAATAAACAGTTGGAAGAAGGCATGATGGAATATGAAAGAGTGTCCCGACAGGTATTGGAAGATGGAACCTATCGTGATCCATATCATGTAGAGCCAATCGAATTAACAAAGAAACGTCAGAGAAAAATATTTTTGGTACAGCATCTGCTTGGATGGGCAAGGTATCTGTTTTAATAAGGAGGAAGGAAAACGTGTTTCAAATATTGATTGTAGAAGATGATAAAGAATTAAGCCAGCTATTCCAAAAAGTGCTTGAGAAGAATGGATATCAGGTCAAAAGTGCATCGGATGGAGCACTGGCATTAGAAATATTGGATAAAGAGTATATTGATCTGATCATTTCCGATATTATGATGCCGGTTATGGATGGTTATGAACTGGTGTCGGAACTCCGTTCAGCAGGATATCAGATACCGGTACTTATGATCACTGCGAAAGGTTCCTTTGATGATATGCGCCAGGGATTTCTTTCGGGAAGTGACGATTATATGGTAAAACCGGTAAATGTGAATGAAATGGTTTTAAGAGTTGGAGCACTGCTTCGCCGTGCACAGATACTGAATGAACACAAAATTGTGATCGGTTCAACAGAGTTTGATTATGATGCAATGACGGTTACAACTGATAAGGAAAGTCTTGTTTTGCCTAAAAAAGAATTCCTGCTTTTATATAAGCTTGCAGCTTCGCCAGGCAGAACATTTACAAAACAACAGTTGATGGATGAAGTATGGGGATACGAGACGGAGGCAGACCCACATACGATAGAGGTACATATAGGAAGAATCAGAGAGCGTTTTAAAGATAACCCTGATTTTGAAATCGTAACAATGCGTGGAATTGGATACAAGGTGGTGAAAAAATAATGGAACAAAAGAAAGAAAAAGGATTGCGGATCCGATCCTGTCTGACTGGTGCAATCTGGCTGGCACTTGTATTTTCAACAGTCATATCTGCTTTATTATTTGCTTTTTTGAATCATTTTTTTAATCTGCCGGGCAGCATATCTGTGCTTGGCTGGCTTTTGATTTTCAATACATTGATTGCCGGGCTGATCACTTCCTTTATTAATGCAAAGTTACTGGAACCAATTACCAGACTTAGTAAAGCAATGAAGGAAGTTTCTCAGGGAGATTTTGAACAGCATTTGGAAACGAACAGCCGTATAGCAGAAGTCGGAGAATCTTATCAAAGTTTTAACGTTATGACAAAAGAACTTCGTGCAACAGAGGTGCTGCAGATGGATTTTGTATCTGATGTTTCTCATGAGTTTAAGACCCCGATTAATGCCATTGAAGGATATACAATGCTGCTTCAGGGAGAAGAACTGTCTCCGGATCAAGAGGAATATGTAGAAAAAATCTTATTTAACACCCAAAGACTTTCCGGATTGGTTGGTAATATTTTGCTGTTATCCAAGTTAGAGAATCAGAATATACCAATGAAAAAAAAAGAATATCGTCTGGATGAACAGATCCGCCAGGCATTTCTTTCATTGGAAACAAAATGGACAGAAAAAGAAATTGGTTTTCAGGTAGAATTGGAGGAAGTTAAATATACTGGGAATGAAGGACTTTTTATGCATATCTGGATAAATCTTTTGGATAATGCGATTAAGTTCAGTCCTTCAAAGGGGACAATTACGATGTTTCTGAAACAAGAACAGGATTCTGTTAAGTTCATTCTGGAAGATGAAGGACCAGGAATAGAGGATGATGTAAAATCCAGAATATTTGACAAGTTCTATCAGGTAGATGGATCTCATAAAGCAGAAGGAAATGGCCTAGGTCTTGCACTTGTAAAACGGATTGTAGATAGTGCCGGAGGAACAATCAAAGCAGAAAACCGTGAATATGGTGGATGCAGATTTGTTGTAGAGCTTCCAATCCAGAAAGATAAGGCCATATAAGTTTAAGAAAAACAGATAGAGGAGGAATTACATGACATTTTATCAGGAGTTGCAGTTAAATCAGGCAGGTTCTAAAAACCTGTTGAAAAAGAGTGAAACACTAAAAGAAAAATCATATCATATGTGGGTATATCTGGTGAAGATAGCTGCTACAATGGCATTTTGTTTTTGCTTTGTTAGTATTTTCAGTATCCTATTTGGAAATGAGAACAGCATTGTAGGTGTAGTAGTCTTATTATGTCTCATGGTGTTTAGAAATGCGGATCTGGGGATCCACACCGGACAATCTACGATGCTTTTGGCTTTGTTCTTTGTAATTATGACTGTATGTCCGCATTTAGCAAATCAGTTTTCACCGGTATTGGGAATGCTGTTAAATATTGCGGCACTGGCTGTGTTGATTCTGTTCGGATGCCATAATCCATTCATGTTTAATCAATCTACATTGGTTCTTGGGTATCTACTGCTATATGGTTATGATGTTACGGGAAAAAGCTATCAGATGCGATTAGTCGGAATGGCTTTAGGTGCAGCACTTACCTGCTTCGTATTTTATCGAAATCATAAAAACAGAACCTATAAAAGAAATCTAAAAGATCTGATACAAGAATTTGATATCACTTCTTCCAGAACAAAATGGCAGATATGTCAGATTTTATGCGTACCGATTGTCCTTTGCATTGCAGAACTTTGTAATATGCCACGTGCAATGTGGCTGGTATTGCGGCCATGTCCACGATTTTGCCGTTTATGGAAGATATGCACTACAGAGTCCGTAAAAGGATTGTCGGAAATATTGCAGGTGTTATATGTTTTACAGTATTATATTTTCTGCTTCCTTCGTCAATCTATGCATATATAGGAATTCTTGGTGGAATCGGTGTAGGATTTTCAGCACAATATGGCTGGCAGGCAGTATTTAACACATTTGGTGCTTTAGCCATTGCAGCAGAGACTTATGGACTACAAGGAGCGGTTAGTCTTAGAGTGATTCAAAATGTTTTTGGTGTTGTGTTTGCTTTAGCATTTTGTGTTATATTTTATTGGTTTATGTCTAAAAAAAAGGAAAGTAAGGTGACCGTACATGCAGAGTGAAGTGAATCAGGAAGAAAATTTGAATAGAATTATTACGGTTCCTAATCTTCTTTCTTTTTTTCGGCTTTGTCTGATTCCGGTAATTATATGGAGTTATTGTGTAAAGAAAAATCCTCTGTTAGCTGGTGAAATCTTATTGCTGTCTGAGCTTCCCGATATGTTCTGGTAAAGACTTGGACCATGGCAGAAGCTCTGTTAGAAAATCAGTTTTTTTATCCTCCACATGTTTAGGGATTTCTCTGAGCAGATGTCGAACTTTCCTATTATATAAGAAAATTCCGCATAGCCGCTGATGATAATGAGCTACATATCTTCCCGGATTTTTCTCAGCACCGAGCAGACTTCCAGTTCAAGTTCTTCCCCCAGGATCCTACCTTCCATCCTTTCTTTTCTGTCATACCCTGCTGTAAGTATAGCATAGACTTTTGTTTCCGACATTAAAAATTCCATCGACATCCGTTTCTGCACACGGTATAATAGGTATCATGTAAAGAAAAAGGAGGTTGTTTTCTTATGTTATCCTGCACCTACGAAGTAGTCGCCATCGATGGTGATTACGCGCATTTACGCCGCAATGACATCGAACCGGAGGACAATGAAATGAAACTGGTTGCCCGCGCACTGCTGCCGCCGGAAATTATGGAGGGCAGTATTTTGAAATACGAGATGCTGCAGTATGAAATCATTGGCTGATGCTGTTTTTCCGGCCGAGGTGTTTTCTCTCCCGCTCTTTCATGGCATCTCGGAAACCGGGCGGACGGCTCTTGTTTCGAGCGGGTGGCTGCGGACGTGTTCGTTTGAGAAAAACCAGACCATTTATCACATGGGTGACCGCGTGTCCGAACTGGGGATTGTGCTGTCCGGCAGCGTTTTCGTGGAGAATACGGATCTCTGGGGCAACCGCAGTATCTTAAGCAAGATCACCCCCGGCCAGGTATTTGCCGAAACGTATGCCTTCTGTCGGGAGCCGATGATGGTGAATGTCACGGCAGCCGAAGCCTCGACGGTTCTCTTTTTCAATCTTCGAAACCTCGACCAGACCGCCGATGGTGATGATGCATGGCTGTCCCAGCTTCGCAGTAACATGCTCCGCATCTCCATGCAGAAAAATCTTACCCTCTCCAACCGCATTTTCTGCACTACACCAAAGACGATCCGCGAGCGCGTGCTGGTCTACCTCGCCGCGCAGTCTGCCAAAACCGGCACCGACACCTTTACGATCCCCTTCGACCGCCAGGGCCTCGCCGACTACCTGAACCTCGACCGGAGCGCCCTCTCCAAAGAACTCGGAAAAATGCAGAAAGAGGGAATCCTCGAATTTCATAAAAACAAATTTACGCTGCGTCATCCGTCTCTCTAGGCGGTACCGCAACGTAAATTTTTTACCGTTTCATCGTTTCAAATGCTTATTTTTCATAAACGAATATACACAAAAAGTATTTTCCGTGGTTATAACCACATACTTTTCCTGTTATATCCGATATTCTGTACGTGTAAATTATGAAACTCCGCGCAGATCTGTTTTTCCCTCTGCGCTTAACCCCTCGGAAATACCCTACAGGAGGAACTATTTTTATGGAACAGAATATGTTTTGCTACCAGTGTCAGGAAACTGCCGGCTGCTCCGGCTGTACAAAATCCGGTGTCTGTGGAAAGCGCCCGGAGACAGCGGCGCTGCAGGATCTGCTGATCTGGACGACGAAAGGACTTTCCGCCGTGACGACACAGCTCCGCCGCGAAGGAAAAACCGTCGATGCCAGCGTCAATCATCTCATCACCGAAAACCTGTTTACGACCATCACAAACGTGAACTTTGATGATGATACGATCCGCGCACGAATTGAGGCAACGCTTGAGACCAAAGCGCTTCTCGCTCAGCTTGCCGACTGCTCCGCTCTGCCGGAAGCCGCCCTCTGGAACGGCACAACCGATGAGTTTGCCGCAAAAGCAGTAACCGTCGGCGTACTTTCCACGGAAAATGAGGACATCCGCTCTTTACGCGAGCTCATCACCTACGGTCTGAAAGGACTTGCCGCGTACACCAGCCATGCCAATGTTCTCTTAAAAGAAAACGAGGAAATCGATGCCTTCCTGCAGCGTGCTCTCGCCGCAACGCTCGACGATTCCCTCTCCGCAGAGGAACTGACGGCACTCGCACTCGAGACCGGCTCCTACGGCGTGCAGGGAATGGCACTGCTCGATGAGGCCAATACTTCCGCTTACGGCAATCCGGAGATCACCACCGTCGATCTCAGTGTCGGCACCCGCCGGGTATTCTCGTCTCCGGCCACGATCTGCGCGACCTCGAGATGCTGCTCGAGCAGACCGTGAACACTGGCATCGATGTTTACACCCACTCCGAAATGCTGCCTGCACACTACTATCCGGCGTTCAAAAAATATGAACATTTTAAGGGAAATTATGGTAACGCCTGGTGGAAGCAGAAAGAAGAATTTGAAGCCTTCAACGGCCCAATTCTGATGACGACGAATTGTATCGTGCCGCCGAAGGACAGTTACAAAAACCGTATTTACACAACCGGAGCGGTTCGTTATCCGGGCTGCCCGCACATCGACAGTGCCATCGGCGAGACAAAAGATTTCTCCCTGCTCATCGAACAGGCAAAGCACTGCGCACCGCCGACGGAACTCGAGCAGGGAACCATCGTCGGAGCTTCGCCCATGCACAGGTACTCGCCCTGGCAGACCAGATCGTCGATGCCGTGAAATCCGGCGCGATCAAAAAATTCGTTGTCATGGCTGGATGTGACGGCCGTGCAAAGAGCCGCAGCTATTACTCTGATTTTGCGCAGGCGCTGCCGAAAGACACCGTGATCCTGACCGCAGGCTGTGCGAAATACAAATACAACAAGCTGAACCTCGGCGACATCAACGGCATTCCGCGCGTCCTCGATGCCGGCCAGTGCAATGATTCCTACTCTCTTGCCGTGATTGCACTGAAATTAAAGGAGGTCTTCGGCCTCGACGATATCAACGATCTGCCGATCATCTACAATATTTCCTGGTATGAGCAGAAAGCCGTCATTGTTCTTCTGGCACTGCTGTCGCTTGGTGTCAAGAACATCCACCTCGGCCCGACACTTCCGGCATTTTTAAGCCCGAATGTTGCAGCTCTTCTCGTTGAAAACTTCGGCATCGCCGGAATCGATACCGTTGAAAACGATATGGAATTGTTTTTCGGGAAATAAAGAAAACCCCTTGCTTTCTTTCATTTTTCCACGTATACTGTATATGTTCAGACAAAAATATCTTTGAATTTGGGCATATCAGAAAACGGACCTCAGATTCCATTTCTATACACGCCCGACACTGATGAGTCATCTCATCTTAATCACACATTTTTAGAACGTGCCTGGGAATTTTTTCAGACACGTTCTCATTCTATCACGGAGATTTATGAACTATGAGCATCATGAAAAATATCAATAAAGCCAAGATTATGGTCTTAAAAGATCAGGTTTCCTACCAGGAAGGCCAGATCGTCAGCAAAACACTGGTACAGAATGAATCCGTCAGCATCACCTTATTTGCCTTCGACAAAGGCGAAGAAATCAGCACCCACGAGTCCGGCGGCGACGCCTTCGTCACCTGCCTCGACGGAATCGGTGAAATCACCATCGACGGCGTAAAATACGAACTCCACGAAGGCGAATCCATCGTCATGCCGGCAAAACATCCGCATGCAGTGTATGGCAAAGAGCAGTATAAGATGCTTCTGGTAGTGGTATTCTAACGTATCCTTTTTGAACCAATTATTGATATGCCTGGCAAAATAAGGCAGCATGCCTCAGGATTTCCTGTGATATGCTGCCTTGCCTTTTTATTCATTTACGCCTTTTCTATCAGGCATTCATTCTTTTTGGTCTTTTTATCATAATTAATTCCAACCAGTAGAATATCTCCAATATACGGTTCCAATGATGCAATGTACTTTTTCTCTTTGATCTGATCCGTCTCCACCCACAGATGGGCTATGAGCTCCTCAGCAAATGGGATTCCACAAGACCATACGCCGAGGCGGTGCTCTACCACCATCTCTGGTACGACGAAAAAGGCGGCTATCCGCGCGAGTATACCCATAAAGGCAACGACAACGCCATTCTCTACCAGATCCTCACCTGCGCCGATTGTCTCGATGCGGCAACCGATTCCGTCGGGCGGCTGATCACCGTGGAACGCGAACAGTTATACCGCGAAGTCTTCGGTAAAAACGTGGAGCTGGTTCTATAACTTTGGTTTCTGTTTATGGCGTTAATTCGTATATCCGTATATTGTAGCTCTTTTCAAGGTTCTGTCCGTCTCGCGTGGACACATTGTAGAATGCACAAATTTCATTCAGCTCACATGTTCATTTTGTTAATTTATTAATGAACGTATTTTTTAATTTTATGTTTTATGTTAATTTATGTTCATTTATCGTTCATCATTTTGTGAACGCTAAGTTGACATCATTAAAAGAAAATAGTTTACATTTTGGGAAAAATATACTAAAATAACAGAAACGGTCAAATCTCCGCCGAAAAAAAACGGCGGAGATTTTTCTGGAAAGAAGGGCGAAAAACGTGTTGGAAAGACGATCGAAAAATTTCGAAGAAAATGCGTAGAAAATCCGCCCGAAAAGGTGAAAAGCCAAGCATAAATCACAGGGAGGAACTCATACTATGAAAGAAATCATCCAGGGCTTCTACCAGAAGAAACATTTCTGGACCCGCCTGATTCTGGTCATCGCTGCCGTCATCCTGATGGGCTTTGCGCTCTCATGGCTGCTTCTCGTCGATCTCGGCACCGATCCATGTACCTTGTTAAACCAGACCATCTCCACCCGCCTCGGCATCAGCATCGGAAACTGGCAGGCGCTCTTCAATACCGTCCTGCTCATCTTCGTTATCATTTTCGGCGGCAGAAACTTAGGCTTCGGAACCCTCGCAAACATGTTTCTCGTGGGATATTCCATCGACTTTTTCTCCTGGATCTGGGCGAAAGTCCTTCCGGCAGACCTCTTCACCTCGATGGGTGTGCGAATCGCCGTGCTGATCCCGGCGCTGATCCTGTTTATCCTTGCCGCATCCTTCTATATGGATGTTGATATGGGAACTGCACCGTACGACGCAGTATCCTTCATTATCTCCACCCACCTGCCGAACGTTTCGTTCCGTGTGATCCGCATCGTCTACGACTTCGTTGTCACCGCGATCGCCGTTCTGCTCGGCGGAAAACTCGGCATTGTTACCGTGCTGATGGTTATTACCCTCGGTCCGGTCATTGAATGGCTGGGAAATATCATGAAACAGCATCTGAATATTTTTGATGACTGAAATCATTGCTTTTCCGCGCTTTCTATACTACAATAGAACTACCAGATGATCTTTTTTCTAAAAGAAAAGCCTGCCTCCGGGACTCACATCTCTGTGGCAGGCTTTTCTTCCCTAAAAATAGCCGAAAAAAGACTCAAAAAGCAGAAAATCATTTATATTAAGGAGGTTTTTCCTATGAGCAACACCCCAAACCCTGTTTACGAAAAACTGATGAAATGCTACGAGAGCTTCCGCTCCCAGATCGATTTCCAGCCGGAAGTCGCACTGATTCTCGGTTCCGGCCTCGGTGATTTTGCGAATGATATCCGCGTTACCGCAACCCTCGATTACCACGATATCGAAGGCTTCCCGGTTTCCACTGTTCCGGGCCACGCGGGCCGTTTTATCTTCGGCTACGTCGGCGATGTGCCGGTTGTCTGCATGCAGGGCCGCGTTCATTATTATGAAGGCTATCCGATGACCGACGTCGTTCTCCCGACCCGCCTCATGAAGCTGATGGGCGCAAAAGCACTGTTCTTAACCAACGCCGCCGGCGGCATCAAACAGGGCACAAAGCCAGGCTCTCTGATGCTGTTAAACGGCCAGATCGCCTGCTTCGTTCCATCTCCGCTTATCGGACCGAACATCGACGAGCTCGGCACCCGTTTCCCGGATATGAGCCAGATCTACGACCTTGAATTCCAGAAAATCGCACGGAAAGCCGCAGCCAGCCTTGATATCGACCTGATGGAAGGCGTTTATCTGCAGCTCACCGGCCCGCAGTACGAGTCCCCGCAGGAAATCGCCATGTGCCGCACCCTCGGCGCAGACGCGGTCGGCATGAGCACCGCCTGTGAAGCCATCGCTGCACGCCATATGGGCATGCGCGTCATCGGTATTTCCTGCATTACCAATCTTGCCGCCGGCATCTCCCCGCAGCCTCTGTGCCATGCGGAAGTTCAGGAGGCAGCTGACATGGTTGCACCGCAGTTCAAAAAACTCGTTGCCGCAACGATTCAGGGCATCGCAAAGACACTGTAAACACACAGCGGCCGGGGTCTGTCAAAAAAAACAGGCCCCGGCCGCTGAAAACAGCACGTAAAATAAAGGAGAGATCTTTTTTGAATACACGTTTTTACAACGCCAAAATTCTCGTACTCGACGCTGAAAACCATTTTTCCATCGCCGAAGACGAACTTCATGTCACCGGCGACACCATCACCTATATCGGACCTGGTAGAAAAGCAGATCCAGATGCCGCAGAGACCCCTGTCTTCGACCACGAAATTGACGCCCGCGGCAATCTCCTGATCCCAGGCTTTAAAAACGCACACACACACACACCGATGACCTTCCTCCGCTCCTACGCGGACGATCTCCCGCTCCACGAATGGCTCGAGCGCCAGGTCTTCCCGAACGAGGCAAAGCTCGCCGGGGACGACGTTACTGGCTCAATATCCTCGGCATCATGGAATATCTGACGAGCGGCATCACCTCCAATTTCGACATGTACATCCAGCAGAAAAACAGCATCTCTGCCACGGTCGACACCGGATTCCGCACCGTTCTTACCAGCGGTCTCAACAACTTCGTCGACAGCCCGGAAATTCTCGAAGAGATGTATAACTATGTCAACGAACTCTCCGACCGCACCTCGTATCTGCTCGGTTTCCACGCCGAATATACGACCGGCGGCCCGCTTCTTGAATCCGTTGCCAAACTCGCCGAAAAATACCATTCCCCTGTCTGGACACACAACGCCGAAACAAAAAGCGAAGTCGAGGGCTGTAAAGAGCGCTGGGGACTCACCCCGACACAGCTGATGGAACGCTTAGGCATGTTCCAGTACGGAGGCGGCGGCTACCACTGCATCTGGATGGAGGACCGCGATTTTGAGATCTTCCGTGACCGGAAACTGACGGCCGTTACCAATCCCTCCTCAAACCTGAAGCTCGCCTCCGGCATCTGCCCGCTGAAGCGTTTTTACGATAACGGCATCAACCTCGCCATCGGCACTGACGGGCCGGCCAGTAACAACTGCCTCGATATGTTCCGCGAAATGTTCCTGACCACCGGCCTTTCCAAAGTCCGCGAGATGGATGCCGCAGGAATCCCGGCCGACGCCATTCTCTACATGGCAACCGCAGGCGGCGCGCACGCCATGCAGCTTACTGACTGCGACCGTCTCGCTGCCGGCAAAAAGGCCGATCTCGTCATGATTGACCTCCATCAGCCGAACATGCAGCCGGAGAATAATCTGCTCAAAAACCTCGTTTACAGCGGCAGCAAACAGAACGTAAAGCTTACCATGGTAAACGGTCAAATCCTCTACGAAAACGGCGAATTCCATATCGGCTTTGACCCGGAAGAAATTTATGCAAGATCCAACGTCATTATCCAAAGAATTTCCGGCTCGCATGCAGATAATTAGTGGATTTCACGCAGTTTTTCCTTTGCTTGACATACTTTTTTCTTTTATATTATAATGTAGCCATACACGCAAAAACGCTGTACCTCTTGAAAGGAGAATACTATTATGAAAAAGAAAGTAGTTAGCTTACTGCTTGCAGCCGCCATGACAACTGCTGCACTCGCAGGATGCGGTTCCTCCAACGGATCCTCTTCCTCCGACGCATCCACAGGCGCCGATTCCACCAGCGCAACTTCCGCTTCTGCTTCCACAGACGGAGAAAAAAAAGACGCCGCAGGTGAGAAAATTGCCATGATCACAGACTCCGGAGATATCACCGACGAATCCTTCAACCAGATCACCTGGGAAACTGTATGCGCCTACGGCGATGCAAACGGCGTAGAGTACGAGTACTACAAGCCGGCAGAGGATACCGATGAAGAGCGTATCAACTCCATCGATCTTGCTGTTTCCGAGGGTGCTACCGTTGTTGTAATGCCAGGTTACCTGTTCGGACCTGCCATCGCTGAAGAGCAGGACACCTATCCGGATGTAACCTTCATCGCAGTCGATGTTACCGAAGGTGATATTGTAAAAAACGGCAAAGCTGTTGATCTCGGAAAGAACGTGTACATCTGCTCCTTCGAAGAAGAGCAGGCCGGCTACCTGGCTGGATACGCTGCAGTAAAAGACGGCTACACAAGCCTTGGTTTCCTCGGCGGTATCGCTGTTCCGGCCGTTATCCGTTTCGGTTACGGTTATGTACAGGGTATCAACGCTGCTGCTGAAGAAGACGGCGTAGATGTAAACGTAAAATATTACTATGGCGGCCAGTTCTACGGCGATGACTCCATCACCGCCCGTATGGAGGGCTGGTATGCAGACGGAACACAGGTTGTATTCGCCTGCGGCGGCGGTATCTGGACATCTGCTCTGGATGCAGCTGAGACACACGACGGAAAAGTTATTGGTGTAGACGTTGACCAGCGTTCCAAAATCGGCGAGCGCTGCCTGACTTCCGCTATGAAAGGTCTTCCAAGCGCCATCAACAACGCTCTGGATTCCTACTTCAGCGGAAACTTCTCTGAACTTGGCGGAACTGCTCAGCAGCTTGGACTGAAAGACGGAGATTACATCGGCCTTCCTACCGATTCCGAATCCTGGGGATTCACAACCTTCACACAGGATCAGTATGAAACTGTACTGGCTGGTATCCGCGATGGTTCCATCGAAATCTCCAGCGATACAGAAAATCAGCCGGAAGTAGGTTCTCACGTAACCGTTGATTACATCAGCTAATGTGCATACTGTTTCTGTAACAATATGCCTTTTGGGGAAGAGAATATTATTTCTCTTCCCCTTTTTTTCTGCCATGCAAAATGCTATACTAGACATAATGAAAGCCCGCAGTTCTGCCCTGTTTTCCATGCCTTCGGCAGTCCTGCAAAACCACGCTTGAAAGGGAATATGTATATGGAAAATGAGTACATTATTGAGATGTTGAACATCACCAAAGAATTCCCGGGTATCAAGGCGAACGACAACATTACGTTACAGCTCAAAAAAGGAGAAATCCATGCTCTGCTTGGAGAAAACGGTGCAGGAAAATCAACCCTGATGAGTATTCTTTTTGGTCTGTATCAGCCTACCTCCGGAATCATCAAGAAGAATGGGCAGGAAGTCCATATCAACACGCCGAACGACGCCAATGATCTCAACATCGGTATGGTGCACCAGCACTTTAAGCTGGTCGAATGTTTCTCGGTTCTCGACAACATCATCCTCGGCGTAGAGCCGACCAAAGGCCTTTTCCTCGAGAAAAAGAATGCCCGTGCAAAAGTCATGGAACTGAGCGAGAAATACGGTCTGATGGTCGATCCGGACGCTCTGATCTCGGATATCACCGTCGGCATGCAGCAGCGTACCGAAATTCTGAAAATGCTCTACCGTGACAACGAAGTCCTGATCTTCGACGAGCCGACCGCGGTTCTGACGCCGCAGGAAATCGACGAGCTGATGAAGATCATGAAGAACCTCGCAAAAGAAGGAAAATCCATCCTCTTCATCACCCATAAACTCAACGAGATCATGGAAGTTGCCGACCGCTGTACGATTCTCCGCAAAGGAAAATACATCGGAACCGTCAACATCAGCGAAACTTCCAAAGAAGAGCTCTCCCGCATGATGGTCGGAAGAAACGTCAGCTTCTCCGTCAACAAAAAGCCGTCAAAACCGGGCGACACCGTTCTGAAAGTAGAGCACATGACCGTACCGAGCAAGGTGCACGGAAACAACGCCGTCAAAGATGTTTCCTTTAATGTAAGAAAAGGCGAGATTGTCTGCATCGCAGGTATCGATGGAAACGGCCAGTCCGAGTTCGTTCAGGGCCTCACGGGACTGGAAAAAGTATCCGGCGGTAAAATTCTGTTCAACGGACAGGACATCACGAAAGCTTCCATCCGCGACCGCTCCAAGATGGGCATGAGCCACATCCCGGAGGACCGCCATAAACACGGCCTCGTGCTGGATTACTCCATCGAGCAGAACATGGTGCTGCAGCGTTACTGGCAGCCGGAATTTGAATCCTTCGGCTTTATCAAATCAAAAGCCGTGCGCGAATATGCCGAGCGCCTGATCGAGCAGTACGATGTCCGCAGCGGCCAGGGTCCTGTGACCATCACCCGCAGCATGTCCGGCGGAAACCAGCAGAAAGCGATCATCGCGCGTGAGATCGACAAAGATCCTGATCTTCTCGTTGCGGTACAGCCTACCCGTGGTCTTGATGTCGGAGCCATCGAATACATTCACAGCCAGCTCGTTGCACAGCGCGACAAGGGAAAAGCCGTTCTTCTGGTTTCTCTGGAACTGGATGAGGTTATGGATGTTTCCGACCGTATTCTTGTTATGTACGAAGGAGAGCTGGTCGGCCAGCTGGATCCGAAAACCGTTTCTGTCGAAGAACTCGGTCTCTACATGGCAGGTGCAAAACGGGATCCGGTTCCCGAAGAAGTATAAAAGAGAGGTAAGAAAAGCATGAACGAAAAAACGAAAAACGCTCTTCTGTCCATTGTCGCTTCTCTTGTATGTATTGTGATCGGTCTTCTTGTGGGATTTATCATTTTATACTGCATCAACGCGGAGAACGCAGTGGATGGATTTACACGAATCATCAAAGGCGGCTTTTACTTAAAGCCGAAAGGAATCGGAAGTGAAATCGCTCAGTCCGCTCCCCTGATTATGACCGGACTTTCGGTTGCATTTGCTTTTAAAACAGGTCTGTTCAACATCGGTGCTGCCGGACAGTACACCGTCGGTGTCTTCGGCGCCCTGTATTTTGCCATCATCCTCCACATGCCATGGTATGTATGCCTTCTGGCTGCTATGGTCTGCGGAGCCATCTGGGGAGCAGTTCCTGGTATCTTCAAAGCATACTTCAACGTAAATGAAGTTATTACTTCCATCATGTTCAACTGGATTGGTCTTTATCTTGTCAATGAGCTGATGTACAACACCATCCCGGACATGTATGATCAGAAGACCACACGTACTTACAAATTAAGCTCCGCTTCTCCGAAATCCCTGATTCCGGACTGCGGCATGAACTCCATTTTCCGTACCAGTTCCACAACGATTGCGATTTTCATTGCGATTGCCATTGCGGTCATCATCTACATCGTTCTGAACAAAACAACCTTCGGCTATGAGCTGAAAGCCTGCGGGTTCAATAAGGATGCTGCCAAATACGCCGGCATCAACGAGAAGAGAAACGTTGTTCTCTCCATGACCATCGCAGGTGCGCTTGCCGGAATCGGTGCAGGCCTCTACTTCCTCTCCGGTGCATCCGAGTGGAACCCGCAGGTATCGACAGCACTCCCGGCCATCGGATTTAATGGTATCCCGGTTGCGCTTCTTGCACTTAGCAACCCGATCGGCGTTATCTTCGCTGCTCTCTTCGTTGCTCATATTTCGGTCGGCGGTGCTTACCTGCCTACGAAATATTATCAGCCGGAGATCGCGGACCTGATCGTTGCCGTTATCATTTACCTTTGCGCATTCGTTACCCTGTTCAAGGGCATCGTTGCAAACCTGTTCAAGAGCAAAAAAGAGCAGAAAGCAAATGCCAATGCAGACAACGGAAAGGAGGAGAAGAAATAATGTTCCTTTTAATTAAATTTACCTTACTGTACGCCGTTGTTCTGATGCTCGTTGCGATGGGCGGTATGTTCTCCGAGCGAAGCGGTGTCATCAACATCGCGCTGGAAGGAATCATGGCGATCGGCGGCCTTGCCGGTGTCTTCGTCCTGGTTCTGTTCCCGGACCTCCCGGCTCCTGCACTTGTGGCACTTTCCATTCTGGCGAGCGCCGTATCCGGTATGATCTACTCTCTGCTGCTTGGCTTCTCCGCCATCACACTGAAAGCAGACCAGACGATCGGCGGAACCGCGCTGAACATGCTGGCTACTGCCATTGCCATCGTCCTGGTAAAAGCATTCAACAACGGCTCGGATGCCGGAAACGGTGCAGCTTCCGCAAAGCTGAACTACACCAACGCCGCTTTCATTTACAAGATCGGACCATTTACCGTGAACATCTTCCTGTTCATCGGCATCATCCTTCTGATCTGCAGCTACGTGTTCCTCTTCAAAACGAAATGGGGACTGCGCCTGCGTGCCTGCGGTGAGCATCCACAGGCAGCCGACTCTGTTGGTATCAACGTATACCAGTGGAGATACACCGGTGTTATCATCTCCGGTGCACTCGGCGGTATCGGCGGATTTGCCTACATCGTTCCGTCCGTTACCACCTGGAACTTCGAAGTCGGCGTAGCCGGTGCCGGATTCCTTGCCCTCGCTGTTATGATCTTCGGTCAGTGGAAACCGTTCCACATTGCCGGAGCAGCCGTATTCTTTGCGGTATTCCGTTCCCTGGCAAACATTGCGGACTCCACCGTCCTCTCCCATCTGGGACTGTCCAAGAACATTTACAACATGATGCCGTTTATCGCATCCATGATTATTCTCGCCTTCACATCCAAGAATTCCCAGGCTCCGAAAGCCGAAGGTATTCCGTACGATAAGGGCGCAAGATAATATGTAACTATTCAGAGCCATGTGAAATGGAAGAAAAAATTGCGAATCATGCTTGCATGAATGAGCGGTTTTTTCTGGAATTTCATATGGCGAGCAGCCACATCGAGATGCAGCGCAGCGGAATCGAGATGTGGCTCTGAATAGTTACAATTTTAAAGGCAGAGCCGTTAAATCCGAACTGTGTTTTTTCGGCTCTGCCTTTTCTCTATCATTCTGATTTATTTTTCATCAAAGAAAGGAAAAAATTATGCTGAACACCAAATTATTTGACCACACTATCTTAAAAGCAGACGCAACCGAAGCACAGGTTGCAAAGATCTGCGACGAGGCACTTGCACATGATTTTGCTTCTGTCTGCGTCAACCAGTACTACACCAAATTCGTTGCTGAAAAGCTCAAAGGATCTGACGTCAAAGTCTGCACCGTTGTCGGCTTCCCTCTGGGCATGTCCGATACCCGTGTAAAAGCGTTTGAGACCCGTGCGGCCATCGAAGACGGTGCACAGGAGGTTGATATGGTCATCAACGTCGGAGCCCTCAAAGACGGCAAATACGACTTCGTACGCTCCGATATCCAGACCTTAAAAGAAGTATGCGGCAAGGACATCGTTCTGAAAGTCATCATCGAGACCTGCCTTTTAACCGATGAAGAGAAAGTAAAAGCGTGCGAGCTCGCAAAAGAAGCCGGCGCTGACTTCGTAAAAACCTCCACCGGATTTTCTACCGGCGGTGCAAAAGCGGCTGATGTTGCCCTGATGAGAAAGACCGTAGGCCCGGATATGGGCGTAAAAGCTTCCGGCGGAATCCACAACGCAGACGAGGCACAGGCTATGGTAGATGCCGGCGCAAGCCGTCTCGGAACAAGCGCAACACTGGCTATCATCGGATAAAAAGGAGTTTCTTATGGATACGATACTGATAGGAATTGCCGGAGGAACCGGCAGTGGAAAAACGACACTGGCAGATAAGCTGGTAGAAAGTTTTGGACGCGATGAAGTGAGCATTCTGCGCCATGACGATATTCCTTTTGAGGAGCGTGCCAAATTAAATTACGATCATCCCGATGCCTTTGATACCGACCTGTTATGCCAGCACATTCTCGAGCTGAAAGCCGGAAAATCCATCGAGATGCCGGTTTACGATTATGCCATGCATAACCGCTCGGATAAAACGATTCTGGTCCATCCTGCCCCGGTTATCGTGCTCGAGGGCATTCTCCTCTTCGTTGAGAAGGATCTCTGCGATCTGATGGACATCAAAGTCTTTGTCGATACCGATGCGGACGTGCGGATTCTCCGCCGGATCCTGCGCGATGTAAAAGAGCGCGGCCGTTCTCTGGACAGCGTTGTAACGCAGTACCTGACGACCGTAAAACCGATGCACGAGCAGTTCGTAGAGCCGAGCAAGCGCCGTGCCGACGTGATCATCCCGGAGGCGGACAGAACACCGTTGCGCTTGAAATGCTGATCGAGCGGGTGCGTAAGCATCTGAATCTGGTGCAGAACCAGTAAACATCCGTTTATCGTTATAAAAATCTGCAAAAAAGAGCGAGGACTGAATTTTCTCTTTTCAGCCCTCGCTCTTTTTATTTTTCCCTTACAGATGTTCCAGCATTCCCTGCAGCCAGATCTGGCCTTTGAAACGTCTTCCCACTTCCGGTACTCCAAATAAATCCTTTTCGTTGATACAGATGTCTATCGGCACATCGTTGCAGACGAGGCCGAGCTCATACACCTGCTCGCCCGTTACCGCGTTCTTCGTTGTATTCATCTCCGTAATTTCACCCATCACGCTGTACTGGTCACATTCAAGACCGCTCGGCATGAAAAAGCTATCTACAATAGAAAAGACATCTTCCTTCGTCAGACGCTGGGAAATCATGGCATATGTGTCAATATCATCCATGGTGAGACTTTCCATCGCATCCTCATCCCCGTTTCTGGCAGCCGAGATCAGTGAATTCTTCTGCTGCGTGCTGCGGCGCTCCTTCTCGACCTGTTCCGGGTCTTTCTGGATCGGAAGCAGAATTGTTCCTTCCGCTGCAAGACCGGAGACAGAAAGCGGGAGCGGAAGCGGCTGCAGCGCATTTTTCTGTTTCATCTCAAGATATTCCGCTGCATGCGTCAGATAAAAGATCATCGTGATGCCAAGCCGCATATCGTCGCAGGCGCCTGCAAACGATTCCTTATCGACGTGGCGCTCCACCGATACCTCCTCGTAGGAGCTGATCTGCCCGCCCTCGAAATAGGGATAATAATATTCCATCTGGAAACGGTTGTTCTCATCAATTTCCCCACAGACTGTGATACCACAGTCATATGCATATTCTTTCGAAAATTCAGCAAAAAGGTGGTGTTCTTCTGTTTCCACAATCTTTTTACGGTCGTAGTTTTCTACTACATCACAAAGAATCTCCTGGAGTTCCTTCGTCGTCTTGATCTTTGAAAATCCAATGGTTTTCAGGTAAGCGTGCATAAGAACACCTCCTCTCATTCCTTTGTATTTCTTATGCGATTAGTGTTTCGGAACCAGTTTCTCTTTTCCGCCCATGTACATACGAAGAACTTCCGGAATGCTTACGGTTCCGTCTGCATTCAGGTTGTTCTCCAGGAATGCGATCAGCATACGCGGCGGAGCAACTACGGTGTTGTTCAGGGTATGTGCCAGGTATTTCTTTCCGTCCTCGCCGTTGACACGGATTTTCAGACGTCTTGCCTGTGCATCACCAAGGTTGGAGCAGCTTCCTACCTCGAAGTATTTCTTCTGACGCGGAGACCATGCCTCAACATCGACAGATTTTACTTTCAGGTCAGCCAGGTCACCGGAGCAGCACTCCAGAGTACGAACCGGGATATCCATGGAACGGAACAGGTCTACGGTGTTCTTCCACAGTTTGTCATACCACATCATGCTGTCTTCCGGTTTGCAGACAACAACCATCTCCTGTTTCTCAAACTGATGGATACGATAAACACCACGCTCCTCGATGCCGTGTGCTCCTTTTTCTTTACGGAAGCACGGAGAGTAGCTGGTCAGGGTCAGAGGCAGTTTCTCCTCCGGGATGATGCTGTCGATGAATTTACCGATCATGGAGTGCTCGCTGGTTCCGATCAGGTACAGATCCTCGCCCTCGATTTTGTACATCATGGACTCCATCTCAGCGAAGCTCATAACACCGTTTACGACGTTGCCGTGGATCATGAAAGGCGGTACGCAGTAGGTAAATCCGCGGTCGATCATGAAATCTCTTGCATAAGAAAGGATGGCAGAGTGGAGGCGTGCAATGTCGCCCATCAGATAATAGAATCCGTTTCCTGCAACTTCTCTTGCTGCGTCCAGATCGATTCCGTCGAAGGACTCCATAATGTCGGTGTGATACGGGATTTCAAAATCCGGTACAACCGGCTCGCCGAAGCGCTCTGCTTCTACGTTCTCGCTGTCATCTTTTCCGATCGGTACGGAAGGATCGATGATGTTCGGGATCACCATCATGATCTTCTTGATTTCTTCTTCTACTTCTTTTTCTCTTGCAGAAAGAGCCTCGATGCGGGAACCGTCAACAGCTACCTGTTTCTTTACTTCCTCAGCCTCTTCTCTCTTGCCCTGGCCCATCAGTGCGCCGATCTGTTTGGAGATTTTGTTTCTTTTTGCACGAAGTGCTTCTACTTCCTGTTTGATGTCACGGTTTTCTTTATCCAGCTCGATGACTTTATCAACCAGCTCCAGTTTCTGATCCTGGAATTTATTTCGGATATTCTGTTTTACAACTTCCGGGTTTTCTCTTAAAAACTTAATGTCTAACATAATTTCCTCCTAGTAGATCTTATCCCCTCATTTTGGCGGGATTCTTTTTGTTCTTTCCAGCCCGGAACCACTGCCGTTTTTCCAGCATTTATGCGGGTTTGGCGCGTTCCAGTACCATCATATAACAGTATATGCATTTTTTCAAGCGTTCTTTCATGCTGTTTACAGTTCACCCGCGCCATTCGCAAAACCGCGCTTTCAGCGCTCTCCGCTGCTTCGCAGCTCTTTTTGCTCATACCCTGGCGCTCCCTTCGTGCATTCATAGAGACAGATTTTCATGCAAGCATGAAATCTGCCTCCACGAATGCACGAGTGAACTTTTGCCCTACATCAGATCGATCGAATTCATCGTAATTGCCTGGCGCAGTGCGTCGATTTCCTCGGCGCTCAGCATGATATAGGACTCGCCTTTTACGATCTCTTTCAGATATAAAAAACAGTTGTCACGGCTGTGGATTGCATTCAGGATAAAACCTGTGTTTTCTTTGTCGAGCATTGCCAGCGCAAAACTCATCTTTCCGCCCACATCGTCAAACGCATCATATTTTACGATTCCGTATTTGTTCAGCGTCATGCCCTGGATCTTTTTCAGATCCGCAAGATTTTTTTTCGTCAGCTCATTCTGCTTGTTCAGTTTGTCAATTTCCTTGAACCGCTGATGAAACAGCTTTTCGAGTGACTGGGCGTCTTTTCCCTTCATAAAGCTTCTGTACTTCTGGTTCAGTCTGCTCAGACGCAGCGACATGCTGACCGTCATAATCATCATCACGATAATCAGTACAATCAGAAGAAGTACAACAACGCCAAGGTCAATTCCTACCTTACTAAATAAATCGCTCATTATTCTACCTCTTACTGTATTGATTCAAACAGATCCATGATTCTCTCGAGCTCTTCCTGGGAATAATACTCGATCTCAATCTTTCCTTTGTGCTTTGCCCCGCGGTGAATGGAAACCTTCGTACCAATGATGCTCTTAATTTTCTCTTCCAGACCTTCGTAGATGGCTTCCTCTTCCAGATTGACTTTCTTTTCTTTCTTCACCTTCGGATTCAGGATCTCTTTGACCAGGCGCTCGGTCTCACGGACACTGAGCTTTTCATCGAAGATTTTCATTGCCGTATTGTACTGGAGTTCTTTATTCTCCAGCGCCAGCAGCGTACGCACATGACCGGTTGTCAGCATTTCATCGACAACCATCTGCTGTACCCTGTCATCCAGTTTCAGGAGACGCATCGAGTTTGTAACCGCCGTTCTGCTCTTGGAAACGCGCTCTGCGATTTCATCCTGGCGGAGATGGAACTCTTCCATCAGGCGTTTGTATGCGTGTGCCTCCTCAATCGGGTTCAGAGATTCTCTCTGAATATTTTCAATCAGGGAAATCTCGACAACTTCCTGCTCGGTAAAATCTTTAATGATGACCGGTACTTCTTTGATTCCGGCAAGCTTTGCAGCCTCCATCTCCGTTCCCCTGCGATGATCTCATAATAATCATCTTTTTTCTGCACCAAAATCGGCTGCAGAACTCCGAACTGTTTGATGGATTCCGAAAGTTCGATCAGGCCGTCCTCGTCAAAGGATTTTCGCGGCTGTTCGCGGTTCGGTTCAATTTCGGAGATTTTCAGTTTCATCTCGACTGGTTTTTCGACAACTTTTTCAACAACCTTCTCGACTACTTTGACCTCCGGTTTTGCCGGTTTCTCTTTTGCTTCTGCTTTGGCCGAATGTCCCGGTGAAATCAGGGAATCCAGGCCCTTGCCTAAGCCTCCTCTTCTCGCTGCCATTACTCTTCATCCCCCCTGTGAATCACTTCGTCTGCCAGGAGACGGTAGCTCTCTGCACCGGTGGACCGCTTGTCGTAATAGTTGATCGGCATACCGTAGCTCGGTGCTCCGCAAGGCGGACATTTCTCGGAATAATGGTTTTGTAGATATTCTGATCCAGGCTGTCTTTTACGTTTTCTACTACCTGCAGAGAAAGATTCGTTCTCGCATCGTACATGGTAAAGACAACGCCTTCCATCTCCAGTTCTGGATTCAGACGCTCCTGCACCAGCTCAATCGTGTGCATAAGCTGGGATAAGCCCTCCAGTGCGTAATATTCACACTGAATCGGCACCAGAACGGTGTCCGCGGTGGTCATCGCGTTGATTGTCAGCATATTTAAGGATGGCGGACAGTCAATAATAATGAAGTCGTACTGATCGCGGACCTGATCAATTGCGTTTTTCAGGATGAATTCTTTGTCTTCCACCCCGATCAGCTCGATCTCCGCTCCGGCCAGATTGACATTGGAAGGGATAAGGGAAAGATTGTCAAAATTCAGAGGAATGATGCAGTCCTCCAGTTTTGACTCTCCAAGAAGCAGCTCATAGATGGTATTTTCCACTTCATTTTTCTCTACTCCCATTCCGCTGGTGGTATTTCCCTGCGGGTCCATATCAATGGTCAGAACTTTTTGTCCCATTTCTCCTAAACAGGAAGAAAGGTTAATTGCGGTGGTAGATTTACCTACGCCGCCTTTCTGGTTTGCAATTGCAATTGTTCTTCCCAAAATATGTATTGCCTCCTTTCATCTTTTTGTTTTCCATTTGCAGTTTTTCCTTTTTACAGGAAATGACCTGCCGGCACTTCTTTCAAAAAAATGATTCATGCGGCAGGTGTTTTGGCATATAGATAGGAAAAATCTCCTTTTCTATGCCAGTCTATCTGAGGAATTCTTCAGATTCTATCTCAAAATTGCCCCAATTTGGGACAAAGATATTTTATCATACTACGCCGGATTTTACTACTGGAAATGTTTCACGTGAAACATTTTCTGCATTTTTGCATGATTAGGCGGTTTGAAGCATAAGAAAATTGGAGATTTTTGGCGATGTTTCACGTGAAACATTTTGAAAAGCACTGTTTTACAATAATTTTTCTCGGTTTTTACGCTGTTTAAATGCTTTTTGGAATTTTTTCAGCGATGATTTTGCATTTTTTGATGGTTTCCAAGTAATTCTGCAATGTCAGAACATTTTTTTCTGTTTCACACAGTTTTTATAAAATGTTTCACGTGAAATATTTTAATTTTGACGTTTTTGAGGTATAAATATACTGGAAACGTTATTTTAATCGTGTGATGCTCTTTTTCAAGGAAATCTCAGGTGATTAGGAAGAAAAAATCAACTTATCAGGATATTATTGATACATAGATCAGGAATCAAAACTGTTTATGGTTGTTCGGTGATCGTAAATGTCTCTTTTGTATATAAAATGTATTTTTATTCACTAGGGCTCTGTTTTTTCATCGTTCTTCCTCGCTTTTTTCAAATTTTCAGCATTTTTCTCTTTATTTTCATCAGTAAGAGGCATAATCCGTGAGACATCCTCTTTTTCATTTTTTCTCCAGTTTTTCTCTTTTCGGGCGGTTTTTCTTTGATTTTTTTATTTTACAGGCCAGGCTGCACATTTTCTGTTTTTTATCGATTTATTTGATTACACTATAATTTTTCTGTTTTTATGGTTTTAATATTTTTCTCTCGCTGCCACGTCTTTTATCCTCTTTTCCATCTTTCTGGCTTACCTTTCTCTTTTTTTTGTAAACAATCTCACTTTTTCTCTTTTATCAACATTTTTTATTCCTTCTCTCCGTTTTTTATCCCTCATCGCCATTTCACACCATTTTCTTGCCTTTCACTGCCTCTCCCTCCCGTTTTTATTCTTTTCGCCCATGTCTATACTACATTTTCCCCTTTTCAGTCGTTTTTTGCCTTTTCTCAACTCATTTTTATCTTTTTTGCTTTTTCCGCCTCTTCCATCGTTTTACACCCTCTTTTTGCCATTTTTTAGATCGTCCTCATTTTTTCGTTTCTACTTATGTCACTTTCCCTGTCTCATTTTTCACGTTTCACGTCTCTCAAAATGTTTCACGTGAAACATCGTTTTTTACGATTTTCGGTCTTCGGCGATCAGTGAGAAGCGATTTGCTTTCCGGCTTTCCGAAAATCACTCTCATTTTTCGCCTCTCTTATTTTTAAAATAATCGTATTTTCTATTCTATTTTTGATTTTCTCCGTCTTTTCTACATTTTTCCTGTATTTTCGCGTGTTTCACGTAGTTTTTCGTCTCTGTTTTCTCTCTTTTATTAAATT
>NZ_QUED01000033.1:0-29891 GCF_003477865.1 Blautia sp. AF34-10
AGCGCGAATTGCAAGGAACAGATTTGAAGGCGTACCGGGGTACGACGAAAATCTGTGACGCAGTAATTCACGCTCTGCGGTGCTGAATTTTTTGCATTATTTTCGGGGACTGCTATAGAAACACTTAGGCTTCCAGAATTTGCGTTATTTTCAAAAATCTAACTGTCTGAGCGACAGCGGGTTTTGGATTTTTGAAAATGGTTTTAGCAAATGCTGGAGGCCTTAGTGTTTCTTTCCTCTGAAACCGCGCCGTCCCCCTCTGCTGTACTGCCGGGCGGCGTCCGTCTCTTACAATCTCTCCGTCAACCGCTCCACAAACTCAATATCCGCCCTCCCGGCCAGATACTCCTCTTCATTTAAAATAGAATACAAATAATCAACGTTAGTGTCGACTCCCTCGATGACGACTTCCCCCAGCGCACTCCTCATCCGCGCAATCGCCTCCTCACGCGTCCTCCCATGCACAATCAGTTTCGCCAGCATCGAATCATAAAACGCCGGAATCACATACCCGTCATACGCCGCCGTATCCACCCGTACTCCAAATCCCCCAGGCAGATGCATCTCCGTAATCTTCCCCGGACAAGGCCTGAAATTCTTCGCCGGATTCTCCGCATTAATCCTGCACTCAATCGCATGCCCCGAAAGCCGGACCTCTCCCTGCGTCACCGACAGCGGCATCCCCGAAGCCACCCGAAGCTGCTCCTGAATCAGATCCACCCCCGTGACCCACTCCGTCACCGGATGCTCCACCTGAATCCGCGTATTCATCTCCATAAAATAAAAATTCCCGTCCGGCTCCAGCAGAAACTCAATCGTCCCCGCATTCACATAATGCGCCGCCTTCGCCGCCCGGACCGCCGCCGAGCCCATCCGCTCCCGCAGCGTGTCATCAATCGCCACACAAGGCGACTCCTCAATCATCTTCTGATGATTCCTCTGAATCGAGCAGTCCCGCTCCCCAAGATGAATCACATTCCCGAACGAGTCCGCCATAATCTGAAACTCCACATGACGCGGATGACGAATCAGCCGCTCCACATACATCGTCCCGTCCGCAAACGAACTTTTAGCCTCCTTCTGCGCCGTCTGAAACGCACTCTGGAACTCCCCGCGCGTCTCCGCCATGCGCATACCCTTGCCGCCGCCTCCAAGCGCCGCCTTAATCATCACCGGAAAACCAATCCGGTCGGCCTCAGAAAGACCCGTCTCCCAGTCAAAAACAGGTTCCTTCGTCCCCGGAATCACCGGCACACCGGCTGCCTGCATCGTATTTCGCGCCTCAGACTTATTACCCAGCCGATCCATCACCTCAGGCGACGGCCCAATCCACGTAATGTGGCACTCCTGGCATCTCCGCGCAAACGTGCTGTTCTCCGACAGGAATCCAAATCCCGGATGAATCGCATCCGCCCCCGTCACAAGCGCCGCACTCAAAATACGTTCCATATTTAAATAACTGTCCTTCGACGGCGCCGGCCCGATGCACACCGCCTCATCCGCGAGCTGCGCATGCAGTGCCTCCCGGTCCGCCTCCGAATAAACAGCGACCGTGAGAATTCCCATCTCACGGCATGCCCGGATAATCCGGACCGCGATCTCCCCACGGTTTGCAATCAAAACTTTTCGAATCATTGTGCTGCCCCCACCATAAAGGTCAGTTCCGCCTGCGCGACCACCTTGCCGTCGACCGAAGCAACCGCTTCCCCGACGCCCATCGGTCCCTTGTGGCGGATAATTTTCGTCTCCAGACGAAGTTTGTCTCCCGGTTTCACTTTTCCCTTAAAACGGCACTTGTTGATGCCGCCGAAAAATGCAATTTTTCCCTTATTCTCGTCAAGAGAAAGAATCGCAACCGCACCGACCTGCGCCAGCGCCTCGATAATCAGCACGCCCGGCATCACCGGCTCCTGCGGAAAATGACCGGCAAAAAAGTCCTCGCGGTACGTCACACATTTGTATCCAATACCGAATTCGCCCGGTTCAAAATCTTCTATGTAATCCACCAGCAGAAACGGATGTCTGTGTGGAATAATCTCCTGAATCTGTTTCGTTGTCAAACTGTTCATTCGCTGCTTCCTTTCTCGTCCCGGCTTTACGCTTTCACCCGGAACAGCGGTTTTCCGTAATCAACCATCTCGCCGTTTTTCACCAGAACCTCCGCAATCACGCCGTCCACTTCACTCTCGATCTCATTCATCAGCTTCATGGCCTCCACGATTGCTACGACCTGTCCCTTTTTCACGGTGTCGCCAACCTTCACAAACGGCTCGGCATCCTCTGCCGGAGCTGTATAAAACGTTCCGACCAGCGGGGATGTCACAAAAACGCCTTCTTCTGCTTCACTGTGCTCCTCAGCCGCTGTATTTTTTCCTGCCGTTTCTTTTCTCTCCGGCATGGCTGCTTCTTGCGCTGTCACGCCATTTGCTCCGCCCATCATCTCTGCCATCTGCAGACCGGCGCCGGATGGAACCCCGCTCATCTGCACCTGCACCGGAGCTGCTTTTCCATGCTCCATGGCAATCTTGATCCCATCAGCCTCGTAATCAAACGCGGTCAGCGAAGAATCCGAAACTTTATCAATCAACTGTAAAATCTGATCTAATTCCATCTTATTTTCCTTTCTGCACCGGAACACGATGCCGCTTTATTCATATTTCTGAAACAGCAGCACCGCATTGTGGCCGCCAAAACCAAGGGAATTGCTCATTGCCAGTTTCACATCGGTTTCCACCGGAGCGCCGATGCAGTAATTCAGATCGCATTCCGCATCTGCTTCCTTTGTTCCAATCGTCTGATGCACGAAGCCGTCCTGAATGGATTTCGCACAGACAACAGCTTCCACACCGCCTGCCGCGCCGAGCAGATGACCGACCATCGATTTCGTCGAGTTGACCAGCACATGGTCTGCCGCATCACCGAAGGCTTTCCGGATCGCACGCGTTTCAAACAGATCGTTGTGATGTGTGGACGTTCCGTGTGCATTAATATAAGTAACTTCTTCCGGTTTTACTCCCGCTTCTTCCATCGCAAGCTCCATCGCACGTGCCGCACCGCTTCCATCTTCCAATGGAGAAGTAATGTGGTACGCATCGCAGGTTGCGCCGTATCCGACTACTTCTGCATAGATCTTCGCCCCGCGCTGTTTCGCGTGCTCCAGCTCCTCGAGTACGAGAATACCGGCGCCCTCGCCCATGACGAAACCGTTCCGGTCTTTATCAAACGGAATCGAAGCACGCAGCGGATCTTCCGACTCGGAAAGTGCGGTCAGTGCCGAAAAGCCTGCCACACCGACCGGCGTAATTGCGCTCTCCGCGCCGCCTGCCACGCAGATGTCCGCATCGTTGTACTGAATTGCGCGGAAGGCATCGCCGATGCAGTGCGTTCCTGTCGCACACGCCGTCACCACGCTGGTACATTTTCCTTTCGCGCCGAGTGCAATCGCAACGTTTCCCGCCGCCATGTTCGCAATCATCACCGGAACGGTAAACGGGTTGACGCGGGAAGGATTTCCGGCATCAATTTTGGCTTTCGCCTGCTCGCATGCATTCAGATCACCGACGCCGGAGCCCACCAGAACGCCGACGCGGAACGGATCTTCATTCTCCATGGAAATGCCGGCATCTGCAAACGCTTCTTTTGCTGCTGCAACGGCATACTGGGAAAAGGTTCCCATTCGTCTTGCCGCTTTGAAATCCATGCGCTCTTTTGCCACGAAGCCTTTGACCTCGCCTGCCAGATGTACTTTATATTCTGCTGTATCAAATTTCGTAATCGTTCCGATTCCGCAGGCTCCCTTGCGGACGCCGTTCCAGAATTCCTCCACGGTATTTCCAATCGGGGTTACCGCACCCAGCCCTGTGATGACTACTCTTCTCTTCATTCCAACTCTCCTTTTCTTAGATCACCATGCCGCCGTCGCAGTGAATCACCTGTCCGGTGATGTAAGCTGCCGCTTCGGATGCCAGAAATGCGGCCAGGTTTGCCACATCCTCCGGCTTTCCGAAATGGCCAAGCGGAATCTGGGATACGGATGCTTCTTTCACTTTATCCGAAAGAACCTCCGTCATATCGGTCTCAATAAAGCCCGGCGCAATCGCATTGACGCGGATGCCGCGGGATGCCAGTTCCCGTGCCGCTGTTTTCGTCAGGCCGATCACACCTGCTTTCGATGCCGCATAATTTGCCTGTCCGGCGTTTCCTGCCACGCCGACCACAGAAGCCATGTTGATGATGCAGCCGCTCTTCTGGCGGATCATCGGCCGTGCTGCAAAGCGGATGCAGTTGAACGTTCCCTTGAGGTTTGTCTCAATGACACGGTCGAAGGCTTCCTCCGACATGCCCATCAGAAGGCCGTCCTTTGTGATGCCCGCGTTGTTGACCAGAATATCGATTTTCCCATACAAAGCAAGAATTTCCTTCATCCACGCTTCACACGCCGCAAAATCCGATACATTGCACTGCATCACGCAGCCGTCTCCTCCTGCCGCGCGGATTCCCGCAAGCACGGTTTCGGCCGCCTCTTTTGAACCATTGTAATTGATGACAACAAAGGCTCCCTCCGCCGCCAGTTTTTCTGCAATCGCACGCCCGATTCCGCGGGATGCGCCCGTTACTACTGCTGTTTTTCCACTTAACATCTCATTCTCCTGCTGCATAATCCACTATCTATAATAAAGTTTCGCACACCTGATGCATTTCCTCATAGGTGCGGATATTGTAACCTTTTACATCCCGGTTGATTTTTCTTAAAAAGCCGGTCAGTGTTCTTCCCGGTCCGATCTCCACGAAGGTATCAACGCCGTCCGCAATCATTGCCTCGATGCTCTGCTGCCACCGCACACCGGATGCCACCTGCTGGATCAGAAGGCCGCGCGTCAGTGCAATGTCACGCACATACTGGCCGGTTACATTCGTCACATACGGAATCTTCAACTCCATAAAGCCGACGCCCTCGAGCGCTTCGGTCAGCCCCTGGGACGCAGCTCCATCATCGGGGAATGGAACGGGCCGCTTACGTTCAGCGGAAGTACCCGCTTTGCGCCTGCTTCTTTTAACTTTTCCGAAGCCTCTGCCACTGCCGCCTCATATCCGGTGATGACAATCTGACCCGGGCAGTTGTAATTGGCAATGTAGGCGCCGGAAATCCCGCTCAAAATCTCTTCGATTTTTGCAGCTTCCATGCCGAGCACCGCCGCCATCGCGCCCTCGCCTGCCGGAACGGCCTCCTCCATCAGGATGCCTCTTCTGCGGACGACCTTCATCGCATCCGCCATTTCCATACCGCCGGCGGACACAATCGCGTTGTACTCGCCAAGGCTGAGGCCCGCTGTCACATCCGGCGTAAGGCCGCACGCCCGGATGGACTGCTCCATCGCCATTCCGGTTGTCAGCAGTGCAATCTGGGTAAACTCTGTCTGATCCAGATGTTCATTTTCCTCAAAACAGAGTCTTTTCATATCAATCCCGATCAGCTCGGATGCCATATCGTAGACGGCTCTCGCTTTCGGACATGCTTCATAAAAATCCGCGCCCATGCCGACACACTGGGAACCCTGTCCAGGAAACATAAATGCTGTTTTACTCATAACCGCGCCGGTGCTCCTTTCAGAAGTTCTTCCATCTCATTCATCATCTGCTCTATGATTTCTTTGCAGCTTTTCTCGTCTTTTACCATACCTGCAATCTGACCGGACATCACGCTTCCGGTTTTGACATCGCCGTCCACAACGGCTCTTCGAAGACCGCCGAGCGTCAGTTTTTCCAGCTCTTCGAACGGAGCTCCCTCTTTTTCCAGTTCCAGATAATGGCGTGTCATCTCATTTCGGATCGCCCGCACCGGATGACCGGTTGTGCGGCCTGTCACGCGGGTATCAATATCTTTCGCCTTGATCACCAGCTGCTTGTAATTTTCATGCACAACGGCCTCTTTCGAAGCGACAAAACGCGTTCCCATCTGAACCGCCTCGGCACCCAGCATAAAGGCTGCTGCCATGCCGCGTCCGTCCGCAATTCCACCGGCCGCAATGACCGGAATTTTTACGGCATCTGCCACCTGCGGAACGAGTGCCATCGTTGTCGTCTCGCCGATATGGCCGCCGGACTCACATCCTTCTGCCACAACGGCATCTGCGCCTGCGCGCTCCATTCGTCTTGCAAGAGCCACAGAAGCGACCACCGGGATGACGCGGATACCAGCGTTTTTCCACAGTTCCATATATTTCTCCGGATTTCCTGCGCCCGTCGTAACGACTTTTACGCCTTCCTCGGCAACCACTTTTGCCACCTCATCCGCATACGGGCTCATCAGCATGATGTTGACGCCGAACGGTTTGTCCGTCAGTTTTTTTGCTTCGCGGATTTCATTCCGAACCCACTCTGCCGGTGCCGCCGATGCTCCGATGAGGCCAAGGCCGCCGGCCTCGGAAACTGCCGCTGCCAGATGATGCTCCGCCACCCAGGCCATGCCGCCCTGAATGACTGGATACTGAATCCCGAGTAATTTTGTCACTTCTGTGATCATGAATCGCTTCCTCCTGCTTCCCGATCTTTCTTAGTTTTTGTGCTGCTCCAGATACTCTGCAACATCACCGACAGTTACCATCGTTTCCAGATCCTCGGTCGGGATTTCCACGCCGCAGGTGTCCTCGAGGGACATGACCATTTCAAACAGATCCAGGGAATCTGCTCCGAGATCCTCTTTGAAGGAAGTCTCCGCTGTGATGGTATCGATATCTGCTCCCAGTGCTTCTGCTACGGTTTCTTTTACTTTTTCTAACATGTTTTTGTCCTCACTTTTTTTCTTATTCTTCTTATTTTATATGGGCGTTTCTTACCATTCCAGGTACGCCGCGCCCCAGATCAGTCCTGCTCCGAAACCGGAGAGAACGATTCTCTGTCCTTTTTGGGCTCTGCCGGACCGGTTCCACTCATCCAGCAGAATCGGAATGCTCGCCGCACATGTATTGCCGTATGCTTCGATATTCCGCGGAAATTTTTCTTTCGGTGCTTTCAGTCGTTTTGCCACGCCGTCGATGATGCGGCTGTTTGCCTGATGAAGGATAAACGCATCAATCTCTTCGACCGCCATGTCGGCTTCCGCGAGCACCTCGCGGATGACTTCCGGCACGCGGGATAAAGCAAACTGGAACACGGCACGGCCGTCCATCTGCAGATACGTTCCCTTTTCGCAGGTCAGCGACACGCCTTTTTCTCCATCGGAATGGATCTTTTCGCACGCTTTTGTCTCCTGCTCCTCCGCCGTCAGCACAATGGCTCCCGCGCCGTCCCCGAACAGAATGCAGGTTCCGCGGTCGTGCCAGTCCACCAGGCGGCTCAGGGCATCTGCGCCGATCAGCAGCACGTTTTTTGCCTTGCCGCTCCGGATATACAGCTGGCCCAGCTCATACACCGCAAGAAATCCGGTGCAGGCGGCGCTGACATCGAGACAGGCGGCACGGAAGGCACCGATTTCATCCTGCACAAGACAGGCGGTATTCGGAAAGATGCTCTCCGATGAGGAGGTTCCGACGAGAATCAGATCCAGCTCTGTCGAACAGATCCCGGCATTTTCCAGCGCTCTTCTCGCCGCCTTTACTGCCATTTGGGCAACCGTCTCCTCCCCGGCTATGTGGCGCGCACCGATTCCTGTCCGCTCCCGGATCCAGATATCGCTCGTCTCCACCATCTTTTCCAGATCTTCATTTTTCCATATCGTCTCCGGTACATACGAACCGGTTCCCGCAATTCTGCCGTTTTTCACCTTACTGTCCTCTTGCTTATTTCATTCTCAAACATTTTTCTTTTCAAATGTTTTGATATTCAAAGTATATCATCAAAATTCATTTTGTCAACCTTTTTTTATTGCTTTTTCCATTTCCCACTTCTATAATGAAACTATGTTCGGGATTTTTTCCGGATTCTATTATTTTGAGCCCCGGCGCAGGTTCTCTATCGAACACTCCGGCAGGCTCCAGAAAGGACACCAGACTTATGCAGGTTCCAATGTCATCCTATCTTGTGGAAATCAAACCACAGATTCAGGAACTGATCCGTCTGCTCGAGCGCGAATTTGATTACGTCAGCGTGCTCTGCACCGATGTCAAAGGTACGACCTACCGCGTCAGCATGCATCAGACCAGCGTCAGCGATTATCACTTCTGTGAACGCGGCTTCGTTGTCCGTGCATGGCAGGACGGTTCCTACACCGAATATTCCTTCAACAACCTCACCGATGCCGCAGATCTTGCGGAGGAAATTACTTCCGCGCTGAAATCCGATTTCAGGCATTAAAGGCACTCGGCATTGCGCAGATGGAGTCTCCTCTCGTGCAGGAAGAAGCCATCACCAAAACGATGCAGAATGAAATCGAGATTGACCCGGAGACCGTCTCCGCAGAGGAGATTCTCTCCCACCTTCGGAAGCTCTGCAACGCCGGCGCTGCCCATGAAGGAATTCTGGAATTCCAGAGTACCGTCAGCTTTGCCCGTGTCAACAAGCTGTTCCTCTCCTCCAAAAAGGATCTGATGCAGTCCTACGCTTTCTCGGAGGGCTCCCTTTCCGCAATCGGCACAGAAAACGGAAAACAGAATATGTCGTACCGTTCCTGCTCCGGCCTGAAAGGCGTGGAAATCTTAAATGAGATGGATGCGATTGTTGAGGAAATCATCGCCGTTCTGTACGACAAGCTCCACTCCGATCCGGTCACCCCTGGCATGTACGATGTCATCACCGCACCGGATGTCACCGGCGTGATTGCACACGAGGCATTCGGCCACGGTGTCGAGATGGATATGTTTGTCAAAGACCGCGCACTCGCCAAAGAGTATATCGGCAAGCCTGTTGCCTCCCAGCTCTCCTCCATGCACGACGGAGCAGTCGGCGCACAGCAGGTCAGCAGTTATCTTTTTGATGATGAGGGAACGCTCGGCACCGACACCACGGTCATCGACCACGGTACACTCGTTACCGGCATCAGCGATCTCGTAAGCGCACTCCGCCTTGGCACCACGCCGACCGGAAACGGAAAACGCGAGAGCTTCGAGCGCAAAGTCTACTCCCGTATGACCAACACCTACTTCACCGCAGGCACAGACAAACTCGATGATATGATCGCTTCGATTGAGCACGGCTATCTTCTCGAAAGCGTTCAGTCCGGTATGGAAGACCCGAAACACTGGGGCATCCAGTGCATGGTCGGACTCGGCCGCGAGATCAAAGATGGTAAGCTGACCGGAAAAGTCGTATCTCCTGTCACCCTGACCGGCTACGTTCCGGATCTCTTAAAGAGCATCTCCATGGTTTCCGACAAAGAAGAGCTCTTCGGCTCCGGCATGTGCGGAAAAGGTCACAAAGAATGGGTCAAAGTCAGCGATGGCGGCCCGTATCTGAAATGTAAAGTGAGGTTAGGCTGATGAACGAATTATACGATGTATTAAAAACAAGCAAAGCCAGCGACTTTCTGATCCGCGAAGAGCAGACCGAATCCCGCGAGGCATTTTTCATCGGTCAGAAGCTCGACATGAGCCGCGCGAAAAAAGTAACTCATACGTTTCTGACCGTCTTTGTCGACAGTGAGGATGGAAAATTCCGCGGAAGCGCAGAAAAAAAGATCCACCAGGGCATTTCCCGCGAAGAAATGAAGCAGGAAATTGACCAGGCGCTGTTCGCCGCACAGTTTGTGCAGAACCCATGGTACCCTGTTGCAGAGCCATCGGATGCCCAGGCAAGCGCCGACATGGCTGATGCTTCCCGCGATCTTACCGCTAAACTCGTAAAACTGGTGCAGGCTATGCAGGAAATCAAGGCGGAAGAGGATTCCCGCGTAAACTCCTATGAGATTTTCGTCAACCAGAAGCAGACACACATCCGCAATTCCCGCGGTGTCGATGTCACCTTCTCCGGCTTTGACTGCGAGATCGAGGTTGTCACAAACTCCCGCAAGGATGATCATGAGATTGAGATCTACAAGGATCTCCGCTTCTCCGACAAATCTGCCGAGAAGATCATCGCCGAAGTGCGCGGAATGTTCCACACCGGCCGCCAGCGTCTGAATGCTGTTCCGACCCGCCAGAATGAGCATGCTGATGTTCTCCTGACCGGAAATGCCGTCGGCAGTTTCTTCCAGTATTTTGCCATGCATACCAACGCTTCTTATCAGTATATGGGCGTTGCAAAAGCAAAAATCGGCGAAGCCATCACCGGCGCAGATGCCGATCCGCTGAATATCCGCCTCGTGCCGACGCTCGACGGCTCTGCCAAAAACGCGCCGTACGACGAAACCGGTATGCCGGTAGCCGAGCGCGTTCTGTTTGAAAACGGCATCTGCCGCTCCTACTGGGGCAGCCTTCAGCATGCCCATTATATCGGCATGAAGAATACTACTTCCATGAATAACATGGTAGTTGAAGGCGGTTCGAAAACACTCGACGAGCTGCGCAGCATGCCGCATATAGAAATCACCGATTTCAGTGCGTTTGATATGGATGCCGTAAGCGGCACCTGCGGCGGTGAGATCAGGCTCGCGTATGAGAGCGACGGAACCATCTCCCATCCGACAACCAGCGGATCACTTTCCGCCCGTTATGACGATGTGCTGAAAAATCTGACTTTCTCGAAAGAGACACAGCAGATAAACAACCGCGTGGTACCGTGTGCGGTACTGCTGCGGGATGTGACGGTGGCGGGAGAATAATTTTTCATTCTGCAGCATACGAAAAAGGAGCATCTCCAGGTTTCAAGTTCGAAACCGGAGATGCTCCTTTTTAATTTTCTGTGTTTATGTTCAGTCTTTTCTTCGTCTTCTGGATTTCTTTTTGCTTCCAAAATCCAGAACAACGACCAGGGTGTTAAGACCCAGATAAGTTTCAACATCTTCTGCCGTTTTGATATTGTCATTCAGCACAGTCTGCAGTGTCAGAATTGCCAAAACAGGAACAAAATTTCTAAACAGTAATGGGGTCTGACCCCAATGTGGTTATTTATAATCGTGTGTTTTCAGTGTTGTCGTAATCAGGTTGTGGACCTGCGTATCGTCTTCCACGACCAGTATCAATGTCTTATTCATTTAAATTCACCTCACTGAGCGGCAGCGTAAAACGAAAATGACAGCCGTGCGGAGCGCAGTCACGAAGCACCAGTTCCCCGCCATGCGCATTTACAATGGAACGGCACAGCGCCAGCCCAAGGCCAAGGCTTCTGCGGCTGTCACTCACCTTATTTTTTCCGGAATAGAACATTTCAAATACATGCTCCCTGCACTCCGCCGGAATGCCGGGTCCATTATCCTCCACCGCAATCCATACGTTTTTTTCTTCTTTTCCGGCTGTAATCCGGATCTTGGATCCTGTCTGTGTATATTTTACTGCATTGTTGATCAGGTTTACCAATACCTGTACAATCAGCTTTGCATCCATGCGGGCGAGCAGTACATCTTCCCCGCAGTCCACCGTAATTTTATGTTCGTTTTTCCGCCGTTCTACATGGCGCAGCGCCTCACGTACTACATCCTCAACCACCTGATCAGATAACTGCAGTTTTACACTTCCATCTTCTATTTTCGTAAGCGCAAGCAGATTTTCCACCAGTTCAATCAGCCATCCGGCATCCTCATAAATATCCGAAAAAATCTGTTTCCGCATCCCTTCGTCCAGTGCGTCAAAGTTACTGATCAAAGAGTCTGCATTGCCGAGAATTGATGTCAGTGGTGTGCGCAGATCATGGGAAATCGTCCGCAACAGATTCACCCGAAGCTGCTCATTTTTCGCCATGACTGCCGCCTCTTCTTTTTCTCTCGCACTTTGTTCCCGATCCAGTGCCATGGCGCACTCTCCCAGAATAGAAAGCAGGATACTGTTCTCAAACGCATCCAGTGGCTTTTGTCCGATGAAAATGCCGATCACACCATATCTGTTCTGTGCCGCATAGATGGAAAGGTACAGATACGGTTCTTCAGAAAAACGTTCTGTCATAGCTCCCGCCCGTTTCCGGTTTTTCAGAACCCACTGCAGGATTTCCTGTTCTTTCACATTAAAAACTTTTTCTGATTTTATTCCTGTTTCGGCGTTATAAAGAGTTCCCTGCACAATGCCGTTTTTCTTTTTTTCTACCGGCGCCACAACCAGATTTCTTCCCAGAAGCTTTATCAGCTGCGTTGCCGTAATATCAAAAATTTCTGACGCATCCTCTGCCTTTTGCAGAAGCTGGCTGGTATTAAAAAGAATCTTGGTTCGAAAGGCATCTCGTGCAGAAAGCTTTGCATTTTCTTTCAATTTTGAAGCAAGCGTACTGGTCAGGATTGAAGTGCCAAGCATGATCGCAAAGGTCACCGGATAGCCGGAACCATACGCATGCAACGAAAGCCTTGGCTCTGTCATAAAATAATTAAACAGGACAACACTTGCCACAGAGCTGACCACACTACAGGTATAACCGCTGGTCAGAATAGATGTCAGCATGACGCCAAACAGATATACCGTAATAATATTGGCATCCGTAAAACCGAGCCGAAAAAAGATTTCTCCGATTCCGGTCGCAGCAGCCAGTATCAGAACCGTAAGCATCAGTTCTTTCCAGGAAGGCAGCTCCATCCACTCCGGAAATTTTTTTCGTTTCTGATATCTCCGGTACACGTCTGAGTCTGGAATGATGTGAATTTCCAGATCAGGCACAAGATCCGTCAGACGCTCGGTCCACACCCTTCGCTGATGGAAATAGCCCTGCTTCATCATGCTCTTTCCAATGACAATCCGCGTCACCTCGGAAATTCTTGCGTATTCTGCAATCTGCAGGGCAATATCCTCACTGTGTGTCGTTACAATTTCTGCCCCGCTCTGCTCTGCCAGACGAACATGCTTCTGCAGCCTTGCCAGATCCTCTGGTGTTTTTTCTGTTTTTTCTGTTTTTTCTGCTGTCTGCACATACAATGCCGTAAAGCCGGCCTGAAACGCCTGTGCCATCTGCGCCGCAGTCCGAATAATTTTTTCATTGGATGGCGAAGAGGACAGACACACCAGGATATGCTCTTTTTTTTGTTTTTCTTTTTCCAACTGTCTCACCCCGCCTCCTATTGTAGATCATAAACGAAGAGAAAGCTATAGTCAGGAAATCTTTTTTTCTCCCGTTCCCTGTTCTTGTTTTCTGTTTTCCGTGAAATTTTGTCCCGTTTCCGGTTCCTCTCTTCTGTTTTCCGTGAAAAATGTCTCTATCTGATCTACGAGCACGCCTCCAGACAAAAAACCGACCAGGGTAACGAAGAGCAGTCCTACACTTAACACAGAAATCACCTCTCTTTCAGATTCGAAAACATTTCTGGATCGCTTTATATTCACCAAGAACCAATATGGTAGCATCGCCATTCAGAACTGTCTCCGGAGACACCGCAACATCTGTTTTTCCATATTTTCTTGTTGCCAGAATATTAATACCGTATTTTTTCCGGATATCCAGCTGGCCGACATTTTTTCCAATCCAGTTCTCCGGGATTTCAACCTCAAAAATCGCATACTGACTGTCAATTTCAATATAGTCAAACACATGATCCGAGCTGTAACGAATCGCTGTCCATTTTGCCATCTGTTTTTCCGGATAAACAACCTGATCCGCTCCGTTCCGCAACAGGAATTTTTCCTGTACATCCCGTTCTGCCCGGGACACGACCCATTTTGCGCCCAGCTCCTTCAAAAGACACGCGGTTTCCAGCGAATCCTGAAAGCTGCTTCCGATCGTCACAATACAGACATCATAATTTCCCACACCAAGGGATCGCAGAAAGTCTGCATTGACACTGTCACCGATCTGTGCATTTGTCACATACGGCATCACGGCGTCGATCCGTTCCTCATTTCGGTCTACCGCCATCACCTGATGTCCAAGCTGATTCAGATGCATGGCAATATGTCTCCCAAATCTTCCTACTCCAATCAGTAAAATATTTTTCATCTCATCTCTTCCTCTCTTCTTATCCTACATTTATTTTTTCCAGCGGCATTTTTGCATGTGCGCTCTTTCTCCCCGGCATCGCAGCATAAACAAGCGTCAGACCGCCAACCCTTCCAAGAAACATCAGTGCGATCAGAATTCCTTTCGAAAGAACACCGAGCTGCGGCGTAATTCCAAGCGTCAGGCCAACCGTTCCAACAGCAGATGCTGTCTCAAACAGACACTCAGAAATCGGCAGATTTTCTGCCACACTGATCACCATTCCTCCCATCAGCACCAGAAAAAGATACATCATCAGAATCGTAGATGCATTTTTTAATACCTCCTGGCCCACCCTGCGTCCAAACATCTGTGTGTCCTCTCTCTGACGGAACGTAGCAGACGCATTAGCTGTCAGCACGGCAAATGTGGTAATTTTCATTCCGCCAGCCGTTGATCCCGGTGCTCCGCCAATCATCATCAGAACAATCATAATCGCCTGGGAAGCACCTGTCATCCCGGAAAGATCTGCCGTATTAAATCCGGCCGTTCTTGTTGTCACGGACTGAAACAATGCGCAGAGCGTCCGCTCCTTGACCGGCATTCCGGCGAAATCCCGGAAGAAAAAGAAAGCCGCCGGAACAAAAATCAGAAACAGACTTGTAAGCAGGATCACCTTGCTTTGCATGCAGTACTGACGAAAATGGTATTTTTTTGTATAGATATCATCCCAGGTCAGAAATCCGATTCCACCTGTTACAATCAGCCCCATAATCGTAAGATTAACCAGTGGATTTCCCACATAAGAAGTCAGGGACGGATACAGATGATCCGTTTTTCCAAGAAGATCAAATCCTGCATTGCAGAATGCGGATACAGAATGAAACAACGCCATCCAGATTCCTTTTCCGCCGTAATCCCGTAAAAAAACAGGCAGAAGAAACAACGCCCCCAACAGTTCAATTCCAAAGGTTCCTTTGAGGATAAAACGCGTCAGGCGCACAATTCCGCCCACCTTCGGGGCAGAAATCGCATCCTGCATCGTGCTTCGCTGCATCAGGGAAATTTTTCTCCCAGAAAGCATCGCAATCGAAACAGCGATCGTAACCACACCAAGACCGCCGATCTGAATGAGCAGCAAAATCACGCTCTGTCCAAAGACGGACCAGTAGCTTCCTGTATCTCTGACTGCCAGTCCTGTCACACAGGCGGCTGATGTTGCAGTAAACAGTGTTTCTGTAAATGGCGTTACATTTCCTTCCCGCGAAGCCACAGGAAGCATCAAAAGCAGTGCTCCTGCCAGAATTACCCCCGCAAATCCAAGAATGATAATTTCAAACGACGACCATTGTTTCCTGTATCGCAGTTTTATACTCCACATTTCTCTTTTTACTCCTTCTTTTTGATTCCTCCTTATTTTAGAGACTTCCGTTTTAAAAACGTATAAATACCTTTTCCATGGCATTAAGATTGTATAAAGATTTTTCGAATTTCAAGCCCAAAAACAGGAACCGCCCAAAAGTTTCCCACAACAGTAATGGGGTCTGACCCCAATGTGTGTATATTCTTCTTTTATCGCAGTAACGCATTAGTTGGTTAAACTACCGATTTTTCTCCTTTTGAAAGTAGATTCTTTTGTCATAAATATCAAAAAAAGTATTTACAAATCCTTACGTATCAGTTATTATGTATATAATCTATTGAGAAGTTCGTGCAGAATTATGCAATTTTGTTTTTAATAAATACTCTGTTTCCTTTCCCAATGGCATTTTGTTGACTTTTTACGTCAAACAGAACGGATCAAAGGGTAAAATACCAAATTTTTTCGCAAAAAATCACTCAACGTAATTACAGATGAAATCGGATCCCTATCCCGAAAAAAACATCGCACCTTATTTTCGAAAGGAGATATCAATTTTATGTTTCATTTTCTAAAAGGAAAGAACAAAGAAAATGTTCTTTACGCACCTTGCAAAGGAAAAGTAGTTCCGCTTTCCGAAGTCCCGGATCCTACCTTTTCCGAAAAAATCCTGGGGGACGGATTTGCAGTGATTCCGTCTGAGGGAAAAATTTATGCACCGACAGACGGTGAAATAGCCATGGTATTTGATACTCTTCATGCCATCACGCTCACAAGCAGCTCCGGAGCCGAAATCCTGATCCACATCGGCCTGGATACGGTTACACTAAAGGGCGCACCGTTTACCGCACACGTTGCAGCCGGCGATCAGGTCAAAAAAGGAGATCTTCTGATGGATGTCGATCTGGACAAGATCACCGGAGCCGGATTGAACACAGTCACTCCGGTACTGATCTGTAATACCGATGATTACGGGAAAATCAGCTTGAAAAAAGAGGGCGAAGTTTCCTTAGACGAAGCCGTTCTCAGTATTTCCTGATCTTTTTTTGATCTTTCGTCAGATGAATCTTCATCCTCTTCTTTTATGAAATGAAATGTACGCTTGAAGGCTTTTCTCACTTGCTTTTGTGAAATGTACGCTTATAGCCTTTTCTCACTTGCTTTTGCGAAATGCCCTCTCAATGTCTTTTCTGCACTTGCTTTTGTAAGTATATTGGGTGGATTCGGTAAATTCACGTATCTAATTGGAGGTATCCAGTTATATAAATTATCTTTTAAGGAGGGAGAAATATATGAAATTTCTTCAGAAACTAGGGAAAGCCCTCATGCTTCCTGTAGCAGTACTGCCGATCTGCGGTATCCTGATGGGTATCGGATACCGGCTGTGTCCGGCAACGATGCAGGGCGGCGAGATCTCGGGCGCAGTAAACCTGATCGGTCTGTTTCTCGTAAAAGCAGGAGCAGCTCTGATCGACAACATGGCAATCCTCTTTGCAATCGGCGTTGGTGTCGGTATGTCAGAAAAGAATGACGGTACCGGCGGAATCGCAGCTCTGGCATCCTGGCTGATGATCACAACACTTCTTTCTACCGGAGTTGTTACAACTATCATCCCGTCCATCGCTGAGAGTGCTACAAAGACGCTGGCCTTTGACAAGATCGAAAACCCGTTCATCGGTATCCTGGCCGGTATCATCGGATCTGCCTGCTATAACCGTTTCAAAGACACCAAGCTTCCGGACTGGTTATCCTTCTTCAGCGGCAAACGCTGTGTAGCAATTGTTTCCGGTGTTGTTTCTATCGTTGTATCTGCTGTTCTGTTACTGGTATGGCCATTACTGTTCGGTGCTCTGGTAGCAATCGGTAAATCTATTGTCAGCCTTGATGTTGTCGGTGC
This sequence comes from Blautia sp. AF34-10, assembly GCF_003477865.1. NCBI lineage: Bacteria > Bacillati > Bacillota > Clostridia > Lachnospirales > Lachnospiraceae > Blautia > Blautia sp. AF34-10. The sequence continues at coordinate 17,175 of NZ_QUED01000033.1, forward strand.
CGGTATCTATGCATTCCTGAACCGTCTGCTGATCCCGACCGGATTACATCACGCTCTGAACAATGTATTCTGGTTTGACACGATCGGTCTTGGTGACTTGAAGCACTTCTGGGCTGGTGAAACATCTGCTGATGTAACCTGGAGCCTTGGTATGTACATGTCCGGATTCTTCCCATGTATGATGTTCGGTATTCCTGGTGCTGCACTTGCTATGGTAAGATGTGCAAAACCTGCAAAGAAAAAAGCTGCGATCGGTCTGGTAGCTTCTGCTGCAGTCTGCGCATTCATCTGTGGCGTTACAGAACCTTTTGAGTTCGGATTTATGTTCCTTGCTCCTGCTCTGTACGTAATCTATGCATTACTGTATGGTATCTTTACTATGATCACAGTTGCTCTCGGCTTCCGTGCAGGATTCAGCTTCTCCGCCGGTGCTATGGACCTCCTGTTCTCATCCTCACTGCCCGCAGCACAGAAAATATGGCTGATCATTCCGCTTGGAATCGCAGCATTCCTCGTATTCTACTTCGTATTCCTGTTTGCTATCAAGAAATGGGATCTGAAGACTCCTGGACGCGAAGATGACGATCTCGAAGCAGAGAAAAAAGTAGAGCTGGCAAGCGATAACTATACCGCAATCGCAGCTAAAATCCTGGAAGGCTGCGGCGGAAAAGAAAACATCACAAGCATTGATAACTGCGTTACAAGACTGCGACTGGAAGTGAAAGATATCACTGCAGTGAATGACAAAGTAATCAAATCTGCCGGCGTGGCAGGTGTGATCAAACCTGGCAAAACTTCTGTACAGGTTATCATTGGAACAAAGGTTCAGTTCGTAGCTGACGCTTTCTCCAAGCTTTGTGAATAATATTTACCCAGGTAGTCCAAAAGGAGCATATCGCTGATGCGGTATGCTCCTTTTAATTGCGCAAAGTTTTCCTTATTTTCTGCCCTTTCGCAGAGCAGGAACCCGGCTGTTGTTTGTCAAATGGCTGCTATCAAAACCAAAGGTCGGATTACTGGTGGTTCCGAAAACGTGTGCATATATGTGGGGAATCGCCGTGTGACCTCAGCTCTTGTTCTAAGCACCGAGCAGCTTTTCGGGACAGGTACAGCACAGTACATCGTTTCGTAAATGTATTTTTTTAAAATCTTGTTATGAAAAGGAGTGCGAAAAAACGTAACTTTGTTTTTTCGCACTCCCATTTTCTCTCCCAAAAACGCCGCAGCTCTCGTCTTACTTCGCGCTGTCTGCATCTATCACAGACTGGATCTGTTTCATCAGCGTATCATAATTCTCCTGATTGTCGATTCCGCCAAGCATCGGTTCTCCCACAATATTTCCATTTCGATCGACTAAGATTGTGGTCGGAAATGCCATAATATCGGAAGCATACTTTCCTGCAGTGGAAGCAGAGTCAATGGAAAGATTGCGGTATTTCGCACCCTGGCTTTCAAGAACCGCTGCTGCTTCTTTGATCGCATCCTGATTTCCGTCGAAGGTTTCTGTGTTGATGCCTACAACCTCGCCTCCCATGGATTTGATTGCATCGTTTAATTCGTTCAGCTTGGATAACTCAGCAACACAAGGCTTGCAGCCGGTAAACCAGAAATTCACGACCGTTACCGCATTTTTGGAAAACAGACTTTCGTCAACTGTGTTGCCATCATAATCCTGACCCGAAAAATCTCGGAACGGAGATGCCTCTTCGGAATCGTTTTTCGCGTTGCTATCTTCCGATGCTGTATTGCCATTTTCCATTTCCGCTATCTGTTCCTCGATTTTTCGTATCGTTGCAATATCATCCGTCAGTGTATTCAGCTCGTCCTCTGAAAAAGAGTCCTTGTTGGCTTCAACCGTGTCTGCCAGATAATCCCCATAATTTCCGCTCGGATCAGCCGTGCTTTTATTCATCATGCCAAACACCTTGTTCCATACATCCGCATGATCTGCAAAAATCTGGTTCTCCTGCTGATATAAATCGTCCAGCTTTGTGCCGGAAGCCCCTGCCGTTTCGGTTCCGGATTCCGCAACAGATCCCGTAACAGCTTCTGTGCCGGATTCCGTCTGGGTTGTCTGCGTTTTCTTTGTGTCTGCAGCCTCTTTTCCGTTGCATGCGGTAAGTAATAATGCTACGCTGAGTGTAAAAACAGGGATAAAAGTTCTTTTGGTTTTCATAAATTATGGCTCCTTTTAAGATAGTATAATGTAAAAAACAAAAATTCAATATCATCCTTCGATGCTTCGTGATCTGCTGCTAATCAATGGTTTCTGATCTCTGACTGTTGATCTCCGGTGTCCTTTTTCTGACACGTTTTTCCCATAAACTGATAGTGGATCGCATCCTTCGGGCAGGCCTTGATGCAGGCTCCGCATCGGATGCATTCCGGATGATTTGGGGTCCGGCACACGTCGATATCCATTTTACATGCCCTGGAACACTGATTGCATCCGACACATTTGCTGTTTTCAATCGTGATATGTAAAAAGCTTACCTTATTAAATAAGGAATAGATTGCCCCAAGAGGACAGATCCATTTGCAGAAGGGTCTGTAAAACAAGATGCTGAGCACGACAACCGTAATCAGAATACCGAATTTAAACGAAAACAGCTTGCCCAGTGCAGACCGGATTGCGGCATTTCCGATGGAAAGCGGGATCGCCCCCTCCAGAACGCCCTGCGGACAAATATATTTGCAGAAGAACGGATCTCCCATCCCGATCGAATTCGTTGCAAACATCGGCAGAAGAATCACAAAAACAACAAGGATGATATATTTCAGATACCGCAGCGGCTTCAGTCTGGCCGTAGAGAATTTCTTTCCGGGGATTTTGTGAAGCAAATCCTGAAACCATCCAAACGGGCACAAAAAACCACAGATGAATCTTCCCAGTGTCACGCCGAGTAAAATCAGGAACCCGGTTATGTAGTAGGAAAACTTAAATTTGGATGATCCGACAACCGCCTGAAAGGCTCCGATGGGGCACGCTCCCGTCGCGGCAGGACAGGAATAACAGTTTAGTCCCGGTACGCATACCGTTTTCGCTTTGCCCTGATATATTTTGCCCTGAAAAAAATTGGGGATATGAGGATTGGTAAGCAGTGTGGCCGCTGCCTGGATCCACCCGCGTATTCCGGCTATTTTCTTTGATCGTAACTTCTTTTTCTTATCCAATTCCGACACACTCCAGACATAATTTAATTGCTTTCCCAAGCACAGCAGCCGCTTCCCCTCTGACGGCGCCATAGCCCATCATCGCTATGCCTGTGATAACTAGAACAATTTGAGATATTTTTCTGCATTTCAAAATGTGGTTGCTCCTTTGATTTTATTGATTGACCAGCTGACTCTGATATTATACAATAGCTGTTGTAAAATCATTGTTAAGAAATGGGCAGGTGAAAAAAATTTTGAGATTATTAATCGTGGAAGATGAGAAACAAATGTGTGACACAGTTGCCAGAAGTCTGTACGCCGCCGGGTACGAGGTAGATACCTGCTATGATGGGGCGGAGGCTCTGGAATGCATCCTGGCAGAAAATTATGATCTGATTGTCCTGGATCTCAATCTGCCCGGCATGGACGGAATGGATCTTCTAAAAGAACTCCGGAAGGAAAACGAAGAAACGAAGGTGCTGATCTTATCTGCAAGAGGACAGATTGCAGACAAAGTAGAAGGACTCGATGCCGGGGCAAATGATTATATGGAAAAGCCGTTCCATCTGCAGGAGCTGGAAGCGCGGATCCGCAGTCTGACAAGAAGAAAATTTGTGCAGAAGGATGTCTGTCTGGAAAGTGGCGGGATCAAATTCGATACCATCAAACGAGAGGCCTATGCCAACGGAACCCTGGTTTCCCTGACAAGAAAAGAAAACGGAATTTTGGAATATCTGCTTCTTCACCTTGGCAGACCGGTAAGCCAGGAAGAATTGATCGAGCATGTCTGGGATGCCTCCGTGGACAGCTTCAGCGGATCCATCCGCGTCCATATGTCTTCTCTTCGCCGAAAGCTCAGGGCGGTACTTGGATACGATCCGATTTTAAATAAAGTAGGCGAAGGATATCAAATACGAGAGGAGTCCGACCGATGAAAAAAATATCACTGCAGTGGAGACTTACCTGTATCATTACCCTGTATATTGCGGTCATCTGTGGATGTCTGACCCTGCTTGTCTATAAAAACGGAATTTATTATATCGATTCCCTGCAGGAGACCGTAGATGCCAGGGGCGATGATGCCGGAGATCAGGGCGGAGACGGTGCCGCAGACGGTTCCGATCAAATCTATATCAGCATTCCGGAGGACAAGTGGGATGAATTTGCCAGGGATTTCTCTGTTCAGGTGTACAACAATAAAGCAGACTACAAAAGAAACAGCCTGATCCTTTCCGCCTTATTGGCCCTTCTTGGCGGTGTCGCTACCTATTTTATCAGTGGCCATGCGCTCAGACCCATTCGTGAGTTCTCCGAAAAAATCGAGGAGGTGCAGGCACAGAATCTGGCCGATTCGCGCATTGAAGAAAACAAAGTAAAAGAGCTGAACCAGCTTCGTATTTCGTATAACAAGATGCTGGAACGTCTCGCAGATGCTTTTGAAATCCAGAGACAGTTTACGGCAAATGCAGCACACGAGCTTCGAACCCCATTGTCTGTCATGCAGGTACAGCTCGATTTATACCATTCCACCCCGCATCCGGGCAATGACGCCGACACCTTACAAACACTGAAAATGGTGACGGAGCAAAACGGCCGACTCAGCAAAATGGTCAAGACACTGCTCGATATGAGTGAGCTTCAAACAGTAAGCAGGGATGAAACCATTGCCGTTGATGCCCTCGTCGATGAAGTACTGGTGGATCTGGAACCGCTTACCCAGGAAAAGGAGATAAAACTGATCGGGAACTGTAAAGATACCACGATGGTCGGAAGTGACATTTTGATTTACCGGATGGTATACAATCTTGTTGAGAATGCAATCAAATACAACCATTTCGGCGGACAGGTTACCGTAACCGCATACCGGAGCGGAAAAAACATCTGCCTGTCCGTAGAAGATACCGGAAGCGGAATCCCGGCTGAATTAAAAGAACGCATATTTGAACCATTCTTCCGCGTAGATAAATCCAGAAGCCGCCAGCTTGGCGGAGTAGGCCTTGGGCTGGCCCTGGTTCGTGAAATCGTGCGCGTACATGACGGCAGAATAACCGTTCAGTCCAGCCCGTCCGGTGGAACGATCTTTGAGGTAGTCTTTACACAGTGACATCATCCCAAAAGCCAGTCGATGACATCATCTGTTCTGGTGTGACTCCATTTCTTCTTTTTTCTCAGTATGGCATATTATACGCAGAACATCAAAATATTTTCCCATTTCGGAAACTTTTATTTTATTCAGCCCAATATTTTCCCGTTTCAGAAGCAAAACCGCATAAGCCACAGCTGCACTTCGGATTACACCTGGGTGCTGTCTGTGGTTCATGCGGTATGAGGCACAGCTTCATGCTTCCTTCCGTTGGGCAAAAAAAAGAGCGAACCAACGCATTATCACATGTATCAATTCGCTCAAAATAATACTGATTCGGATGTGCTTCAGTCACTTTCCTCAGCGAAAAGAAGCCCCGTTTATCACACATTTGCTGTTTTCTGTTCAATCAAAAAATCACGCACATCTTCATCAAACCGTTTTGCTTGTGGACATTTTGCAACCACATCATCCCAATTTTCACAAACAGTTTCAATTAACTTTTCGTATGTCCGTTTTTCTTTTTTAGGACGATTTTTAATTTTCACTCCATGATATTGCGGTGAATGTGCAATGATGTTAACCCACGGATCAAGTAATGTTTCATAATCATCGTACTGATCACAGGCTGCCACAATCCATGTATCCGTTGCATCAAACGGAATCATATAGCTCACAGCCAGTCCATCTTCCGGAAGCAACAACGTCCCTATGAATGTTCTTAAAAAATCAGCCTCTGCATCTGGAGTATTTCCATGGTGTTCACACGGTAACGCAACCGGACATTCGTTTCTATCTCCAATTATTTTTTCACAGGTAAGCGGATGTGCTCCTTCCGGCGCATCACAAAGTGCCCTTTGACAAACACAATGGACTTCTTTCTCGCATCTTTGGACATCTCCATCCATATGGACAACCAAAAGATCAAGTACTGGTGTCAAGGAATGCATATAGGCCTTCAGCTTTCCCTGATTGTCTTCACACCATTTCCAGACACCTTTCCAACCATTTCCAAACTGTCCGATCATGTTGGGTTCTGGCTGAATCATTTGATAATTGTTTTCTTCATTGGTAATTGTATCAATGACTGCTGCAATCAGTTCAAAATCCCGTGGGCCTTCTGCAACAATTCCTATCGTTTTCATTACAGATTCGGTACGCCCCCTAACCGTCCTTCTGTCCACAATCTCGACAGAGAATAACCAGAATCCATTAACTCCTTAGTCACCTGAATTCTCTGTAAAGATGTGTGACCTGATTTTCTGCTTTTGTTTACTGCAAACAATCTTATATCATCATTCATTAAATCAAGTCCGTCCAAAACCAGAGGGTTGTGGGTTGTTACAAAAACAGTCTTATCCTGTTCCAGAATTGTTTTACAGAACAGCTTTGTCGTCTCTCTCGCAAGTCTAGGATGCATTGCATGATCAAAACTATCCACAGCAAAAATGCCCGGTGCATCAGGGTGCAATGCCAAGCAAAGAAGAAACAGAACATACAACGCTCCTTCACTGGCATCGTAAGCGGTAAAGCTTGTTTTTGAAGTCAAATATCGATCTTGGAACTCCAAAATTCTTCTCGTCGTCGGAACAGCAGCATTTACGCTTGACTTTTTAGGTGCAGTCACATCAAACCCACTTGCCCAATCGATCAGTTCCAAGACTTCATCCAGTGGAAGATTCTGCAAGTAGCTTTCACCGTCTTCATCTTGCCTCATGATTTCTTCAATTGCCTCTGCAAGTCTGCCTCCGCACAAACCGATAGGATTAACCTGATACGGATCAGGGAGCGTTCCTCTCAATGCTTGTGTGTTAGGTTGATAAATCGCATAGTTCTTAAACTTCTCAATTTCCGGTCTAACCTCAGCAAGTTCTTCATTAGGTTCGAGCATCAGTAACCCCACATACGGATCATATGTTGTTTTTGATGCACCGCTTCTTCCCCACAGTGTTTGATTATTTACAGTCAATTTTTCCGAATGATAACGCCACATGTCTCGTCTGGCTGAATCCGATTCATTTGGAACATTCAAATTGACTCCATATTGATAGTCCTTTTCATTTTGTCGCCAAGACACATCAAAATTGATGGTTGGTGCTTTTCTCCTTAAATCGGAGAATGCCGACTTATAAAGTCCCGGAACACTAAGACGAATACCTTTCCGCTGCATACTTGCGTTATCTACTCGATCTGTCATAGCAGCACAAAGCAAACCAATAGCCTCAAGGATTGTTGTTTTTCCAGAGCCATTTGCTCCAATAAAAACATTTACACGTCCCGGCTCAAACGACACCTCTTCCAATGTCTTGAAATTTTTAAAAACTAGCTTTTTAATGTTCAAAGCACTCACTTCCTTCATAAAGCCAGCTCAAGCTTAACATAAGCTTTGCCATGTTTCAAATTAAGTATACCAGTTTTCTAAAATAATTACAAACTTATTTTAGAATTTTTCTTCGTTTTGAAAATTTGTACTCGATATACAGGTTTCTTTTGTCTTTCCATAATAAAGACCCTCCTAACGATATTTATTGCATCACAGAAAAACCTTTTAAACATTATTTTACAGAAAAGTTTCATACTCTCGTAAATGATGCTAATGATGGCATAATATCAACTCCGCGAATCAAAATGGCAGGGATTCGTATACTGTTATTTTTCGTTTTTTCATCCAAACGTGCATCTTCCATCTGCCCAACAATAAATCAAGTCTTTCAAAAACTCTCTGTACTGTGTCTCAATTTTCTCTTCTTTCACATCATCTCCCGTCTTTTTTCTGTACACTGCGATGTAATGAATCACTGCCTTTCCACCCTCTGAATTAATAATACGATCTATAATTTCCTGACTCTTTTCATCAATTGGACATCCAATGAATTGATCCATAAACGCTTTGATTCCTGCCCCATAATCCCATAATGGTATCTCCGGATACTTCGCCAGCATTCCAATCTGTGCATGATATTGTTCTTCTGCATTTTCAATTCCAAGCATCGGATATTCTTCCATTCCAATCATAGCCACATATCCCTTCGGATCATGGCTCCGCTCTACTTCTTTCCAGAATTCTTTAAATATTCTCTTTTTCGTCTGTGAATCTATCTGTACTCCGTGTGTGTTACTGTTATGAATGCTGAATTCCATCCTTCTTTCGTCCATACTTACAAGAGACATTCTGTGGAAAACCGGAAACAGTTCACTTATATATGTCGTAAATGGTCTCCTTAAAACAATCGTCTCTTTATTCAACATATCTTTTGCAGCTTCAGATAATGGTCTGATTCGATAAAACAGTTTCCAGTTAAGATAGGACTCTGTGCAGAATTTACGCCATACTTTTTTCTCTTTTTCTCCAATCGGGCAGTTTTCCCCTGGTATGTCTAATACAATTTCAGGAATCCCTGAAAATCTCAGGAATATTTCCAACGGTTTTACATTTGAAAAACAGTGCTCTGCTCTCCATTCCACAAACACTTTATCCAAAGCCGAATTCGGCAGGCAATATTTCCATCTAATAGAATCCGGAACTCTGTTCCTGAATTCCGGTCGCCATCGAATCAACCCGCTTATGGCACTCTCCTCTACGCACTGATACATATCTTTTGTAAATTTCCATTGCGAGCAGAACGGAAATGCTTTTTGATAAAATTGAAAGCTTTTCTGCGTAATCAAATTTTTATATTCAAACAACGTATTTTTTTCATTATCGTCAAACTTCACTTTTTCAAACGCAACATAGGAAAATCCAATTCCTGCAATCTGCAGAAAATGCTGCAGCAGAGTTCGCATCTGCTGATCAAAATCCGGCTGTGGAAAAGATTCCCCGTGCATTCCGTTCCAATCCATTTTCCATCTTTTAATCAACTGATCTGCAAGGCAAAATATATGCTGCACCTCTTCCATTCCAGCCTCTGGATCCCACAGTTTTATGCTTTTATCTAACATTTTTACAATTAAAAAATATGGCAGTGTCTTTCTGGTAAGCATTTTATGGTTCCACCGCTCTGGCATTCCCCAATATTTTTTCTTAAGTTCACAGCCCTCTGTCCATATTTCTTTCAGTGATATCTCTTTCTTCTGATAAATTCTGTTTGCCATTGCATCAATATCATTTGTGAGATTTCTAATATCATTGTTTTGATAAAATTCATCCAACATGAAAACATATATTCTTTTTGCAAATGCAGTAGCCTCTTCCACAACGCTTTCCAGTTTTCTGCATGCTGCCAGAGATAATTTCATTCTTGCTGCGTCCACCCAATCATTTCCTGCACCATCCAGCACATCCATCTGATTCAGATATAAGCTGTCACTGCATTTACCAGATTCCATCCTTTCTGTAAGACGAATCCCCTTATAGCAAACGTTATCTCCTCCCATGCTCTCCATTCCAAAACTTAATACGCAATTCTTCTCCCGATCCCACACCATTATCGACCGGTAGTCATCTGTAAACGCAAAATGATATCGTTCTGACTCGACAGACTGATCAATCAATTGATTTTCTTTTTCTGTTCTGCTCAGTTCATTGTACCAGGTCGACTGCGAAAAAGCTGGTATTTCATAATCCTGATTTGCATAGATGGGAACCATAGGTGTTATGCACCACGTTTTCATTATCTTTTTAATTTTCTTTTGTATTCCATCCTTTACATTTTCGAGAAATGATTTTCCAACATTACCTCGTTTAGCCATTCTTTCAATTCTTCCGTTAACAGAAATGAAAATCTAAATTCTGATCCCCTTTGCAGAGTCTGATTCATTTTCTTGCAAAATGCATAACCACCTTTTTTCCCTGAATATAATGTCATCTCATTTGCCTTGTTCTCACTATCGGACTTAGTTCGTATCGTCAGGGAATCTGTTACTGAAAATACCGTATGCAGTCCAATTCCAAATGCCCCTGTCGGTCTCAGCCATTCCGGCATTCTTTTGATTTCATCCTGGTATTCTTTTCGTTCCGGCCAGCTTCGTCCTGTTGTCAGAATATTACGTTTAAACTCATCCATGCTGATGCCAATCCCTTTATCCCGAATCGAAAAATAAACTTTTCCCGTTTCACGACTATAGTCTGTGTGAATCATAATCGCATGTTCCTCAAAAATATTGGGATATGCTCTTTCTACATCAAACGGCGATGTTTTTTCATTAAATTGAAAGCCATATGCAGACAACGTCCTGTATAACTGCATCTTTGTTGCGTCCAGTGCATTCTGTATCAGTTCTCTCACAAAAATCAATTTATTATTCTGGTAAATGCTGATACCTTCAATCAGTTTAAATGCCTTTTCAGATGAGAAAAGAAACTTCAGATTTTTATGTGTAGATTCAGATTCCTCTCCGTCAATCAAAATCTTATACTTCAGTTCAGGAACAGAAATAAACTTTTTCTCTGGAAATAATTCCATTGAATGCATCTTTCCTGCAGTAACCTCCTGCTCCAGCCAGGATTTCCAGTTGATATGCTCTTTCACCGTATTCTGAAATATATTTTTCAGCGCAGAATCCCGTTCTGCTTTCTCCATATGTTTTAGCCAGTTCTCTTCACATTCCCTCTGAATCATATCATAACAGACATTGGCAACAACTACTATCCCATCCGAAGATATATGTAAAGTCTCTACACTCTTATGTTTGAAATAATGTGCAAGGTTTTCTTCTCCGAGATTGCCGAATACTTTGATTCCAACACCATTAAAACGATTATTATCCATATCACATAAATCGCCCATACGGATCAGATATGCAACCATTCTCGGATGGAATTCTTCAACACCGAATGAATCTGCCAATGGCATTTCTTTTAAAATATCCTCAAACGACCAGTTGTGCGCCATGGATATCCGATAGATGTTATGAATAATTCTGTCTGGCAGGAATGAATCATCTATCGACAGTAATGAACCAAATTCACTTGTTCTGGCATCTGTCACATGCTTGATTCTCTGGCCATGTCTTGGGCGGAAATACTCCATCAGAATCACAGCAACAGAACGGCGTACTTCAAGAACCGAACATCCTTCTCCTTTTTCTGCCTTATCAATCTTCCGCGCAGCTCTTCCTACTTCATCTTCTCTCTTTCTGGCAGAAGTGAGAAAATCCTGAAATCCCTCCGTTTCCCATAATTGTTTCACTTCTTCGTCTGAATACAGCATTCCTGTATCATGCATATAAGCACACATTAAGATTAAAAACGTATCAATGCCCGACATTTTCTTGATCGTCTTTTGTCCAAGAATCTTTTCGATCGCTGAAATAATATTCATGGAATGAACGGCATCGTGCGTACTATAAGTTGGAAATGACGTAACGACAGAGCCGATATATCTTGTAACTTTCTGCTTCTGAATATTGAATACACTTTCCAGATTTTTTACAGTTTCATCGTATTCTGCTATCTTGTGCAGATGCGTTTCTAAGGTGATTCGTCTGGTTTTCATTTGTATTTTGCCCCTTTACTATCAAATATGTTTTCTCGTATAACTAAAAGATTTTCCCATATAATTTTTGCATATATTCACCTATACCGGCTTCGCCACCCGTTTCACATCGGTATCATATTCTTGATTTGTCACATCTGATCTTGTATATCTTTCATCCAGCAAGTCAATCAAATCTTCGACCTGTTGATATGTATTTAAAACAATCAGACCCTCTTGATTTTCTTCAAATTTGTCTTTCCAGTCTCTCAACCTGTGTAGCATCCTTGAGGTACATAATTTTCATCTTCTCCCTTTTCGGTGACGTGTGAACATCCGCAATACTTTCAAAAAGCATTTTTGCTTCTTTTGAATACAATTCTAAATCCGCCTCTATGATATCTGAGCAGCAAAAACAAGTCTCCTTTGTACAATACTCCTTCCATATTTCATCCAAACCTCTGGTATGGTCATCATGAGGATGTGTCCAGCACACAAAATCTACCTTCTTTATCCGTTCTTTTTCAAGAACCATTTTAACTGCATTCTGCTCTTCCGTCTTATAACAGTCCACAAGACCCGTCTACGCTACCATCCCATCTGTTTTGATAAAAAATACAACACTTTCTCCTTGATCATGATATCCTATCACATTCAGCTCCAGCTTCAATGAATCTTCAAAAAATAATTTTCGCATCGCTATTCTACCAAACGGATCTTAACTCTTTTTCTTTTCGGTCTTGTTTCTATCGTTATTACTGTATCTGCTGCTTTTACTGCATAGTCCGTAACAAATTCATTTTTGTTTTTCTTTTGCTGCTTTTCTCCATAGCTGGTTATATACGGTGTTTTGAATTGTGTATCAAACTGTATCTTCGCCATTTGCTTCTACTCCTATAATCATATCTTTGTCAAAACTTCCATCAATCAATTGATTTAAAAAAGTTTCCGTTACTGCATCCTTATATAATTCGAAAAGCCAATCGTTCATCTGCATAATTTTTTCTTTATTTTCCATCAGTCTTTAATTACTTTGCGAATCAATCAAATACATATCTGCAT
>NZ_QUED01000034.1:0-20891 GCF_003477865.1 Blautia sp. AF34-10
CCATTCGAAAGAAGTAAGACCCCTTGAAGACGACGAGGTAGATAGGGCAGGGGTGGAAGTGCCGTAAGGCATGGAGCTGACTGTTACTAATCGGTCGAGGGCTTGACCTAATTGGTTGTGTTCACAGAAAATGGAATGATAGATGTGTAGTGTATGCGGTTTTGAAGGTATATCGGAAAAACCATCGGAGAGATCCGATGGTTTTTTACTGTTAAAAAATAAAAGAAAGAGCGCTGCTAATGAGAAAAAATACTCATTAACAGCGCTTTTCATTTCACAGAAAAAGCAGTATTATGGGGTTAGAAGAGTCTAACACAAAACAGACTCTTACACACTCAGGAAAAAAGATGCAGGGAGGAAAGTTATGTTTCTTGAGATTAATAACCTGAAGAAGAGTTTTGGAACCGGTGAAAGCCGTGTGGAGGTCTTAAAGGGAATCCAGTTTTCTGTGGAAAAAGGTGAAATCTGTGTTCTCCTCGGTCCATCCGGTTCCGGTAAATCGACACTGTTGAATATTATCGGCGGAATCGACGAGGCGGACAGCGGTTCGATCGTGATTGAAGGCGAAAAAATTGAGGATATGAATGAAAAAACGCTGACACGGTACAGACGAAAACATTTAGGATACGTTTTCCAGATGTACAATCTGATTCCAAATCTGACGGTGAAAGAAAATATGGAAGTCGGCGCATACTTAAGCGATCATCCGCTCGACATCAACGATCTGTTAAAGACACTGGGGCTCTATGACCACCGCGACAAGCTGCCGAATCAGCTCTCTGGCGGTCAGCAGCAGCGTACTTCAATCGGAAGAGCTATCATCAAAAATCCAAGCATTCTGCTCTGTGATGAGCCGACAGGTGCACTCGATTACCATACTTCAAAAGAAATTTTGAAGCTGATCGAGGACGTCAATCAGAAGTACGGCAACACCGTCATCATGGTAACACACAATGATGCGATCAAAAACATGGCGGACCGCGTGATTCGTCTGCGCGACGGCCAGATCCGTAAAAACTACGTCAATGAGACCAAAATCGCCGCCGGCGATCTGGACTGGTAAAGCGGGGTGGAAGTATGAAAAATCCATTACGAAAACGCCTGCTGCGGGAACTGAAGAACGATATTGGAAAATATCTCGTTATTTTTCTGTTTATGACGGCGACGATTGGCTTTGTGTCCGGTTTTCTCGTTGCGGATGAGAGCATGCTGTATGCTTACGATGAAAGCTTTGAAAAATACAACGTGGAAAACGGAAATTTTACAACAGAACAGAAGCTCACCGACAACCAGAGAACACGGCTGGAAAAAGAGAAGGTAACGATTTACGAGAATTTCTATAAAGACGAAGATGCCGACACGGATCTGGATTCGGAACCAGATAGCACGATCCGTCTTTTTAAAAATAGAACAGAGGTCAATCTGGTCTGCCTGATGAAAGGCGAGATGCCGCAGCAGAAGGATGAAATTGCAATTGACCGTATGTATGCGGACAATAATGACCTGCAGGTCGGTGATGTGATCTCGGTTGATAAAAAAGAACTGACGGTTACCGGTCTTGTGGCACTTTCGGATTACAGTGCGCTGTTCAGCAATTCGAGTGACATGATGTTCGATGCGGTTAAATTCGGTGTGGGAATCATGACCGAAGAAGGGTATGATGCCATTACCGATGACCATATCAAATACTGCTATTCCTGGAAATACGATACGGAACCGAAAGATGAAAACGAGGAAAAAGAATGGTCCGATGATTTCGTCGAGGTTCTGGCGGCTCATTCCTCGCTGACGGGTTATCTGCCGCGCTACGGCAATCAGGCAATCAAATTTACCGGCGACGATATGGGCGGTGACAAGGCGATGGTGGAGATACTGCTGTACATCCTGATTGCCATCATGGCGTTCATTTTTGCAGTTACGACAAACAATACGATTGTAAAAGAAGCGTCAGTGATCGGAACGCTGCGCGCATCCGGCTATACGAGACGGGAACTTCTGCTGCATTATCTGTCCCTGCCGGTACTGATTACGATTTTGTCGGCGGTGATTGGAAATATTCTGGGATACACCGTGTTTAAAGATATCTGCGCCGGTATGTATTATGGAAGCTACAGTCTGCCGACGTATCAAACGCGGTGGAATGCCAATGCATTTCTGCTCACGACCGTAATTCCGGCAATTCTGATGTTTGTGATCAACGCGGTGCTGATTTCCGGCCGTCTGCGTCTGTCACCGCTGCGTTTTCTGCGCCACGATTTTGCAAAGAAAGGAAAAAGCCATGCGGTGCGTCTTCCGAACTTCCGGTTCTTCTCGCGGTTTCGTCTGCGGATCCTGCTGCAGAACAAATCGAGTTACTTTACCCTGTTTCTCGGTATCGTATTTGCCAATATTCTGTTGCTGTTCGGTATGATGATGAAACCGCTGCTGTCACATTACCAGACGGAGGCGGTGGAAAATATGCTGGCAGATTACCAGTATATTTTAAATGTCCCGGATCCGATCGATGAGGATGATGAGTACACGCTGATGGGAATTGTGCAGAAACTTCTGACGCCATCGCTGAAGACAAATACGGAAGGCGTGGAAACGTTTGCTCTTACATCGCTGAAAAATATTCCGAAAAACCGGGAGGGCGAGAGCATTTCGGTATATGGAATTCAGAAAGACAGCAAATATGTTTCCGCTGAACTGTTTGAGAACGGCGTGACGATTTCCGACGGTTATGCCGAAAAATATGGAATGAAAGTCGGCGATACACTGGAACTGAAAGAGCCGTATGAGGACAAAACGTACAGCTTTGAAGTAAAAAGCATTTATGCCTACCCGGGAGCCCTTGCGGTATTTCTGCCGATGGATGTCTTCTGCGAGGAATTCGATCATCCAGAGGACTACTTTAACGGCTATTTCTCCAACGAGCCGATCACGGACCTGGAGGAATCGTATATCGCGACGAAAATTACGGAAGATGATATGACAAAGATTTCACGGCAGCTCAATGTGTCGATGGGAGAAATGTTCCAGCTGATCAATGTTTTCTCGATTGTACTGTTCATGCTGCTGATTTATCTGCTGACGAAGCTGATCATCGAGAAGAATACGACTTCGATTTCGATGGTAAAGATTCTCGGCTACGAGAACAGGGAAATTTGGAGTCTGTATTTGACGGCGACAACCTGGGTTGTGATCGTCTCAATCGGTGTCAGCCTGATCATTGCCTCCGCGCTGATCCGCCAGATTTATGTCATTATGCTTTCCGAGTACAGCGGCTGGCTGACATACTATATTGATCCGGCAATTTACGGAAAAATGTATCTGATGGGCCTTGCGGCGTATGCTGTTATCGCTGTGCTGCAGTTCCGCCACATCCAAAAGATTCCGATGGACGAGGCACTGAAAATGTAGAATAAAAAAAGTTACAGGAGAAATCTTGACAAGCCCGGGCAAAGTGTGGTATATTGCTCTCAAACTTGGTGTGGATTTTTCAACTTGTAATAAAGTTCTTTTCGCCACGCAATTATCGAAAGCAGATAATTGCGTGGCTTTTTTTGTGGCAATGGAGCAAAGTCCGTGCCTGCACGTAAGCCCACCAACAGAAAAGATCACAAATGGAGGTAATAATGAACGAAAACTTTATGAAAGAAAAGCCAGTATTTCCACTGCTGGTTTCGATGGCGCTTCCAATGGTAATCTCGATGCTGGTCAATTCCTTATATAACATTGTGGACAGCTTCTTTGTCGCACAGATCAGCGAAGATGCCATGACGGCGCTCTCCCTGGTTTATCCGGTACAGAATTTTGTAAATGCCGTTGCCATCGGTTTTGGAATCGGACTGAATGCGGTGATTTCGTATTATCTGGGAGCGGGTGACAAAAAGGCAGCCGGCTGTGCTGCAACACAGGGCCTTGCCCTTACCATGCTGCATGCGGTTATTTTAACGATCGGAAGCCTTCTGGTCATCGAGCGTTTCCTGCGGATGTTTTCTTCTTCCGAAACTGTCATCGATCTTGGTGTCCGGTATTCACGGATTATCTTTCTGTTTACCATAGCAATCATGGCAAACCTTTACTTTGAAAAGGTTTTCAGGCAGTCGGCCGGATGAAAGTGACAATGACCGGTATGATGATCGGCTGTATTGTCAACATCATTCTGGATCCGCTCATTATTTTCGGAATCGGACCGTTTCCGCGTCTTGGAATTGAGGGTGCGGCGCTTGCAACCGGCATCGGTCAGGTGACACCGGTCGTGATTTACTGGATCATTTACAAGATCCGCCCGATTTCGGTCAAAATCCGTCCGGAATATTTAAAAGAAGGAAAAAATCTGGTCGGAAGACTGTACGCGATCGGCGTCCCGGCGATCCTGAACCTGGCGCTGCCGTCTCTTCTGATTTCCGCACTGAATGGAATCCTGGCCGTGTATTCCCAGAGCTACGTTGTCGTGCTCGGCATTTACTACAAGCTGCAGACGTTCATCTATCTGACAGCAAACGGCATTGTACAGGGCATGCGCCCGATTATCGGCTTCAACTACGGCGCAGGCGAGCATAAGCGTGTGCGGAAGATTTATGAGATCACCCTGATTATGTGTGCGGTGATCATGCTTATTGGAACCGGCATCTGCCTTGCCATTCCGGAACAGCTGATCGGACTGTTCAGCAGCAATCCGGAGACCATCCGTCTTGGCGGACAGGCGCTGACACGCATCAGCGTGGGCTTTTTGATTTCGGCAGTTTCCATCACATCCTCCGGTGCGCTGGAGGGACTCGGAAAAGGCGGATCTTCCCTGATCATTTCCCTCTGCCGAAATGTCATTGTCATTCTCCCGGCAGCTTACCTGCTGTCCCATCTGGGAGGCGGCGTTTTCGTATGGCATGCCTTCTGGATCACAGAGGTCATTTCCGCAGCGGTTTCTCTTGTGGTATACCGCCGCGCAGTACGAAGATAAAAAATATAAGAAGAAAAGAAAAGCGGCCTCTTGTGGAAGGAGGCTTTTCTTTTTATAATAGATAATACAGACGTAAGAATTAAGTAAAGATTTTTTTGAATATTCATGGTACCATTACGGTAGTTAAAAACAGAGAGGATGGAAACGACGTGGAAGAAACAAATATTTTAGTTGTGGATGATGAAAAAGAAATCGCGGATCTGCTGGAAATTTATCTGATCAGCGATGGATTTCAGGTATTAAAAGCGTACAGTGCAAAAGAGGGACTCCGCATTCTGGAGGAGAAAAAAATCGACCTGGTGCTGCTCGATGTGATGATGCCGGATATGGACGGTATTGCGATGTGCCGCCGCATCCGGGAGACGAACAACATTCCGATCATCATGGTAAGTGCCAAAACGCAGGATATCGACAAGATCGTCGGTCTGTCAACGGGAGCAGACGATTACGTGGCAAAACCGTTCAATCCGCTGGAGCTGATGGCGCGTGTAAAATCCCAGCTCCGCCGCTACCGCGAACTGAATCCGTCGAAGCCGCACGAGCGCCAGGAAGTGATTTCCTTAAAGCATCTGGAAATCAACAAGGTAACCCATCAGGTTGTCTGCTACGGAGAAAGCATCAAGCTGACACCGATTGAATTTGATATTCTGTATCTGCTGGCCTCCAACCCGGGCCGCGTGTTCGGTACAGACGAAATTTTCGAGCGCGTCTGGCATGAAAAATTCTATGAGGCGAACAACACGGTTATGGTACATATCCGCCGTCTGCGCGGAAAAATGAAAGACGACACAAGAGAAGATAAGATTATTACAACAGTCTGGGGAGTGGGATACAAAATTGAAGCCTGATTTTATAAAAAACTTCAGCCAGAGGATGGTCTTTGATCTGATTGTAAGTGCACTTGTCACGGTGCTTGTAGTGACGCTTACCGACGGGATTCTGACCTTTTTCGGCAATGGACTGATGAACATCGGTTACCGGAGCGCCTGGATCGGACCGGGAGGCCTCCGCCCATCGGTGCGGACGATGATTCTGACGGCGGCTGCGCTGCTTTCGTTCTGCCTGACCTTTTATTTCCTGATGCGCGAAACCATCCGATACATTGGGAAGATTCTGGAAAAGGTAAAGGAGATATCAGCAGGGGATTTTGATCATCCGATCGAGGTAAAGGGAAATGACGAGTTTTCTGTGATGGCGGAGAACTTAAATACGATGCAGCAGAATATCAAGGAAATTATGGAACGGGAACGGATCGCGGAGCATACGAAAAACGATCTCGTCTCATCCGTGGCACATGACCTCCGTACGCCGCTGACTTCGATTATCGGCTATCTCGGCTGGGTGCGCACGCGGACGGATCTGGATGAG
Source organism: Blautia sp. AF34-10 (assembly GCF_003477865.1). Taxonomy (NCBI): domain Bacteria; kingdom Bacillati; phylum Bacillota; class Clostridia; order Lachnospirales; family Lachnospiraceae; genus Blautia; species Blautia sp. AF34-10. The sequence goes on from NZ_QUED01000034.1 coordinate 6,314, forward strand.
GAGACGAGAAATCATTATATCGATATTGCCTATCAGAAAGCACTCCGTCTGGAGCAGCTCACGAACGAGCTGTTTGGATTCGTCAAGCTGGAGCACAAAGAGATGCAGCTGCATCTCGGAAAACTTGATCTGGTGCAGCTGATGGAGCAGATGCTCGACGAGATGACGCCGTCTTTTGTGAAAAATGAGCTTCAGGTGGAATTTCTGCATGCGGAACATGCGATTTTTCTCGAGGCGGACGGTGAGCTGCTGGCACGGCTCTTTGGAAATCTGCTGAACAATGCTGTCAAATACGGAAAAGAAGGAAAACAGATCCGCGTCTCAATGGAAAAAGAGGGCGAATATGTGGTCACGCGTGTCATTAACTACGGACGGATCATTCCAAAACAGGAACTGGATCATATTTTCCAGAAATTTTACCGGACAGAGCAGTCGAGGAGCCGCGATACCGGCGGGACGGGACTTGGACTTGCGATTGTACAACAGATTGCGGAACTGCATCACGGACAGGTGCGGGTAAAAAGTGATCTGCAGGGAACCGTCTTTGAGGTGGAACTGCCGGTCGGAATGCCAAAGGGGAAGAAAGAGGACGAAAAGCGATGAACAGGAAAGAAGAAGCAAAATCTGCTGTCTGTCCGGTATTTTGCTGCTGATTCTGCTTCTGGCGGGAGTTCAGAGGGTGTCTGCGATGACAACGCGGACAGAACTTTATCAGAACACGCCGTCGGATGGCGGAAGAAGCGGCGGGAAAGAAAAGCAGCTTCTTGCCAACAGCTACGCAGGGGAATACCAGATTGATTTTTCTTATGGATTCGAAGGAAACTATCAGGATGGGAATCACGTACCGATTCGTGTGACAATCACAAATGAGAGCGCTGTTGAATTTGAAGGATACTTTGTTTTTCAGATAAAAAACGCCGCGGAATCGATTTACCGCAGAAACAGTGGAGAAGGCATTCTCTCAAAACTGTTTCCGGGGGTCAAGCGGTCGGGCGATGGAAGAAACAGCCTTTTTACGTACCGTTTTCCAATCTATATTCCGGCGAACGGAACCGTTACAAAGACTTTTTCTGCAGGGCTTCTGGTGGAAAATATGTCTTTTTGTGTCCTGCGCCTGGAGAACAGCCAGAGGGACACGGTGTACAGTCGGGAAGAAACGATTTCGAGTGAAGGCTTCTTCCAGTCCAAGGTGGAAGTCTGCGTTGTGGAAGAAGAAACTAATTACGGGCAGCAGCTGAATGGAGTTACGCTGAACGACGGGATTTATGAGGTGGAAGCTGCATCTGTCCGGGCAGAGAAGCTTGTCGGGCTTGCGGAGTCGTATTCGCCGGATGTGCTGATCCTTCTGGAGCAGTCAAAAGAAGAACTGGATGAGACACTCCAGAAAGAAATTGATCTCTGGCAGGCAGAGGGAGGCCTTCTGATTACCTTTTCGGGAAACGAGACATTTGCGGAAAGCCAGCGCAGTGCGTTTAAAGAAGCGCCGGTAGATTTTCTGAAAAATATTCTGGACGAAGAGACCACCAGCCGCCTTCTGGCAAAACGAAATACGAATTATCAGAAATACTATACGATTTCCGATCTTCTGGAAAACACTAGGATCCGGAACCGTCCGAATACGGTGCTGTACGGCGGCCTGATTCTGGTCTATCTGGTTCTGGCAGGGCCGGGATTGTATTTCTTTTTGAAAAAAACAGGAAAACGTCAGTATCTCTGGGGGGCGATCTGTGCCTGCTCGGCCGTCTTTGTTATGCTGATCAGTCTGTTTGGCCAGAGCACGAGGCTCAAGGCCCCGGTGCTGACGTATGTAAGAGAAATCTGGCAGTACGATACATACCAGAAAGATTACATTAATTTCTGTGCACAGGCGCCGTACAATGCTTCCTATGAGCTGTATCTGGATCCGTCCTACGATCTGGTGACGTACAACCGTATGGACTATATGTCCAACAGCACGGCACAGCCGGAAACGGAGGATGCGGAATATGAAAAGACGGAGATCAGTTTCGGAGAACAGAAAAACAGGGCAGAAATTTCCAATCAGGCTGCATTTGCCCTGAATGAGTTCGACATGCAGCGGATGGAAACGCTGGACGAAGGCGAAGGACTGAAAGGCACGTTTCATTTCTGGGATCAGAAGATCAGCGGAACCGTGGAAAATAAGACAGGCTATGATCTGGAGAGCTGTGTGATCGCCGTTCCAGGTTACTGTGCCCTCATTGGAGACATCAAAAACGGGGAGACGATCACGCTGGATGGAATAGAAGCGGACAGCGTGCGGGAGTTCGGAAATTGGAGTGCGGCAGAAGATCTGCCGGAGATAGAGAAAAATTATCTGGACGGCGTCATCTATAATCACATGCCAAACCGGAGTGACAACTGCCTTTTCTTTGGAAAGCTGGCAGGCAATGACGATACGTTCCAGCTTGACAGCGGATACGAAGCGTATGGAATCTCGTATTACTATCAGGAAGTGTCTGTGGACATGAAAGAGGCCGGCGTTGTGTACTGTCCGTATGCGCAGGAGTACAGCGGATGGGACGGTGGAAACACGGTAAGCTTTGAAATGGGACCGAATTCCGGCGGAATCTCGGAAGAGGAAACAGAAGTAACGTATTATCTGAACGGTGTCTTTGAAAACAACAACATCTGGTGTCTGTATGGAATGTATGCTAAAGGCGTGATGCAGCCGGATTCCGAGGGAATCTATGATCCTGCATTCTGGCCGTATGCGATGACGGTGTTAGAAGATAAGATCCAGGCGGCAGAAACCGGCGGGGGAGGAAAACGGGGAACCATTCTTTCGCTTGCTTTCGAGAAAGCCCGCACGGAGGATGGGACCAAGATCCGGAATTTCAATGGAATCATTGAGCTGTACAATTTTCAGACGGGAACGTATGATGAAATTTCCGACTGGGAGATCGATTTTGCGAGTGATCCGGCGCTGGAGGCGCAGTATGTGAATGCGGACAACCAGATCCGTGTGCGGTACCGTCTTTCCGAAGAGGAAAAGGGAGAAGAGTATCATGAAAATTATGGATACTATGAGGCACCGAATCTGATCGTAAAGGCGAAAGAGATCCCACCGGAGCAATATCTGGAGAACCTGTTAACGGAGGAGCCAAATGCCGATACTGAAAATTGAGAAACTGACCAAAAAATACGGAAAAACATATGCCCTGAACGGTCTTGATATGGAAGTAAAAAAAGGCGATATTTACGGCTTTGTCGGACCGAATGGTGCGGGAAAAACAACGACGCTGCGCATTATTTCAGGGCTTTTAAAGAGCGACGGCGGCGATCTGTGGCTGGACGGCGTGCGGACGACAAAAAATATTCTGAAGCAGAAAAGCCTGATCGGCTTTGTGCCTGATTTCTTTGGCGTCTATGAAACTTAAGCGTGATAGAGTATCTGGAATTTTTTGCCGCATCGTATGGAATTTACGGGCGGGCAGGAACCGTCCGTGCGCGGGAAGTGCTGGAGATGGTCGAACTATCGGGAAAAGAGGAGCAGATGGTGGATTCGCTCTCAAGGGGCATACAGCAGCGGCTCTGTCTGGCGCGCGCGATGATCCATAAACCGAAGCTTCTGGTGCTGGACGAACCGAATTCCGGTCTGGATCCGCGTTCAAGAAAGGATTTTCAGCTTCTCCTGCAGCGATTGGCGCGGGAGGATTATACGATTCTGATCAGCTCCCATATTCTTTCGGAATTAGCAGATCTGTGCACCAGCATCGGTGTCATCAACGGAGGTGTCATGGTACAGCAGGGAAAGCTGGAAAACATTATGCTTGCGATCGACAGCTCCAATCCGCTGCGCATCACTGTGCTGAACCAGGTGCCAAAGGCGCTGGAACTATTGCGGCAGGATCCGCAGGTCAGCCGCCTTTCTGTGGATGAAAACAAGATTGCGGCCTGGTTTTCGGGAAGCCGGGAGGAGGAGGCGTATCTGCTGCAGAAACTGGTGGATGCCGGAATCCTTGTGGTTTCATTTGCACGGGAACACAACAGCCTGGAGTCCCTGTTCTTTCATCTGACCGGGGAAACGGAACAGAAGAGCCGAAACACAGAAACGTTCGGAAACACGATCGGATAAGGAGGGAACGAAACGTGCGGTTAAATCCTGTATTTGAAAAAGAAATGAAGCGGAACTCGCGGTCATCGCGGATTTCCTGGATTATTTTTGTCTGCAATCTGCTGCTTGCCGTGGTTGCGTTTGTCTGCTATTTCGGGGAGAGCAGCCAGCTTGGCTATCTGGCACCGGTCAGCTACAGCGTTCCGATGAACTGCTATATTCTGATGACGTATCTTCTGTTTATTCTCGTTGTCCTTTCGGTTCCGGCGGTTGCGGGAGGAAGCATTTCGCTGGAGCGTGAGAAAAAAACGCTGGATGTGCTGCTGACGACGAACCTGAACCCGTGGAGAATCATTACGGGAAAGCTGGAGGCATCGCTTGGCGTTGTTCTGATACTGACGGTTTCGGCACTGCCGGTGCTGTCCCTTGTTGTGGTGTTCGGCGGTATCGGCCTTGGCGGACTGCTTCTGATGGCGGGAGGACTTCTTCTGACCGGAATTTTTGTCGGCAGTATCGGCATTTTCTGTTCGGTTGTTTTTAAGCGGACCACACTGGCGACCGTTCTTTCCTATGTCATTGTCGTTTTTCTGGTCGTAGGAATATGCGCCTGCACGGGGCTTGCCTACTACGCAGGACTGCTGCAGCAGGAGATGACGGCAGCTTATCAGCAGATCGATGTAGGAGGTGTAATTTACCTTCTTCTTTTCAATCCGTTTACGTCGTTTGCGGGGATCATCAGCCGCCAGCTTGGGAATGGAAGAGAGATGGAACAGCTCTGCTATCTGCTTGGAAATTACGGACAGAATCCGCTGATCCATTATCTGCCGGAGGCGAGTGCCGTTCTGCAGCTTCTGATATCAGCCGTTCTTCTTGTGACGGCGGGAAGAAAGCTGAATCCATTAAATAAATAACAGGAGTAAAAGAGAAGATGAAACCATTTTGTTTTAGCCTTTCCGGAATTTATGAGTCCGAAGGATATGCCTGGGAGCAGGCGGGAAAGATCTGGGATCTGAGAGAGCTCCGGGGAACTGACGGTTATCTCGATCCGGAGACGGAGCAGTTTCTGGAAGCGGAACTTGGCCGAAAAAAAGAAACGAAAGAGCTGCCGCGGATCCGCCTCTGGATTCTGGCAATTATCACTATATGAGCAAATTGCTGCTGGGACTGGAAAAAGAAGATTTGTTTTTAGCCGTATTCGACCACCATACCGATATGCAGCCGCCGGCGCTTCTTCCGGTGCTCTCCTGCGGTTCCTGGATCCGGGATGCTGCCGGGGCGTATCAAAACATCAAAGGAATCTGTGTAATCGGCCCGCCGGAGGCGTCGGTGCGGGAAACGGAAGCGATGGAGCATGTCTGGTTTGTGACACAGGAAGAGCTCGACGACGGAAGCGGAGCGGCGAAGATCAAAGAGGTTTTTGCATCCCATGCGGGAACATTTCCGGTATATCTGTCGGTCGATAAGGACATTCTGTCAAAGGAGGAGCTTGATACGAACTGGGATCAGGGAAATGTGCGTGTGGATGAGCTGCTGTCCCTTGCAAAGGACTGTCTTGCGGGGAGAAAGGTGCTCGCGGTCGATCTCTGCGGAGAGCCGTCGGCGAACGCGCCGGAGGCGGAGTGCAGCGCGGCAAGTCTGGTAAACCAGAAGCTGTACGGCGCGCTTGCGGCAAAAATCGAAGATTGACAAAGCCTGGGCAAAAGAGTATCATAAATTCATACCCAGACGGGGTATATAGAGTGACGGAACACAAGGAGGAAACCTCATGGGTGAATGTTGTACACACTGCAGTGAATGCGACCGGAAAAAAGTGCGGGACGAAAAAGAATACAAAGATCTGATCCACCGTCTTTCGAGAATTGAAGGCCAGGTGCGCGGAATACGGGAAATGGTGGAGAGCGACCGCTACTGCGTCGATATCCTGACCCAGGTATCCGCGATCCAGTCTGCATTAAACAGCTTCAACAAGGTACTGCTTTCCAGCCACATCAAATCCTGCGTTGTGGAGGATATCCGGCAGGGAAAAGAAGGCGCCGTGGATGAGCTCTGCAAAACCATCCAGAAGCTGATGAAATAAGAAGGAGAAGAAGAAAATGAAAGCATATGAAAGATTACTGAATTATGTTAAAGTGCCGACACCGAGCGATGAAAGAAGCGGAACACATCCGTCTTCCGCGTGCCAGAGAGTCCTGGCGGAGCAGCTGGTAAAAGAAATGAAGAAGCTTGGCGTGTCGGATGTCCGCATAGATGAAAAATGCTATGTATATGGAAAGATTCCTGCAACGAAGGGATATGAGAGCAAAACAAAGCTGGGTTTTATCGCCCATATGGATACCGTATCGGATTTTGCGGACCATGCTGTAAACCCGGTGGTTCATGAAAATTATGACGGAAAGGATCTGAAACTGTCTGAAAGCGGCAGAACGCTGGAGACTGCGGTATTTCCGCATCTTGCATCCCTGGCCGGTAAAACGCTGATTACAAGCGATGGAACGACGGTACTCGGTGCAGATGATAAGGCAGGAGTAGCAGAGATTATGACGCTGGCAGAAGCGCTTCTTGCCGGAGAATTTCCACATGGGCAGATTTCCATCGCCTTTACACCGGATGAAGAGATTGGAGAAGGTGCTGACTTCTTCGATGTTCCGGGATTCGATGCAGAATTTGCTTATACCGTAGACGGTGGGGCAGAGGGAGAGATCGAGTTCGAAAACTTTAATGCAGCCGGTGCAAAATTTACCGTGACCGGATTTAATGTTCACCCGGGCAGTGCGAAAGATACGATGATTAATGCGATTGCTGTAGCGAGCGAGATTCAGTCTCTCCTGCCGGAAGCAGAGTCTCCGAGAAACACAGACGGATACGAAGGCTTCTATCACCTGACCGGAATGAGCGGTGATGTAGCACATGCCGAGTCGGAATATATCATCCGTGATCACGATGCAGAGAAGTTTGCAGCAAAAGAAGAGAATCTGCGCCGGATTGAAGAAGAGATGAATGAAAAATACGGGGCAGGAACCGTAAAGCTGGAGATCAAAGAGCAGTACCGCAATATGTCCGAGAAGATTCGTCCCTGCTACCATCTGATTGAAAATGCAGAAGAGGCAGCCAGAAGAGCCGGCATGGAGCCAATCATTCTTCCGATCCGCGGCGGTACAGACGGTGCGCGCTTAAGCTTCATGGGTCTGCCGTGCCCGAACCTTGGAACCGGTGGATATGCGTATCATGGACCGTATGAGCACATTACCGTCGAGGGAATGGAACTGGCGGTGGCAATGCTGAAAGAGCTGGTTAAGATTTACGCAGAGTGAAGCTGAAAAGAATAGAGAATGATAAAATAAAAAGTCCGACAGGAAAGCTGCCGGGCTTTTTCAAATAGACAGGATGCAAAGCAACAAAAAACGGAGCCGCACAGGCTCCGCTTCAAAACAGTTCGTAGGGGAATCGAACCCCTGTTTTCGCCGTGAGAGGGCGACGTCTTAGCCTCTTGACCAACGAACCGTACTCGCTTATAATACACGATGTCTGGAGAAAATGCAAGTGTTTTTTTGAAAAAAATTTAAAAAATTTCAAAAAGTAGCGAAATTCGCATTTTACTTGCATTTTTTGCCAGTTATGGTATGATAAAACAAACAAATGTTCTAAGAAAAACAGAAATACGTTCTAAAAAGAAAGAAAAAAGATTAGAATAGAGAAGGAGAAGACAAATGAAACAGTACAAAGGAGCCATTTTTGATCTGGACGGAACACTGCTCGACTCGATGTGGGTCTGGGATGACATCGATGTTGCATTTTTAAAGAAGAGAGGACTTGAGGTTCCGCCGGATTATCAGGAGGCGATTACACCGCTCGGCTTTCTGGAGGCTGCCCGCTACACGATCAGACGGTTCGGCTTTCCGGAAACGCCGGAAGAGCTGATTCAGGAGTGGCATCAGATGGCGGTCGACGCCTATACGTATGAAGTGGAGTTAAAAGACGGGGCAGCAGAATATCTCCGCTATTTAAAAGAAAAAGGAATCCGCATGGCGGTTGCTACCTCATCGAGCCCGGAGCTGTATGAGCCGGCCTTAAAGAGAAATGGGATTTATGAGTGTTTTAAAGCATTTGTCACCGTCTCGGAAGTAAAGCGCGGCAAGGGCTTTCCGGATATCTACGAGAAAGCGGCTGAAAAGCTGTCTCTTCCGCCGGAAACGTGTGTGGTATATGAAGATATCCTAGCGGGAATCCGCGGCGCCAAAATGGGCGGATTTGCGGCTGTGGGCGTGTATGACAGAAGCGGGGAAGGAAACCGCGCAAAGATGGAGCAGGAAGCAGACCGCTACGTGACTTCTTTTAAGGAGCTGATGAACGGAGGAGATTCTTTCTTCTAAAGAAAATCTTGCTATTCCGGGAAGAAAAATGATATAATAAAATACTGTGCCCCAAAAGGGGACAGACAGAAGTATTTTTAAGAGAAAAAGACAGTAACACATAAGTGAGGATAGAACAGTTATGCCAAAAAAAGAAACGTATGATGCCAGCAGTATTTCCGTGCTGGAAGGTCTCGAAGCAGTGCGTAAGCGCCCTGGTATGTATATCGGAAGTACCTCGCGGAAAGGCCTGAATCATCTGATTTATGAAATTGTAGACAATGCGGTGGACGAGCATCTTGCGGGCTACTGCGACACCATTCACGTAACACTTGAAGCAGACGGCTCGGCGACCGTGACCGACAACGGCCGCGGAATCCCGGTCGGCATGCATGAAAAAGGCGTTCCGGCGGAGCGTCTCGTTTTTACAACCCTGCACGCCGGCGGTAAATTCGACAACAATGCGTACAAGACAAGCGGCGGTCTGCACGGTGTCGGTTCTTCGGTTGTCAATGCGCTTTCCACCTATCTTGACGTACAGGTCAGCCTCGGCGGCTGGGTTTACCACGACCGCTACGAACGAGGTGTTGCCGTACAGGAACTCGATGAGGATGGGCTGCTGCCGAAGATCGGAAAAACGAAGAACAGCGGAACCCGCATCAACTTCCTACCGGATCCGGAAATCTTTGAGAAAACACGTTTTTCCGCAACAGAGGTCAAAAGCCGTCTCCATGAGACTGCATATCTGAACCCGGCGCTTACCATTTATTTTTCCGATCTGCGCGATGGAAAAGAGGAGCACCTGACGTATCACGAGCCGGACGGCATTGTTGGTTTTGTGCGCGATCTGAATAAGAATAAAGAGGCAATCCACGATCCGATTTATTTCAAAGGGGAATCTGAGGGCATTACCGTAGAATGTGCGTTCCAGTATATCAACGAATTCCAGGAAAACGTGCTCGGCTTCTGCAATAATATCTACAACGCTGAGGGCGGTACCCATATTTCCGGTTTCAAATCGACCTTTACGACGATTATGAACAGCTATGCCAGAGAGATCGGTGTCTTAAAAGAAAAAGACAATAACTTTACGGGATCGGATATCCGAAACGGTATGACCGCTGTTATTTCGATCAAGCACCCGGATCCGCGGTTCGAGGGCCAGACAAAAACGAAGCTGGACAACCCGGATGCGGCAAAGGCCGCCGGAAAAGTAACGGGCGAGGAGATTCCGCTGTATTTCGACCGCAATCTCGAAGTGCTGAAAAATGTTCTTGCCTGCGCTGAGCGATCTGCCAAAATCCGCAGAAGCGAAGAAAAAGCCAAGACGAATATGCTGACCAAGCAGAAATATTCGTTTGATACGAACGGCAAACTGGCAAACTGCGAGAAAAAGGATCCGTCGCTGTGCGAGATCTTTATCGTCGAGGGAGATTCTGCGGGCGGTTCCGCAAAGACGGCGCGTGACCGTAATTTCCAGGCGATTCTGCCGATCCGCGGTAAGATTCTGAACGTAGAGAAGGCTTCTATTGATAAAGTTCTGGCAAATGCCGAGATCAAATCCATGATCAATGCATTCGGCTGCGGCTTTTCCGAGGGTTACGGCAACGACTTCGATATCACAAAGCTCCGTTACGATAAAATTATCATCATGGCAGATGCCGATGTCGACGGTGCGCATATTTCAACGCTGCTGCTGACACTGTTCTACCGTTTCATGCCGGAGCTGATCTACGAGGGACATGTCTATATCGCGATGCCGCCTCTTTACAAGGCAATGCCGTCCCGCGGAAAAGAAGAGTATCTGTACGACGACAAAGCACTGGAAAAATACAGAAAGACACACAAAGAAAAATTTACGCTGCAGCGCTACAAAGGTCTTGGCGAGATGGACCCGGAGCAGCTCTGGGAGACGACACTGAATCCGGAGACGAGACTTTTGAAGCGTGTGGAGATCGAGGATGCCCGTATGGCCTCCGATGTGACGGAAGTACTGATGGGAACCGAGGTTCCGCCGCGGAAAGCATTTATTTATGAGCATGCAACCGATGCAGAGCTGGATATTTAACAGGAAGGACAAAGGAAGATGAAAGAAAAATCAGAAGATCAGATTATACGGACCGAATATTCTGAGGTCATGCAGAAATCTTATATTGATTATGCGATGAGCGTCATCATTTCCCGAGCGCTTCCGGACGTGCGGGACGGTTTAAAGCCGGTACAGCGCCGTACTCTGTATGACATGTATGAGCTCGGCATCCAGTACGACAAGCCGTTCCGAAAGTGCGCGCGTATCGTCGGCGATACGATGGGTAAATACCATCCGCACGGCGACAGTTCCATTTACGATGCTCTTGTCGTAATGGCACAGGATTTCAAAAAAGGGCAGCCGCTTGTGGACGGTCACGGAAACTTCGGGTCGATTGAGGGTGACGGTGCCGCTGCAATGCGATATACCGAGGCGAGACTGCAGAAAATTACACAGGAGGTCTATTTAAAGGATCTCGACAAAGACGTTGTCGATTTCGTACCGAACTTCGACGAGACGGAAAAAGAGCCGTCTGTTCTGCCGGTGCGCGTGCCGAACCTTCTGTTGAATGGCGCAGACGGTATCGCTGTCGGTATGGCAACAAGCATTCCGCCGCACAACCTGTGTGAGATTGTGGATGCGGTCAAGGCCTACATGAAAAACAACGACATCACCGTCAAAGGTCTGATGAAATACATCAAAGGACCGGATTTCCCGACCGGCGGTATTGTCGTCAATCAGGATGACCTGCTGTCGATCTACGAAAAAGGTGTCGGAAAGATTAAAATCCGCGGAAAAGTGGAAGTGGAGAAAGGCAGAAACGGAAAGCAGTATCTTGTGATCACCGAAATTCCGTACCCGATGATCGGTGCGAACATCGGAAAGTTCCTGAACGATGTGGCGGGGCTTGTGGAGAGCAAGAAAGCGCCGGAAATCGTCGACATTTCCAACCAGTCCTCGAAAGAAGGAACACGCATCGTGCTCGAACTGAAAAAAGGCGCGGATGTGGAGCGGATCACGAATCTGCTGTACAAGAAAACACGTCTGGAAGATACGTTCGGTGTCAACATGCTCGCCGTGGCAGATGGAAGACCGGAGACGTTAAGCCTTAAACAGGTGATCGAGCATCACGTTGATTTCCAGTTTGAAGTGGCAACCCGCAAATACCAGAACCTTCTCCGCAAAGAGATGGAGCGCCGCGAGGTGCAGGAAGGTCTGATCAAGGCATGCGATGTGATCGATCTGATCATTGAGATCCTGCGCGGAAGCAAGACACAGAAGCAGGTCAAAGAGTGTCTGATTATGGGAGTGACCGATGGTATCCGCTTCAAATCAAAGTCAAGTGAGCGTATGGCAGCACAGCTCTGCTTTACGGAACGCCAGGCAACGGCGATTCTGGAGATGCGTCTGCAGAAACTGATCGGACTGGAAGTGGAAGCACTCTTAAAAGATCATGAGGCGACTGTGGCGAAGATTACAAAGTACGAGGATATCTTAAATCATTACGACTCGATGTCGGAAGTTATTATGGAAGATCTGACGCAGATAAAAAAAGAGTACGGCCACAAGCGGAAAACGGCGATTGAAAATGCTGAGGCGATTGTTCTTGAGGAGCCGAAGGTCGAGGAGATGGATGTTGTCTTCCTGATGGACCGCTTCGGTTATGCGAAGACGATCGATACGTCTGCTTACGAGCGGAACAAAGAGGCTGTGCACAACGAGAACAAATATGTGTTCCAGTGCAAAAACACCGATAAGATCTGCGTCTTTACGGATCTTGGCATGATGCACAGCATCAAAGTAATGGACATCCCGTATGGAAGATTCCGTGACAAGGGAACGCCGATCGACAACCTTGGAAATTACAGCAGCCAGAAGGAGCAGATGATTTACGTCGATGCACTGGAAAATATCAAGAACAATAAGCTGCTGTTCGTCAGCGCGGCCGGTATGGTAAAACTTGTCGATGGATCCGAGTTTGATGTCGTAAAACGAACGATCGCGGCGACGAAGCTTTCATCCGAGGAGGACCGTCTGATTCTTGCCGAGGTCTGCCAGGAGCAGGAGTATGTGGTTCTGCAGACGAAAAACGGTGTCTTCCTGCGCTTCCTTACGAGTGAAGTGCCGGAGAAGAAAAAAGCAGCCGTTGGTGTGCGTGGTATCCGTATGGCAGAGGACGACGCGGTAGAGCATGCGTATTTGCTGGCAAGCCGGATGGATTACACGATCACGTATCACGACAAAGAGATTTCTCTGACAGCGAAGATTAAGCTGGCAAAACGAGACACCAAGGGAACAAAGATCCGGGTATAACGCAGAGTTTTGTTTATAACCATGAGAAGCACGCTCCGCGGGTTTTTCGAGAGATCACTTGGCAATAAAAGGACACCTGCCCGATACCAGAACGGTACGGGGCAGGTGTCCTTTTCGCATAATTTTTTAGTTATTTGAAAAACTGTGGGAAGTCTTTCTTGGGGTTCTTCTTTCAATGGCAACGTACGGACGATGATGACCGACATATTTATAAGCCGGACGGATGATCTTTCCTTCGTTGACAAGCTCTTCGATCCGGTGTGCGGACCAGCCGGAGATACGGGAGATAGCAAAGATCGGGGTGTAGAGCTCTTTTGGAAGGCCAAGCATTGCGTAGACGAAACCGCTGTAGAAATCAACATTTGCACAGACTGGTTTGAGCAGACGGCGCTTTTGGGCGATACACTCGCCGGCAATGCGTTCTACAGACTCATAGAGAGCAAATTCTTTCTCGCGGTGCTTCTCAGCGGAAAGCTTCTTTGCATATTCTTTCAGAATCACACAACGTGGATCGGACAGGGTATAAACAGCATGGCCCATACCATAGACAAGACCAGTTCCATCGAATGCTTCACGATCAAGCATTTTGGTCAGGTAGGTGCGCAGTTCGTTTTCGTCTTCCCAGTTTGTAACATTCTCTTCAATATTTTCAAACATCTCCATAACCTTCAAGTTGGCACCGCGTGGCGCGGTCCTTTTAAGGAACTTAAAGAAGCCGCAACAGCAGAGTAGGTATCGGTTCCGGAGGAGGAGACAACGTGTGTCGTAAATGTTGAGTTATTTCCGCCGCCGTGGTCTGCGTGAAGAATTAACGCAACATCGAGAACCTTTGCCTCCAGAGCAGTGTATTCTCCATCCGGGTGAAGCATCTGCAGAATGTTTTCAGCCATCGACAGCTCCGGTTTCGGATTTCGGATGATCAGGTTCTGGTTTTCGTGGTAGTGGCGGTATGCATGGTAGCCGTAAACGGCGATCAGCGGCATTTTGGCGATCAGACTCAAAGCCTGGCGGAGGACGTTCGGAATGGAAATGTCATCCGGCTTTTCGTCGTAGGAATACAGGGTCAGCACACAGCGCTGCAGAGTATTCATCATGTTTTTGCTGGTTGCCTTCATGACAACGTCGCGGACAAAAGTGTCCGGCAGCTCGCGGTAGATACTTAAAATTTCGTTGAAATCATTTAACTGCGGTTCTGTCGGAAGAGAACCGAACAGAAGAAGATAGGTAATCTCTTCAAAACCGAAGCGTCGTCCTTCCATACCTTTGATCAGATCTGCGACGTTATAGCCCTGAAAATAGAGACGGCCATCGGTCGGAACTTTTTCGCCGGTGCGCTCATCAATATCGAAGCCGATAACATCGGAAATTTCGGTCAGGCCGGTGAGAACACCTTTACCAGTGGAATCACGCAGTCCCCGTTTTACATCGTACTCAGTGTATAAAGATAAATCAATCTTTCCGGAATCTTTCGTATACTCTACAAGCTGACTGAGCTTGTCTTCCAGATTATCGTATTGCATGGTCATGACAACAGCCCCTTTCTTCCTTTAGTTAAAAACTATACTTACTTTTTTGGCGGTTGTCAATGCTTTTCTTTCAAAATACATTAATTTTTATAAGGAAAAGGGATGGTTTTCCTTAATTTTGAAAGTAAGGACAAAGTTTATGCATAAAATTTGCGCCAGGGAGGTGAAAACAACAGGGATGGAAACGGCGGGAAATCAGTGGGCGGAACAAATTTTAGAAAAAGATTCATAAATTTCAAAAAAATGCTTGCAATTTCAAAAAATACGGTATAATAATGATTGTGTC
>NZ_QUED01000035.1:0-18701 GCF_003477865.1 Blautia sp. AF34-10
TTTAACAATTATCATATTTTCACAAATATTCAGCGCAAAATACTGCAAATAGGAGAATTGTTTTTTTGCTCAAAAGTGTAATTTTCCAGACATTTAATCGTATATATACATAAAAAATCAGAAGAGGTTATTATGCCAACTTACTCGGCATAACAACCTCTTCTGATTTCACCTTTTACACTTTTGTTTCTTTTTTAGCTTTCTCAAAAAATCTATTCTTTACTGAATCGGCTCCTTCGCCGGTGTTCCCGCTTTTCTCGGGTACTTTTTCGGCGTTGCCTTCCCCTTCTCGATACAGACAAACGATCTCTCATCCTCCGTTCCCGTAAGCTGGAAATAAACCGGCTCTTTTGCCTCGCCGCCAAGCACATGAATCGCTTTTTGGGCCGCAGTAAGCTCCTCATTCAATTTGCCCGATTTATACGAGACAAACCGTCCTCCCACCTTCACATATGGCAGACAATATTCCGAAAGGGAGCTTAAATTCGCCACTGCCCGCGACACCACGAGATCAAACTGCTCCCGGTAATCCTTCTGGCGTGCGAAATCCTCGGCTCTTCCGTGAACCGCCGTGATTTTCGAAAGGCCAAGCTGTCCGATCACCTCATTCAGGAATTTCACCCTCTTATTCAGTGAATCCAGCAATACAACTTCCACCTCCGGAAACGCGATTTTCAGCGGGATTCCCGGAAAACCGGCTCCCGTTCCCACGTCGAGAATGCGTCCCGCCTGTTCCACATCACAGACCTTCACCAGCGACAGACTGTCGAGAAAATGCTTCGTAATCACCTGATCGAACTCCGTAATCGCCGTCAGATTCATAAACGAATTCCACTCTACAAGCAGCTCATAATACTGCAGAAACTGCGTCTTCTGCTCCTCGGAAAGTGTGATTCCAAGCTCAAAAAGGCCGCGCTCAAATCCTTCAAGATTGTATTCTTTCATGTTGTTCTCCGTTCTACTCTATTCTTCCAAGTGCCCGCTGCACTTTTTGTTCCTGTCCACGCAGTATCAAAACACTTGCTGTTTCGCTGCATAAGAATGTAATTCAGGCATGCATATCTGTCCTTTATTTATGTCCCAGATACACCAGCAGAACCGAAATATCCGCCGGGGAAACGCCCGAAATACGTGACGCCTGGCCGATGTTGATCGGACGGTACAGGTTCAGCTTCTGTTTCGCCTCGATGCGCAGGCTCTGGATCTCGTCGTAATTGATGTTCTCCGGGATCTTCTTCTCTTCCATCTTCTTAAACTGCTCCACCTGCTTCATCTGGCGCTTAATGTAGCGTCGTACTTGATGTTGATGTTGACCTGCTCCTGCACATCCTCCGGCAGCTTGGGTCTTTTCGGATCTACTTCCGCCAGCATCTTATAATTCAGCTCCGGTCGGCGGATCAGCTCTGCGAGCGAACTTCCGCCGGAAAGCAGCGTTGATCCATACTCTTCCAGAAGCTCATTGATGTTCGAGCTCGTTCCCACATACGTATTCTCCACGCGCTCAATCTCTTCCTGAATCCGCTGTTCTTTTACTTTCAGTGCCTCATACTGCTCCTCGCTGATCAGACCCACGCGGTAGCCGTATTTGCGCAGACGCAGATCCGCGTTGTCCTGACGGAGCAGCAGACGGTATTCCGCGCGGCTCGTCATCATACGGTACGGCTCATGGTTCTCTTTCGTCACAAGGTCGTCGATCAGAACGCCGATATACGACTCCGAACGGTCGAGCACCAATTTCTCTTTTCCCTGTACGCGGAGCGCTGCGTTGATACCCGCGATCAGACCCTGTGCCGCAGCCTCTTCATATCCCGAACTACCGTTAAACTGGCCGCCGGAAAACAGATTTTTGATCGCCTTGAACTCGAGGGACGGCAGAAGCTGTCTCGGGTTGATGCAGTCGTACTCGATCGCATACGCATTCCGCACGATTTTTGCATGCTCCAGACCCGGCACGGTGTGATACATCGCAATCTGCACATCCTCCGGCAGCGAGCTTGACATGCCGCCGACGTACATCTCGTTCGTGTATCGTCCCTCCGGCTCCAGGAACACCTGATGGCGGTTTTTATCGGCAAATTTTACAACTTTATCTTCAATGGATGGACAGTACCGCGGGCCTGTTCCCTCGATCATGCCGGAATACAGCGGCGACCGGTCGAGGTTTTCGCGGATAATTTTGTGCGTTTCTTCATTCGTATACGTCAGCCAGCAGGATTCCTGATCGATCTGTACGCTCTCCGGATCGGTCGAGAATGAGAACGGCACAACGCGCTCATCGCCAAACTGCTCTTCCATTTTCGAAAAGTCAATGCTCCGCTTGTCAATACGCGCCGGTGTTCCTGTTTTAAAACGCACCATCTCCACGCCGTTCGCTTTCAGGGAATCCGTCAGATGCGTCGCCGCCTGCAGGCCGTTCGGGCCGGTATACGTGCTCACATCGCCGTAAATGCACCGTGCATTCAGATAAACGCCGGTACAGAGGACGGCAGCCTTACAGTGGTAAACCGCGCCGGAAACGGCCTTTACACCCGTCAGAACACCGTCTTCCACGATCAGCTCCGCAATCTCCATCTGGCGGATCGTCAGATGATCGGTATTTTCGAGAACCTCGCGCATCGACTGGCTGTACGCCCGCTTATCCGCCTGCGCACGCAGCGAATGCACCGCCGGTCCCTTCGATTGATTCAGCATTTTCGACTGTATGAACGTTTTGTCAATATTTTTGCCCATCTCGCCGCCGAGCGCATCGATTTCTTTTACGAGGTGTCCCTTCGACGTGCCTCCGATATTCGGGTTGCACGGCATCATGGCGATGCTGTCGACACTTACCGTAAATACAACCGTTTCCAGCCCCATCCGCGCTGCCGCAAGCGCTGCCTCGCATCCCGCATGGCCTGCGCCGATGACGGCAATATCAATTGTTTCTTCTAAAACTGCCATTTTTCTTTTATCCTCTTTCTCTATCTACAGCTTTGAATTTTGCCTTAAGCTTTTTCTACTCTGTCAAAATCCGGCTGTCGTTCCTTGTAACTCTATTCCGGCAGATCTTCGTAATCTGCATTTGCTGCCTTTATTTACCCGTACAGAACTTGCTGAAAATCTCATTCACAAGGTCTTCTCCCACCGCTTCACCGATGATCGAACCCAGCTCCTCATACGCATTCATAAGATCAATGGAAAAGAAATCCTCCGGCATACCCATTTCGATGCTGCCTGCCGTCAGCTCCAGACTCTTTTTTGCTTCCAGAAGCGCCTGTTTATGGCGCGCATTCGTGATGTAAACCTCATCGTTGAACGAAATTTCGCCCTGGAAAAACATCTTTTTCATCTGTTCCTCCAGCTCTTCCATACCCGTCTCTTCCCGCGCGGAAATGCTGATGACCGGAGCGCCTGTCTTTTGCTCCATCTCCTCTTTTTCGATCACCGCAGTCAGATCCGACTTATTCAGCAGCACAATCGCCTTGCGCCCTTTCAGGATTTCCATGATTTTTGCATCATTCTCATCGAGCGGCACGGATGCATCCACCACATAGAGAATCAGATCTGCGTCCTTTGCATGCTCCAAAGCACGATCCACACCGATTTTCTCGACCGTATCCGCCGTTTTTCGGATCCCCGCCGTATCCAGAATCCGAAGGGAAATGCCCTTTAAGACCAGATTTTCCTCGAGCACGTCGCGTGTCGTTCCGGCGATATCCGTCACAATCGCTTTTTCCTCGCCTGCCAGCAGATTTAAAAGCGATGATTTCCGGCATTCGGCTTTCCAAGAATAACTGTCTTGATGCCCTCCTGGATCATCTTACCCTCATCCGCAGATGCCAGGAGCTTTTCAACCTGTTTTTTCTGCTCCGCAACAACCACGGCCAGCCGCTCCGGGTATCCGTCCAGACTGATGTGCTCCGGGTCATCAAGCGCCGACTCGATAAACGCGATCTCATAAATCAGCTTCTCGCGAATTGCCCGGATCGCCTTTTTCACCGTTCCGCGCAGCTGGCTCTCGGAGCTTTTTAAGGCATACGCACTCTTTGCCGAGATGACATCCATAACCGCCTCGGCCTGCGTCAGATCCATTCTTCCGTTCAGAAACGCCCGTTTCGTAAACTCGCCCGGATCTGCTGCCCGCGCACCGGCATTTAAGACTGCCTCGAGCACTTTTTTCACCGCCAGCACCCCGCCGTGACAGTCGATCTCGACGGTATTCTCGCCCGTATATGTTTTCGGCCCTTTCATCACCATGACAAGGACCTCATCAATCACTTCCTCCCCTTCGGTAATCCAGCCATAATGAATCGTATGGGATTTGACCGCGGAAAGCTTTTTTCCTTCTTTTTTTGCACGGAATACGCGGTCCGCCACTTCGAACGCATCGTTTCCGCTGATTCTTACAATACCAATGCCCGCCGGCGCCATCGCTGTGGACACCGCAGCAATCGTATCATCCAAATGAAATCCTGCCATTGTTTCCAGTCCTTTCTAAAACCTCTCTTTTTGGGGATCCCAGTATTCAGATCCACATTTTTTCTTTCCTCTCGCATGGCTCTGAATAGTTCCATTTTAGCAGAAAACCAGAAAAGACGGTACCCCGTATTTTACACAGGTACCGTCTTTTTGCATATTTTTTACGCTTTCTTATCGTTTCGGCGCTACAACAACGTGGCGATATGGCTCGCTGCCCTCGCTGTAGGTCTCCACAAATTTATTTCCCTGCAGTGCAGAGTGGATGATTCTTCTCTCGTAAGGATTCATTGGCTCCAGAGAAACCGGTCTTCTGGTCTTTTTCACTTTGTAAGCGATGTTTCTTGCCAGGTTTTCCAGTGTTTCTTTTCTGCGCTTGCGGTAATTTTCCGTATCAAGTTTGACACGAACGTAATCCTTCTGCTCTTTATTGACTACAAGGCTGGTCAGATACTGAAGGGAATCCAGCGTCTGTCCTCTTTTGCCGATCAGGATGCCCATATCCTCACCGGCAAAATCAACTTCAAGAGAACCGTTCTCGGCATTATACTCCATCTGGATCTCAACCGGGAGCTCCATGGCTTTGAATACACCGCTTAAGAACTCAAGTGCCGTTGCCTTGATCTGGGCGATTTCCTCGTCTGTTCTCTGAACTACTTCACGCTCTTCTCTTGGCTCGGAGCGTCTTGCAGTTTCTGCCTGACGCGGAGCAGATTTTCTTTCCGTTTCTTTCTTTACAGCTTCTTTTTTCGGCGCTTCCTTTACCGGTGCAGGAGCTGCCTCTTTTTTCTCTGGTTTCTGGGGTGCTTCCGGTTCTTTTTCCGGTGCGGCTTTTACAGCGGCACGGATCACAGCCGGTTTACTTCCGATTCCAAAGAATCCGGAACTGCCTTCGCTGATGACCTGGATCTCCAGTTTATCGCTGGCAGCCTGAAGCTCAATGCAGGCTTTTGTAATAGCGTCGTCCACGGTTTTTGCGGATACTTCGATAAACTCCATAAAGATTTACCCCCTATTTTTTCTTTTTGCTGTTCTTTTCATCAAACTGTTTTACCATGTTTGCTTTCGCAGCGATGCTTCCGGCGCGGTATTCCTGATTACTGTTGTAATACTCAGTCGAAGCTTTTCTTGCTGCCTCTTTTTCCTCAGCAGACGGCTCTTCGTTCTCCTGTACCTGAATATTACGCACACTCTGCGTTGCAGCCTGTGTGATTTTCTGCGGCGGAAGGCCGGCTTTTTCTCTCTTCTTGGCCGCTTTTTCCTGATTTTTGCGGATCACCTCATCCATGTCAATCGAGGACATATGACGGTTGATCACAACCTGCTGTACGCTTCGAACAAGCGCACCTGCAATCCAGTAAATACCAATACCGATGGAGAACGATAAACACATAAATGCGGAAAAAACAGGCATTACCGTGTTCATGGTCTTCATGGAATTTTCCATGGAATTTGCTGTCTTATTTCCGTTGTTGGAAGATGGTGCCTGCGGCATCAGCTTGTAGTTCAGCCACTGGGTAAACCATGCCAGAATCGGCACCAGAATTGCTCCTGCAATCAGAAGCGCAGATCCGTTTGCCATACCCTCGCGGATGACATCCATCGGAGACTGTGTGATATTAAATCCAAGGAACATGTTGATATGCTTGGACTCCGCGGCGGTTTTTGTAATGGTATCCGCAATACCGGAGAACTCGCTGATGTCAGCCAGCTTCGTCCACTGGGACGGTTTCAGCACATAAAACATGTCCAGAAGGTTATTTTCGGTTAATGTTTCACTTACTTTACTGTACATGGTAACACGGTTATCTGTGATAAACTGTGTCAGGATGTCAGAATATCCTGATACACCCATCATCTGTGTTGTCAGTCCCTGGAATACATTGCGGACACTTCCGATATATCCCGGAATATGATAGATAACCTGGTACAGTGCAAGCAGAATCGGCATCTGAATCAGCAGTGTACTGCAGCTTCCTGTCGGGGAGACACCGTATTTCTGATAAACTGCCATGGTTTCTTCAGATTTTTTCATCTGAGAAGCCTGGTCTTTTTTGTTCTGATATTTCTTTTCAATTCTCTGCAGATCCGGCTGCATTACGCTCATCATCTTCGACATCTTCTGCTGCTTGATCTGAAGCGGCGTCAGAACGAGATAAATGATAATCGTATACAGAATAATCGCAATACCGATATTCGGAATTCCAATTTTTTCCAGACAAAAATAAATTCCATTGATCAGCCAGCCGAGGATCTGGCATACCCACCCGATAATCGGCCACGTTGATTTACTCAGTACGATATCCAAAACGTCTTTTCCTCCTTATTTATCTACGGCACAGGGTCGTAACCTCCGTGTGAAAACGGGTTACATCTCAGTATTCTCCATAATGCCAGCAGACTTCCTTTGAAAGCACCATATTTCTGAATCGCTTCCAGCCCGTACTGCGAGCAGGTCGGCGTATAAGGGCAGTGCACCCTCTTCAGAGGAGACAGGTACTTCTGATAAAACCGGATACCTTTTATCAATACCGTCTTCATTCTTCTGTTTCCTTTAATATATGATGCAGTTTTCCCAGATGCAAAAGTGCTCCCTCTATCTCGAAATACGTACAGTTTTTTGCATTAACTCTTGCGATCACAACTACATCCATTCCACACTGAAATTCCTCTTCATGCAGACGATAACTCTCCCGGATCAGTCTCGCCAGATGGTGGCGCACAACGCTGTTTCCCACCTTTTTACTTACTGAAATTCCAATCCGGTTCCGTCCCAGCTGATTTTTCTTCACATACATGACCAGAAATCGGTTTGCAAACGATGTTCCCTGCTTATAAACCAGCTGAAAATCTCTGTTTTTTTTCAGGCTTTCCGAATATTTCATGAATCCATTCTTTCCTTCATGATTTGTCTAAATTTTCTTTTCATTGAATAGCTTTAGATAGAAGAAAAGACCACATAAAATTTATGCGGCCTTTGGTTTTATGCTGATAATTTTTTTCTTCCTTTTAATCTTCTTGCAGCTAAAACTTTTCTTCCACCTTTTGTGCTCATTCTTGCTCTGAATCCGTGAACTTTAGCTCTGGATCTTTTTTTCGGCTGAAATGTCATTTTCATAAGATAAGGCACCTCCTTTAAATTCTAATCAATAACTGCCTGCAAGGCAGTATTTCACTACATGTATGACAGAAAACATCATTTCAATTATATTCATAAACCCCCATTTCGTCAACCCTAAAATCAATAATTTTCGCAGTTTTTTCGGGAAAAATGCCGCTCTGACGCGGTTTTCCGGTCTGCCGCTGCCCGTGCCTTCCGTGTGCTGATTTTCGGTTTATCCACAACTTATCCACACTGTCCGCCGCACGCGTACAAATACCAGTTCGATTTTTGTGCTTTCCACACGATATCTTGTAACCGTAATCAACATTATCCACAATCTGTGGATAACCTTGTGGATAACTTTCGGTTTTGCTGTGTACAACCTGTGGGCATTTCCAATTTTTCCAGTATTTACGCCATGTATAATGTGTATATAAGTTTTCCAGACTTTACACATTTCGGTTTTTCCAGCCCTCTATCCACAATTTTATCAACATAAGATTCCCTGTTATCCACAAACTATCCTCCATTTCATCAACAGGAAAATTTTTTACACATTCTGTGGATAAAAAAATAATTATCCACATTTTTGGGTTGAATAAAACGGCATTTTATTATATCATATAGAAGTAAAAATGCGACTATTCGGGGAAAATTTCGTTTTCCAGACAGAAGTTATCCCCAAAAAGCAATGATTATAGAAGCGGAGCGACAGAAAAAGCATGGAAATCGTACAAGATAAATGGAAAGAAATACTGCAGAGAGTGCGGGACGAGCACGAATTATCTGAGATCTCCTTTACTACATGGATTGAACCACTTACGATCCATTCGGTTGAGGACAATCTGATCACAATCCTGGTTCCATCCGAAAAAATGGGTCTCGATTACGTGAGCAAAAAATATACTCTTCCTATTAAAGTGGCAATCGCGGAAATCACAGGTGTCAACTATGAGATCCGCTTTATTCTTCCGGAAGAAGTGAAACAGGAAAAAGCGCCTGCTCCCGTCCAGAAAAATCTCTATGTGCCGAACCTGAATCCAAAGTATACCTTTGATACCTTCGTGGTCGGCAGCAATAACAAATTTGCCCATGCAGCTTCTCTCGCCGTGGCCGAATCCCCGGGAGAAATCTACAATCCGCTGTTTTTATACGGTGGTGTTGGACTGGGCAAAACCCATCTGATGCACTCGATCGCACATTTTATTCTTCAGAAGAACCCGTCTTCGCGGATTCTCTACGTAACGAGTGAAGAATTTACCAATGAAGTCATCGAGGCTATCCGAAACAGCAACAACACCGCAATGACCAAATTCCGTGAGAAATACCGCAATATCGACGTACTTCTCATCGATGATGTGCAGTTTATTATAGGAAAGGAATCCACGCAGGAAGAGTTTTTCCATACCTTCAATACGCTGCACGGCGCCAACAAACAGATCATCCTTTCTTCGGATCGTCCCCCGAAAGACATGGATATCCTGGAAGACCGCATCCGTTCCCGTTTCGAATGGGGACTCCTTGCCGACATCCAGAGCCCGGATTATGAGACGCGAATCGCCATTCTCCGAAAGAAACAGGAATTAGACGGCTATTCCGTCAGCGACGATGTGATCGAATACATCGCTTCCAATATTAAATCGAACATCCGTGAGTTGGAAGGCGCTCTCAACAAAATCATGCATACGCAAACCTTGAAAAACGTGAAATCAACATTGATCTTGCAGAGCAGGTGCTGCGCGACATCATCTCCCCGAACGAGAAGAAGGTGATCACGCCGGAATTTATCATCGACACCGTTGCAGATCACTTCGATATTACGCCGTCCGACATTGTCGGCAGCAAGCGGAGCAGCAAAATCGTATTCCCGCGCCAGATCGCAATGTATCTGTGCCGCGAAATGCTCGATGCCCCGCTGACCGGAATCGGAAAAATGATGGGCGACCGCGATCATACCACTGTCATGCACGGCATTGAGAAGATCGAAAAGGAAATGAGTGCTAAAGACAGTGTCCGCAACACGGTAGACATCTTAAAGAAGAAGATCAACCCGTCGAAATAGGCGGAGCCTTTGTAACTCTGTCAAAACGGTTAAAAACGATTTACATTTATATAAGAAGAAACTCATCGGTTGACAGGCCCTTATTTATACACAAACCGATGTGGAAAGCCTGTGGATGAATTGTGGACAAATTTGGGGCCTGAAGTTATCAACATTTCATACACAGGTTCACGTTCGATTATTCACAGAGTTATACAGATCGATTTTTCCAGTATTTCCGCATTCTTGACGGGGTTTTCCACATATCCACAGCCCCTACGACTAAGACTACGGATTTTTACTATATTTTTTCTTTATAAGCAGACTCACCAAGCAGTGAGGAAAGGAGAGTTATCCACAATTATGAAATTAGTGTTTGACAAAGCAGACCTTGTAAAAAGCGTTGGTATCGCTATGAAAGCTGTCTCCGGTAAAACAACCATGCCGATTCTGGAATGCATTCTGATTGATGCATCTTCCAACGTGATCAAATTTACCTCCAACGATATGGAACTCGGAATCGAAACCATCGTCACAGGTATGATTCTGGAACGCGGTATTGTTGCTCTGGATGCAAAGATTTTTTCTGAGATCGTAAGAAAACTTCCGGATAATCAGGTTACAATAGAAACAGATGAAAATCTGGTAACCACGATTACGTGTGAAAAAGCAAAATTTAACATTCCGGGACAGTCAGGAGAAGATTTTTCCTATCTGCCGATTCTCGAAACTTCCGATTGTGTTTCCATTTCCCAGTTCACCTTAAAAGAACTGATCCGTCAGACCATTTTCTCCATTGCAGCCAATGAGAACAACAAACTGATGACCGGTGAGCTTTTTGAAATCAAAGATAACACACTTCGCGTCGTATCTCTGGACGGACACCGTATTGCGATCCGCAGAATTGAGCTGAAAGATTCGTATCCGGACCGAAAAGTCGTTGTTCCGGGAAAAACCCTGAACGAAATCAGCAAAATTCTGTCCGGTGAGATGGATGATCAGATTGATATTTACTTCTCGGAAAACCACATTATGTTCAAGTTCGATGATACAACGGTCGTTTCCAGACTGATCGACGGTGAATATTTCCGCATCGACCAGATGCTTTCGAGTGATTACGAGACAAAAGTGACGATCAACAAAAAAGAATTCTTAAGCTGTATCGACCGTGCGACGCTTCTTGTCAAAGAAGGCGACAAAAAACCGATCATCATCGACATCCAGGATGGAGCGATGGAACTGCAGATCAACTCCGCGATGGGTTCCATGAAAGAAGAGATCGATATCAACAAAGAAGGCAAGGATATTATGATCGGTTTTAACCCGAAATTCCTGATCGATGCACTTCGTGTTATTGACGACGAGGAGATTTCGATTTATCTGGTCAACCCGAAGGCTCCATGTTTTATCCGGAACGAAGAAGAGAGCTATATCTACCTGATTCTGCCGGTAAACTTCAATTCCGTGAGATAAGTCACATAAGTTTGAAATCTGCCGGAACCTTTTCTGAAAGAACTTTCAGCGGTTTTACAGCCACACAGGTTGAAAACTGCGAACTTACGTGAGGAAAAGGCACGGCAGTGCAGGAGGAAAAAATGGAAATTATTACGCTGCGTGAAGATTACATCAAACTGGGCCAGGCATTAAAAGCTGCGGCTCTGGTAGAAGACGGCGTGGAAGCAAAGCTCGTCATCAAGGACGGCGAAGTGACCGTAAACGGTGAAGTAGATACCCGCCGCGGCCGCAAGCTCTATGACGGAGATGTTGTCTGCTACAATGGAAATGAGATACAAATTAAAAAATAAGGCTTAAAAACTTAAGCTGATTTTTCACGGACGAGTGCTCATGTATATCAAATCTTTAGAACTGAAGAACTATCGGAATTATGAGAGTTTATGCATAAATATCAGCCCCGGAACGAATATTCTCTACGGCGACAATGCCCAGGGAAAGACGAATATTCTCGAGGCTTTATATCTCGCGGGTACGACAAAATCGCACCGTGGCAGCAAGGACCGCGAAATCATCCAGTTTGACCGGGAGGAAGCCCATATCCGGATGATGGTGGAGCGGAACGGCAGCACGCATAAAATCGATATGCATCTAAAAAAAAATAAATCCAAGGGAATCGCCATTGATGGAGTTCCGATCCGCAAAGCGTCGGAACTTTTTGGCATTGTAAATATTGTGTTTTTCTCTCCGGAGGATCTGAATATCATCAAAAACGGTCCTGCGGAGCGCCGGCGTTTCCTGGATAGCGAAATTTGTCAATTGTCAAGACTATACATGATCGAGCTTGCCAATTATAATAAAGTGGTGGCGCAGAGAAACAAGCTGCTTAAAGAGATTTCGTTTTCCGGCAGAATGGCGGATACGCTCGAGATCTGGGATGAGCAGATGGTCCGCTATGGAACAAGCATTATTTCCGAGCGGAAAAAATTTATCAGCCGCCTGAATGATATTTTATCCGAGATCCATCAGAATCTGACCGGAGGAAAGGAGCAGATTCTGATTACCTATGAACCGAATGTGTCCGAGGAAGCGTTTTCCGAAGAGTTAAAAGCCGGAAGAGAGCGTGATCTGCGTTTCGGACAGTCCTACACCGGGCCGCACCGGGACGATTTCTGTGTGCGGGTCAACGACATTGATATCCGTAAATACGGTTCCCAGGGTCAGCAGAGGACGGCGGCGCTTTCGCTGAAATTGGCGGAGATCCGTCTGGTCGAGGAGGAAATTCACGATACACCGGTTTTACTGCTGGATGATGTTTTGTCGGAGCTGGACGGCAGCCGGCAGAATTATCTTCTGCAGAGCATTCACAGCATACAGACACTGATTACCTGTACCGGACTGGACGAGTTTGTCGAAAATCATTTTGAGGCAAACAGCGTATTCCAGGTGGTCGAGGGATCTGTGTTTCACAAAGAAACAGGAGGAATCTAAATGAGTACAGAGAACATGGAAAAGACAGAGTATGGTGCAGACCAGATTCAGATTCTGGAGGGTCTGGAAGCCGTACGGAAGCGCCCAGGTATGTATATCGGCAGTACCTCCGCACGGGGACTTCACCATCTGTCTATGAGATTGTCGACAACTCGGTAGACGAGGCACTGGCAGGATACTGCAAAAATATTGACGTTACGATTAACCCGGACAACTCCATCACCGTCATCGACGACGGCCGTGGTATTCCGGTCGGCATCAATCATAAGTCGGGCCTTCCGGCCGTTGAGGTTGTCTTTACGGTGCTGCACGCAGGCGGAAAGTTCGGCGGCGGAGGGTACAAGGTATCCGGCGGTCTGCACGGCGTTGGTGCATCCGTTGTAAATGCGCTGTCCAACTGGCTTGAGGTGCGCGTTTATCACGATGGAAAGGTTTATTTCCAGCGGTATGAGCGCGGAAAAACCATGAATAAGCTGGAGGTCATCGATACCTGTCCGATCGAAAAAACAGGTACCGAGGTCCGTTTCCTGCCGGATGACACGATGTTCGAGGAGACGGTTTATGATTACGACGTTTTAAAAACAAGACTCCGCGAGACCGCATTTCTGACCAAGGGACTGCGCATTGTTCTGCGCGATCTGCGCACGGATCCGGTAGTGGAAAAAGCATTCCACTACGAGGGCGGTATCAAAGAGTTTGTCAGCTACCTGAACAAGAGCAAAACGGCGCTCTACCCGGACATCATCTACTGCGAGGGAGAAAGAGACGGCGTTCTTGTTGAGGTTGCAATGCAGCACAACGATTCCTATCAGGAAAATACGTATGGTTTTGTCAACAACATTACGACACCGGAGGGCGGTACCCATATCGTGGGCTTCCGGAATGCGCTGACGAAAACCTTTAATGAATATGCAAGAGCAAATAAACTGTTAAAAGACAGCGAACCGAACCTGACCGGAGAGGATATCCGCGAGGGTATGACGGCGATTGTCAGCATCAAAATCGAGGAGCCGCAGTTCGAGGGCCAGACAAAGCAGAAACTTGGAAACAGCGAGGCGAGAGGAGCAGTCGACAATATCGTGAGCACTCAGCTCGAGCTGTTCCTGGAGCAGAACCCGGCTGTCGCAAAAACGATCGTTGAAAAGTCCCTGCTTTCCCAGCGTGCGAGAGAGGCTGCAAGAAAAGCGCGTGACCTGACGAGAAGAAAATCCGCACTGGACGGTATGTCCCTGCCTGGAAAACTGGCAGACTGTACCGACAAGGATCCGAAAAACTGTGAGATCTTCTTGGTCGAGGGAGATTCCGCGGGCGGTTCCGCAAAATCCGCGAGAAGCCGTGCAACGCAGGCGATCCTGCCTCTGCGTGGAAAAATCCTGAATGTAGAGAAAGCACGTCTCGATAAAATTTATGCCAATGCCGAGATCAAAGCGATGATTACGGCATTCGGAACCGGAATCCACGACGATTTCGATATCACCAAACTGCGCTACGACAAGATCATCATCATGACCGATGCCGATGTCGACGGCGCGCACATCGACACACTGATGCTGACGTTCCTGTACCGCTTCATGCCGGAGCTGATCAAACAGGGCCACGTTTACCTGGCACAGCCGCCGCTGTTCAAGATTGAGAAAAACAAAAAAGTATGGTACGCATACGATGACGATCAGATGAATCAGATCCTCAATGAGATCGGACGCGGAGATAATAAGATCCAGCGTTACAAAGGACTGGGAGAGATGGATGCGGAGCAGCTCTGGGAGACCACCATGGACCCGGAACGCCGTGTTCTGCGCCGCGTTGTGTTCGATGAAGAGTATTCTTCTGAAATTGATCTTACCTTCAATACGCTCATGGGCGACAAGGTAGAACCGCGCCGTGACTTTATCGAAGAGAGAGCAAAATACGCAAACAACCTGGATATCTAAAAAGTCCTGTGAACTGAAGTGGAGGAAAAGATGGAAGATAATGTTTTTGATAAAATTCACGAGGTCGATCTGAAAGACACGATGGAGGAATCCTACATCAACTATGCGATGAGCGTAATTGCATCCCGTGCACTTCCAGACGTCCGCGATGGCTTAAAGCCGGTACAGAGACGTATTCTGTACTCCATGAGTGAACTGAACAATACGCCGGATAAGCCGCACCGTAAGTGCGCGCGTATCGTCGGTGATACGATGGGTAAATATCACCCGCACGGCGACAGCTCTATCTACGGAGCACTCGTCAACATGGCACAGGACTGGGCAACCCGTTATCCGATGGTGGACGGCCATGGAACTTCGGTTCCGTCGACGGCGACGGCGCTGCGGCTATGCGATACACCGAGGCACGTTTAAGCAAAATCTCGATGGAGATGCTGGCGGATATCAACAAAGACACCGTAGACTTCGCCCCGAACTTTGATGAAACCGAAAAAGAGCCTGTTGTTATGCCGGCCCGCTACCCGAACCTTCTGGTAAACGGTACTTCCGGTATCGCAGTCGGTATGGCAACGAACATCCCGCCGCACAATCTGCGCGAGGTGGTAAGTGCCATTGTAAAAATTATTGATAATATCATCGAGGAGGACCGTACGACAGATCTCGAGGAGATTCTCGGCATTGTAAAAGGCCCTGACTTCCCGACCGGAGCAGAAATCCTCGGCACCCGCGGCATCGACGAGGCCTACCGTACCGGCCGCGGTAAAATCCGTGTTCGTGCGGTATCAAACATCGAGACACTGCCGAACGGAAAGAGCGAGATCATCGTAACCGAGATCCCGTACATGGTAAACAAGGCGCGCCTGATCGAGAACATCGCCGCGCTGGTAAGAGATAAAAAGATCGACGGCATCACCGGCATTGCGGACCACTCCAACCGTGAGGGTATGCGCATCTGTATCGAACTGCGCCGCGACGCCAATGCAAACGTCATCTTAAACCAGCTGTACAAACATACCCAGATGCAGGATACCTTTGGTGTGATCATGCTTGCACTGGTAAACAATCAGCCGAAAGTCATGAACCTTCTGGAGATGCTGACGTATTATCTGCAGCACCAGGAAGAGGTTGTGACGAGAAGAACGAAATACGACCTGAACAAAGCGCAGGAGAGAAGCCATATTCTGGAAGGACTCTTAAAAGCGCTTGACCATATTGACGAAGTGATCCATATCATCCGTGCATCCGCGAATGCGGCAGAGGCAAAGAAGAACCTGATGGAACGCTTCGATCTGAGTGATGCCCAGGCCCAGGCAATCGTAGACATGCGTCTGCGCGCTCTGACCGGTCTGGAACGGGAGAAGCTCGAGAACGAGTACAAAGAGCTGATGGCGCGCATCGAGCAGTTAAAAGCCATCCTCGCAGACCGCAAGGTGCTTCTTGGCGTTATCCGCAGGGAGATTCTGACCGTATCCGAAAAATACGGCGATGACAGAAGAACTTCCATTGGCTTTGATGAGTACGATCTCTCCATGGAGGATCTGATTCCGCGCGAGAATACCGTCATCACCATGACGAAACTGGGCTATATCAAACGTATGACCGTTGACAACTTCCGCAGCCAGAACCGCGGCGGCAAGGGAATCAAGGGCATGCAGACCATCGAGGACGACTACATCGAGGAGCTTCTGATGACGACGACCCATCATTACCTCATGTTCTTTACGAATACGGGAAGAGTCTACCGTCTGAAAGCATACGAGATTCCGGAGGCGTCCAGAACCGCAAGAGGAACGGCGATTGTCAACCTTCTCCAGCTGCAGCCGGGAGAGAAGATTACCGCTGTTATTCCAATGCGTAAATATGAGAAGGGCCATTATCTATTTATGGCAACGAAAAAGGGACTGGTGAAGAAGACGCCGCTCGAAGAGTACGAGAACGTCAGAAAAACGGGTCTTGCTGCCATTGCGCTCCGCGATGATGATGAACTGATTGAAGTTAAGACAACTGATAACGAGAAAGAGATTATTCTGGTAACGAAATTCGGCCAGTGTATCCGCTTCAAGGAAAACGATGTGCGTACGACAGGCCGTGTTTCCATGGGTGTACGCGGCATCAACCTTCTGGACGGCGATGAAGTAGTCGGCATGCAGATCTGCACGCAGGGAGACTATCTCCTTGTCGTATCCGAAAACGGCATGGGCAAACGGACGCCGATGGCAGAGTTTACCGTACAGCTCCGCGGCGGCAAGGGTGTCAAATGCTATAA
Organism: Blautia sp. AF34-10; assembly: GCF_003477865.1. NCBI lineage: Bacteria > Bacillati > Bacillota > Clostridia > Lachnospirales > Lachnospiraceae > Blautia > Blautia sp. AF34-10. Next base: position 16,740 of record NZ_QUED01000035.1, read on the forward strand.
GATTACCGAAAAGACCGGAAACCTGATCGGTTCCAAGGCAGTCAATGAGGATAATGAGATTATGATGATTACCACAGAGGGAATCATTATCCGTACACCATGCTCCGGCATTTCTGTTATGGGACGTATCACGTCCGGTGTCAAGCTGATGGATGTGGACGGTGAAATCAAGGTTGCCAGCATTGCAAAAGTAAGAGACAAAGAGGCGTCCGAGGAGACTCCGGTTTCGGAGAAAGAGAACGAAACGGCTTCTGAGAAAACGCAGGAATAATACAGCGTCGCAAAACGTGCCTGAGAGAAAAAAGCTCAGGCACGTTTTGCTCGTTTGGGGAAGGGAAGAAAAACATGAAACGAATTTTACTGATGGTGCTGCGGAATCTGCTTCTGGTTCCGTGGATGTGGTGCCGGCTCTGTTACCATGCAGCGCATCCGGACAAGTACAGTCTGGAAGAGCACTTTAAAATGCTGCGCTTTATTGTACAGCGGGCGAACAAAGGCGGAAACGTCATTGTGGAATCCTATGGAGCAGAAAATCTTCCGGAGCAGGACGGTTTTGTGATGTATCCGAATCACCAGGGACTGTACGATGTGCTGGCGATCGCAGGAGCGTGCTCGCGTACCTTTACAGTTGTTGCCAAAAAAGAGGTAGAGCATATTCCGTTTTTAAAACAGGTCTTTGCGTGCATCCACGCGCTGTTTATGGACCGGGAGAATCTGCGGCAGTCAATGCAGGTTATCAATGAGGCGGCCGATGCCGTAAAAGAAGGCAAAAACGTCATTCTGTTTCCGGAAGGAACGAGGAGCAGAAAGGGAAACCAGCTGCTGGAGTTTAAAAGCGGCAGCTTCAAGATTGCAGTAAAAGCAAAATGCCCGATCGTGCCGGTTGCGTTAAAAAACTGTTTTGTTCCGTTTGACTCCAATACCGTCCGTCCTGTAACGGTAGAAGTCCATTTTCTCGACCCGATCCCATACGAGGAATACCAGGGAATGAAGACAACAGAGATTGCCGAGATGGTAAAGAAGAGAATTGAAGCCGTCGTAACCGCGTAGCGGTTTCAGAAAAGAGCGTGATATGCGCTCTTTTCTGCTATTCTGGGGGCTGATTTGGGTTCTGTAAGGCATATTTTCTATAATAGTAAGAAAAAAACAAAAAATTCGAAAAAACGGGTTGACAAGAACGTAAGGTTTTTGTATAATAAACCATGCGTCACGAATGAGTGACTGCACATATCATTTTATATTTAGGCATTTGGAGAAGTACTCAAGTGGCTGAAGAGGCGCCCCTGCTAAGGGTGTAGGTCGGGTAACCGGCGCGAGGGTTCAAATCCCTCCTTCTCCGTTTAAAAGCCAAAAACAAAATGATATTTTTTGTGGAAAAAGTTCTTGACAAACAGCTTCACATCTGATAAGATAGCAGAGTTGGTGATAGGTTTGAAAAAACTAATCCAAAAAATAAATTAAAAAAGTTCTTGACAAAAGCGAATGAGTTTGATAAAATAAACGAGTTGCTGATCGAAAGAACGGCGAAGAAGTTAAAAAAACTTCAAAAAATAAATCAAAAAAGTTCTTGACAAACGAAAAGCTCTGTGATAAAATAAATGAGCTGATCCGAGTCGGAACGGCAAAGATCCTTGATAATTAAACAATGAAACACATCCTCGAAAGTTCTGAATAAGTAATTCAAAACGATCGAAAGATCCTTTAAAACAGTAAAAGGGATAAATTAGCTAGTATGTTGATTTTGAACTTGGAACAAACATTTTATCAGAGAGTTTGATCCTGGCTCAGGATGAACGCTGGCGGCGTGCTTAACACATGCAAGTCGAGCGAAGCAGTTAAGAAGATTCTTCGGATGATTCTTGACTGACTGAGCGGCGGACGGGTGAGTAACGCGTGGGTGACCTGCCCCATACCGGGGGATAACAGCTGGAAACGGCTGCTAATACCGCATAAGCGCACAGA
>NZ_QUED01000036.1:0-18403 GCF_003477865.1 Blautia sp. AF34-10
CTATGATATTCCGCCTTCCGCACTGGAAGATGAAACCTTTGCAGCGCTCATTACCGAGGCGGAGAAGTACATCGGATATCCTTATGTCTGGGGTGGCAGCAATCATCGATATTGTTAATCTTTAATATATTTATACATTCTTCCCCAATAACTTGAGAGATTGCTGTCAATACTTCTGAAACCAATTTTCCATAACACCCTATACTATTATCAAGCATATTTACCTCCGCAGTATTTCGAATTAATATATCCTATTTTACCACAGTATTAAAGGAATTTCATTATACCTCCAACTCCTTTTCCATTCTTTTTGCTATTTTCATAAAATAGTCTCTGTCTTCAATAAAGTGCATATCTCCAACAGCATCACAATCGTTCAAGACATGTAAAACACTCGTAACCTGAGCATTGCTGTTCTGATTAGTAACTAATGCTTTTACTACCTTTTCAAACTTTTCTTTACCGTTCTTATATGTAGCCAGCATCATCTCCAAGTCTTCTATGGTCATGATATAACATCTGCTGTCATCAACAAATATCTCTGGTATCGAAGACATCACTATTTGCGTATTCGTCATACTCTCATACAGCAAAAAAATTTTAATAACCGGCTTTTGTCCCTGATATTCCTTTTCAGACATTTTAAGTTGTTCATGTGCTTCTAAAATATTTCTTTTGTAAAATGTATCAATCTGTTGAACATCTGGTGCCTGTTGCTTTGCCTTTATTCCAAGCAGTCCTGATTTCAATTCAAACAAGAATACCGCATCCTCAAATTCTACAAAGAAATCCGCACTCTTTTTGTCTTGTTCTGGGATTTTGTGCCACATATCTTCTGTCAGGTAAATCTCAGCCAGTTCCATAAAATATTCTTCGAACATTCTGCCAAAAGCATTAATGAACCCGGTTTCCTTACCATTCTTATAATAATAATCTCGAATTAACCAATATAAACCATCTGCAAAGAGCATCTGTACCAAATACATACTGACCATAATCGGCTCTTTGTTCTTTTGAGTAATCACAAAAGGTTTGCTATAAAACAATTGTTTCTGTATTGGAGACTTCCTTACATCATCATATGTAACAGAATAATAATTAATAATTTTCTCCAAATTCTCTTTAGTGAGTATGCTGTTTGCCCCGTGCTTATATAAATCATCCTCTGCCCCTAACGGATCGGGACGCTCACTGCATAACCACAACAAATAAAGTACATTGGTCATAAACTCGTCTGCACTCATACCAAACAATTCTTCTGTAATTTCATTTATATCTACAATCTCATCCCTGCTAATTTTACTTGAGCCAAGCAAAATATGATAATTTCGGCTAAAGCTCTGGTATGTCCATGCTAAATTCTGATACTTAAACTGTTCATATGTCATGCCCATCATAAACTTAAATATATCAGGCAATTTTGCATCTTTGATATATTCGCTATTGGAATGCTCATTCTCATATCCTCTATACAAATTTACCACCGTACCAGCCTTTTCTCTTGTCATAATTTCTTTTCTGTAATCATTTGCACTGACTATAGAGACATACGCCATATTTTGAATATCCCATGCTGACAACATTACCTGCACTTGCCGATGTATAAATCCATGTAAGATAGCATTCAATGGAAATGTAATACTACACTTTAATTCATCTTCTGACTTATTTTGCTGATTCTTATATAGTTCGATTGATATTTCTGAGAAAAATAGATAAAATCTCTTGTCGAATAATTCTTAATAAAACTCTACAAATCTTTCAATTAGTATCCACCTTTCCTATGCATCTTTTCCACCACTTCATACTTTTAGTAATAGTTTTCCTCTGCCTCTCCAAAGAATACAGACGCTATCTTTTCCACCACTTCATACTTTTAGTAATAGTTTTCCTCTGCCTCTCCAAAGAATACAGACGCTATGTACTTAACAATATAATTAAAAAAGAATATTGCTGTTTCCTCAAAAAATACAAATAGAAAAACCCCTATTCCTTGTATAGCATATATTTCACCGCAAAAAATACAAATAGAAAAACCCCTATTCCTTGTATAGCATATATTTCACCGATGATAGACAAAATAACTGCTTCTGCGCATAAAAAGATTATTTCAAACAAATCTGTCTTCTTTTCTTTACAAATCCAAAACTTATATGTCATAACAGCCATTCCACTTGTTACTATTGCACCAAAAATAGTTCCACCTATTTCTTGGAATGAGAGCATTGTTAATAAAACACTTTTTAAAATCAGTAATATGCTTTCTGTACTTCCTCCAGTGTCTTCACAACTTTCTGCCAAACCATATACAATGTAGACAAAAGTCAAGATAAAAACCATCACTCCCGTATTACTATCTAATTCATAGGAATTCAAGCCCGACCACAATATTGTTAGTCCGAAAATAATTCCGATATCTCTTAAGATTACTTTGACTCGCATTTCTGAATCCCATATTTTGTATTTCAATAATCCAAATCGAAATGCAAATCCTAGTCCTGCTGGTATCCAGTACCATGATACACTCCAAATCCATTCCCATCCGCGCATTATTATCTGATTAAGTAATTCTTCAATTGCACTCATCCGATCACTCCTATCCTATGTTGCTGAAAGAGGGTCTGGCCCCAGATATCTTACTAAATATCCCGCCTTATAATGCGAAGTCTGCGATGCAATCATCTATCATGGCATGCATCGTGTAGTTTTTTACTCGGAAGTCTTTTAGTACTTTTTTAACTCTTTTTCTATCCGCATCGGAAAAACAGCTGACATGCCACGATGCATTTCTTTTTCTCTGGTCATGCCCGTAGTCAACATAATCCATATAATCCAATATGGAATGACAGCCTTCTGGAATTGGAACACCATATTGTTTTGACAATTCGTTCAACACATTTTGAGTTCTTCCTGCCTGCTCAAGCCAAAATCTCTGCATTACAGCATCTTTCGCATCTCTTTCCGAATATGGCAATGTGTCTTTATCTTCATTTGCAAAGATGTCTTCTACACTTGGAAGCATACGCCTTCTGTGGTGCGTAGCATACTGAAAATTTCGCACCATAAAATCCAAGAAGCACTGCTCACCGCCATCTTCCTCAAAAGATTGCAAAAGGCCTAGATTGATGTGTCCTACAGCAGACAATTTTTCATAGTTGCATCCACACCGTGTGATAGCATCAATGAATTCAAAATACGGCATATCTGCTTCTGCAAAAGAATGCCCCAAAACATAAACATTCTCTATATCTTCGATATGGACTCCGTTCTTCATCAGTGCAACACACAAAGCATCAATCCGATCTGCTGTATGTTTGTCTGTTCGGTAGAGGGCATCTTCCACCGCATATAATCCATCAATTCTTGGCAATCCCTTTGTTGGATCTAACGGCTCCGTTATTTTTCGTTCAATTAACTCTTTGAATGGTTCTTCTGGATGTGTGGAATGACCAACAACAATCGATTCTGGATCAGTTGCAACCCCATGAATATGAAAGTCATTTTTAGATTTCACGCCAAACCGTTTTTCCAATGTATCTGTATAATTAAAGTTTATGATAAAACAATCATCTGGAAATCTAAAACCACTGTTTTTTTCCTCTATATTAAATGTCATAACCCAATCGCAGAACAATCGGCGTAAAAGCGTATGGCTTCATCAACCGCTTGGCTTAGTTTTTTTCTTCCTTCTACATTTCTTCCAAAATACAGGTTTATAATCTGATCATCTATCTTGTCCATTCTCGCTTCCAAATTCCAGAAAAAATCATTTTCCAGCTGATCTGGCTCAAACGGATTTCTGTATATCAGTTCGACCGCAGTGACCTTCTTTTCTATTCCAGCAGTATCTTTTATTGTATAAAAGCTGTATCCAAGCTTACTTGCAACTTCTGCAATATGTTCCTTGTAATAAACTCTGAATTTTTCATATGATGTTGGGATGCCCTGCCAGCAGTCAAATCCATTACCTATAATTATGAGATTTCTATAATTTGATCGTGACATTATTTTCGACCTCCCTTGTCTTTACGATATTTTTTCAATCTACATACTTCATAATTTTCTCGTATGCGATTCGCCTTTTCCGCTGGATATCAGTTTCTCCCAAGAAATCTGGCATCCAGTCATCTGGTGTAATTTCTAAAAGTTCACCGTTCAACCGAAATTGCTTATGAAATGCATCGATTTTCCCTACATATACTGGCAGATCATAATGCAGCGTTCCAGTTCGATTGCTATACTGATCTCCTGGAAAATTGTAAGGGGGGTCTGACCCCAATATTTGTTTTTGCTTTTTATGGTATAATAAGAGCAGTGAAAAAGGAGCAGAAAACATATGGCTGGCAATTCAAAAGATTCAAAAATCCTTGCGTACAAGGACATGATCAACCAACTGAATAAGACGATTTCCACACAGACAGAACTGATCCAGTCTTTACAAAAAACATTGGAAGCAGACTGGCTGGAAAAAGAAAACCTTCGTCAGCAGATTGAATATCTCACGAAGAAACTTTTTGGTACTTCCAGTTTTCTTTATGGGGTCTGACCCACTGTGCTTGCATATGCATCCCAAGCTGATGCGTATTTTTCTAACACAACCAGCGTCGGTACTCTTGTTCCACTTTCCAGACGTGCCAGATTGGGCGGCAAAATACCTGTAAGATCCGACAAATCCTGCTGCGTCATTCCCTGACGGTGTCTTTCTTCCACCAGTTGTTCTATCACTTCTGCTGATTTTTTCAGCGTGCTTTTTTGGATTTCTTCCGCATACGCTTCCAATCGCTTCTTCCGGTTTTCTTTTTCTTTTTGATAATCCATTTTATTCATTTCGAGATTATACTTCATATATTTTTTCCCGTGCTTGTTTTTCATGAATCATATCATAAATGATAATATTTTTCAAACTTTGTCGGGGAATTTAAGAAAATCGTAAGGGGGGCTGACCCCAATGTGCATCATGAGGCGCTGATCATTCGTCCTCTGAATCCCCCCAGATCGCATTTGCTTTTTTTGACAGTACAAGTAAGGCAGCTGCTTCTGCAAGAGCCTTTTCCTTGCGCTGTAATTCTTTCTCGAGTTTTCTGCGTTCTTTCTCAGAATCCTTGAGTTCGCGGTTAAGCCGGGAAGCTTCTTTAGCGATGCCACCATTTGCATTCATACAGGCATCTTTCCAGGCTTTGATCTGCTCGACATAAAGCCCCTTTTTACGGGCATACTCGGCAAGTTCCGTTTCATTCATACTTGCTGTTTCAACAACAACTAAAAATTTATCCTGTGTACTCCAGTCATCAGGAACAGCATCCGTACCAGGAGCGGCATAGCCTTCCTTTCTGGCTTTATCCCACCAGTTACGAAGTGTCTGTTCAGAGATTCCTTCTTCTCTGGATATCTTGGTAATAGATTCATTGTTTGGTGGAAGCATTCTCCGAAGGAGTGTATCCTTTAATTCTGGACTATAGTTCATAGTGAAAGCTCCTTTTCCGTGATAGCTCTATACTACCACAAAAGTAATTATCTTTCACTGACAACTATCCTAACACACAGGGAGAAATGTTTATTCTTTCTTTATGGGGTCTGACCCCGGAGTATTCCATTTTGCGTTTACAGTTTAGTACCAGGGGGCTGGCACCTAATGCTTTGCAACCTTTTTCGTTTGACCAAATTCGACACCTTTCGACATTATTCGAACTTTTGTTCACACTTTGTTAACGGTGCCTGACCCCTGAGATGAGTACGGAGAGGTGTGTGAAGATTTGAGCAGCGTAGGGAGCTTCCGCTCCCCTTGTTTTGTTTATAATTTCTTTAGAAATGTTTATTTTTTTCTTTATGGGGTCTGACCCCGGAGTATTTACTTATTATTTGTTTTGTTGATGTTTAGTAAAGTATGCCTTAATTTCGGCTATGAACCTAAAAGTTAGCTCATACGCCGCACTAGCTTCTTTAAGTTTAGGGTAGTAGTCTGCTGTGGCTGCTTTTAATATATGTGCATTATTCCGTAATTCATATAACTCACAATATTGCTTTTGGGTATCTTCTGTCAAAATACCTTTTTCCAGCGCAAATACAGCCTTAGCTGGATTAGATGTCCATGTTATTTTAGCTTTGTCGACTTTTTGACGGCATAAATACAAGGGTTTACCATCATATATAATTTGGGTTTTTGACGATAAAGCTGAAGGTACGTCTGTATATGTCTGTGCGGCATATTTTTTTTCAAACTCGTCTTTATGATAACATTCTAACGTATAGTTTAGCAATGCTTCACAAATTGACGCATACTGAATAATCTGAAATTTAACTATCCCTTTATTTTTTGCCATTGTCAAACTTAATGTCTGCATTAAGGTATAGGTGAAGCGCGCCTGATAAAACTCATCACCTAAATGTTCACCCAATTTCTTGTTATTTAGAAAATCAAATTTTCTAACAAACCATTGGCTTTCATACTCTTGTGTTGGATCAAAATTATAGTCAGAAATCAAATTTTCTTTGCAACAATTTATGACTTTTCTTTTTTCATCTGATGTAAGTTTCATTTCACTATCCTTGTATAATAATTAAGAAATTAATTATCACATGTTCCCTTTCTTTTAATATCGCGGTTCAATACAATTCAGATACTATGGACTTTTAATATTTATCCTGCAACCTGACTATTCAACTGGAGTGTATTGCCACTTCCTTTATCTTGTTTATAAGCTGCAAGTTGTGTGTTTTCTGTTCCACTATATGCTCCATCCGTGACTATAACAGTCCGTTCTTCCTGGTTATCCATCTGCTCAAGGTGCTCCTGGATAAACTGACTGTCACTATGGTTGTTTTGCTCATACTGGTACTCTGTTACAACAGAACCATTGGCTCCAACAGATTCTTCAAGATTAGCAGCATATCCTCGATGCTCTTTTCCTGCTTTATTCCGGATTGTCGCTTCAGGGTCAGAAGGATTCTGCAGCATGGTTGATTTCATGCCGCCGTCTTCTTTCGTGCGGAGTCTTCGGTTTTCATTTTCAACAATGGTCTGTTCTGACAGGCATCTGACAAACAGATCATACTCTGTTGAATCATTGTAATCAGACTCACACAGGGCAAGAAGTTTATCCGTATCCGTTAAGAGCTGCTTCATGCGCTCATCTGCATCGGTACTGCGCTGATGATACATCACTCTGTTGAAATCGTTAGGATCGAAATCGTAAGGGGGTCTGACCCCAATGTGCTTTCAGAAAAGAGTCGCTGATGATGTATCTGGAAGATGGCCATTGCAGTTTTTCCAATAACTTAAGTGAGAATGCGATCCGTCCATTTACCGTTGGTCGAAAGAACTGGTTATTCAGTTCCAGTTCAAAAGGTGCTGAAGCGAGCGCTCTTACCTACACAATGGTAGAGATGGCGAAAGCTAATGGTTTGAATGTTTACCGCTACCTGGAATATCTGCTGGAACATCGGCCCAATGCCAAAATGACGGATGAACAGTTATCCGAATTGGCACCGTGGAGTGACAGTGTGAAAGTGAGTTGCCAGAAATAATAAATGTAGTAAAATACTTGCGTCTAGCATGGCGCAAGTATTTGTTTTATCTGACGCTAGAATATAAAGCGCTTACTGTACATGTTCTAACGAATCAACATTCTGTAAGAAAATCGTAAGAGGCAAATCGTACTGGGCTGACCCCATGTTTGCACTTCCAACAACGTCGGTACTCTTGTTCCATTTTCGCTTGCATGCTTGTGCTGCTTATTGTCTTATTTGTGTTAAGTTGACATCACGTTGAACACATTGTGGCTAACCCTACGTTTTTTCTTTTCTGATTCTATCAAGTCTCTAAATGCTGTAATCTTTTCATCATCATTCATATTATCATTCTTCCTGTCGATCCAGCTGTTCTACGCAATATTTCTCTGCTAAAATTATAAATTCATCAGCAGCCAAAATCTGTCGTTCAGATTCTTCTTTACTTGCAATATAGAAATCATCATAATCACTGGCATGACAAATTTCTTCTGCCTGCCCGATTTTTCTTCCCATTTCTCTTGGAAATATAGATGTTTTTACATAATCCTTATTAAAATTTGCCACAGCATCTTTATTTCTTTATGGGGTCAGACCCAATGTGTCCACAGACCCAGTCATTCATGTGGCTGTTCCGAAGCGGTGAGGGCGGACTTGCGGAGATCATCCTGTATGGCTATTCCCCGACCAGGAGCGGCAGCCATGCAAAGGAGTTTCTGGAAGGCTACAGCGGATATCTGGAAACGGACGGCTATCAGGGTTATAACAGTCTGCCTGGGATCAGGCGCTGCTCCTGTTGGGCACATATCCGCCGCTACTTTATCGACGCTGTTCCCAAAGGGAAGCAGTATGATTACAGCCAGCCTGCAGTACAGGGAGTCCAGTACTGCAATCGGTTGTTTGCCATGGAAGACTCCATTAACAAAAAGTATCCCGGTAATTATGAAAAGCGGAAACAACTGCGTCTCGAGAAGGAAAAACCTGTTCTGGAGGCTTTCTGGCCGTGGCTTGACCAGCAAAAGCCCGTCCGGAATACCCGGCTGGATAAAGCCGTGAATTATGTTCTCAACAGGCGTGATATAGCGGAAACCTATCTGGAAGACGGGCGGTGCAGCTTTACCAATAATCTCAGTGAGAATGCGATCCGTCCGTTCGCAGTGGGGCGAAAAAACTGGCTGTTCAGCAGTTCCGTGGACGGAGCGAATGCCAGCGCAGTAGTCTACACAATGGTTGAGATGGCCAAAGCACATGGCTGAACATCTACGGATATCTTAAATTTCTGCTGGAGAACCGACCGAGTAAAAATATGACCGATGAACAGCTGGCGGAACTGGCACCTTGGAGTGAAAAACTCCAATCTAGCAAAAATCGCATGTGAATTATAGTGAATTACTCCAACTCGTAAAGGGCTGGAGTAATCTTGTATCTAACCGCATTATTATTTGGCGCTTACCTTGAAACCTTCCTTGCCATAGTAATCATCTGCATTGATCACAATGAACGGAGTCTCAATCACATTTTTCGCAGCAAGCACAGCCTGACCGGTTCCCCACGGCTTTGTCCGGCCTGCCGGAAGTTCTCCTGGAATATCGTTAATATCTTGGAAAGCATAGTCAACAGTTACATTATGAGAAGAGCAAATAGCGGCAATACGATCACCGATGGCCTCTTTGAACTCCTTCCCGATATCCTTACGGATAATAAATACCACATGCTTGAAACCAGCCTCAATCGCATCGTGAATTGAGTAGTCCATGATGATATGGTTAGCATCATCGACCGGCTTCAACTATTTTATTCCTGTTCCAAATCGGCTGCCGATTCCGGCCGCCATGATAAGTAATGTTGTGTTCATAATCTCTCCTTACTGTGCTCGTGCTGCTTTAATTGGGCATACCTTAATGCACTGATAGCAACGAACACATTTACTTTCATCTATCTGTGGATATTCAAAGCCTTCTTCGTCTTCCACCATAGATATAGCTTCTTTCGGACAGATAGCATAACAGGCTGTGCATCCGCAACAATCTTCTTTTCTTTTATATAGTACTGGTATTTCTCTTTCCATATCCAATCACTCCACCGTCACACTCTTTGCAAGGTTTCTCGGCTTATCCACATCGAGGCCCTTTGCCACAGATACATAGTATCCCAGCAACTGCAGCGGAATCACGGCCAGACTGCCAATGAAATGCTCGTCTACCTTCGGGACATAGACTGTGAAGTTCACTTGATCTTCAATCTCGTACTTGCCATAAGTAGTCAGTCCCATCAGATAAGCCCCACGGCTCTTGCACTCCAGCATATTGCTTACAGTCTTCTCATACAGTTCACTCTGAGTTAGCACACCGATGACCAGTGTTCCCTGCTCAATCAGGCTGATAGTGCCGTGCTTCAGCTCACCTGCTGCGTATGCCTCGGAGTGGATATAGCTGATTTCTTTCAGCTTCAAGCTGCCTTCCAGGCTGACTGCATAGTCGATACCACGACCAACAAAGAACACATCATGAGCGTTGGCGTACTTTGCCGCAAACCACTGGATACGCTCTTTGTCTTCCAGAATCTTCTGTATCTTCTCCGGAATAGTCTGCAGTTCAGAAATATAATAGCTGTACTGCTCATCCGTGATTTTGCCTCTGACCTTCGTAAACTGCACTGCCAGGCAGTACATAGCGGCAAGCTGTGCACTGTATGCCTTTGTCGTAGCAACAGAGATTTCCGGTCCAGCAAGTGTGTAGAACACTTTATCCGCTTCACGCGCGATGCTGCTGCCCACCACATTAACGATTGCCATTGTGGTGATGCCCTTTTCTTTTGCAAGACGCAATGCTGCCAGTGTATCCGCTGTCTCACCAGACTGGCTAACAACGATCACCAGTGCCTTCTGATTGAGCGGCATCTTACGGTAGCGGAACTCAGAGGCAAGTTCCACACGCACCGGGATGTCTGCCATATCTTCCAGCACATACTGAGCAGCCATGCCCACATGCCATGCAGAACCACAAGCAACAATATAAATCTGCTCGAAATTCTTAATCTCATCTTCGGTAATCTCCACGCTGGACAGATCGATAACTCCGTTCTTGATTACGGAATTAAGAGTATCTTGGACAGCTTTCGGCTGCTCATGGATCTCTTTCATCATGAAATGCTCAAAGCCGCTCTTTTCAGCCGCTTCTGCATCCCACTTGATCTCGGTGGTCTGCTTTTCGATTTCATCACCATTCAGGTCATAGAAATGAGCCTCACCCGGAACAAGTTTTGCAAACTCAAGGTTTCCAATATAATACACATTGCGAGTGTATTTCAGGATTGCCGGAACATCCGAAGCTACATAAGTTTCTTCGTTAGCAATGCCGATGATCATGGGGCTGTCCTTACGCGCCACCCAGATCTCGCCCGGATAGTCACGGAACATCAGCTCCAAAGCATAGGAACCACGGACACGAACCATTGTCTTCGCAATAGCATCGATGGGGCCAAGGTTATACTTCTTATAATAGTAATCAACCAGTTTAACAACTACTTCCGTATCGGTCTGACTGTAGAAAGTGTAACCGTGCTTCAGCAGCTTTTCCTTCAGTTCGGTATAGTTCTCAATAATACCGTTATGTACACCAACGACCTCGGATTCGACCGGGCCGGAACCAGATCTGGTGCAATTACCAGATACATGCGGATGTGCATTTGTCTGGCTCGGCTCACCGTGGGTAGCCCAGCGGGTATGTCCGATACCACAGGTTCCTTTCAATGCCTTACCGCCATCTGTCTTTTCGATCAAATTGGACAGACGACCCTTTGCTTTCACGACTTGTGCCAGATTCTCTCCATCACGGACAGCCAGTCCGGCCGAATCATATCCTCTATATTCCAGTTTCGACAGACCATCCAGCAGGATCGGTGCTGCCTGTCGGTTTCCTGTAAAACCAACGATTCCACACATAGATTTATCCCTCCCGATATTTACTTCTCTCGTCTATTATACTTTCCCTCTTATGCAAAACGACTCCGGGTAATTGCCAGAGTCGTCATTGACTTTACGCCTTATATCCCTTTTCGCAGATCACATTAACCACTTCGTCAACATACTTCTGGCAAGTATCATGATCTGGTGCTTCCACCATGACACGCACCACAGGCTCAGTGCCGGACTCACGCACCAGAATACGACCAGTATCGCCCAGTGCTTCAGCAACCTTAGACACAGCTTCCTGAACAACAGGATCATTCTGTGCAGCTTTCTTATCGGTCACACGGACATTTTCCAACACCTGCGGATAAATCTTCAGCGGTGCTGCCAGCTCACTAATCGGCTTCTTCTTAGCCAGCATGACTTCCATCATTTTCAGGCTGGTCAGAATACCATCACCAGTGCTCGCATACTTGGAGAAGATGATATGGCCGCTTTGCTCACCGCCGATACGGCAGCCGTTCTTGGCCATATACTCATAAACATACTTATCGCCGACAGCGGTCTTAGCGTAACCGATACCTTGCTCATCGAAAGCCTTGTAGAGACCAAAGTTGGACATAACTGTGGTAACAACAGTATTATTTAACAGCTTACCACGTTCCTTCATGTAGCAACCGTAAATGTAAAGGATATGATCGCCAGTGATAACATTGCCCTTTTCGTCCACGCACAGGCAACGGTCGGCATCACCATCGTAAGCAAAACCAACATCCAAGCCCTTCTCCACAACAAACTTCTGAAGGCCCTCGATATGGGTTGAACCTGCATTGTTATTGATGTTCAGCCCATTCGGATTATTATTGATGACATAGGTATCTGCGCCAAGCGCATCGAACACGGACTTTGCGATATTCCAGGAGCTACCATTAGCGCAATCCAAACCGACCTTGACACCCTTAAAGGAGTAGATGCCTAGCGAGATCAGGTAGCCCATGTAGCGGTTGCGACCTGCCACATAGTCCACAGTGCAGCCGATGTGCTCACGATGAGCAAAGGGCAGCTCTGGCCAGTCCTTATCAAAGACATGGAGTTTGCCGTCAATATAGTCCTCCACCAACAGCAGAGTTTCCTCAGGCATTTTCTCGCCATAGCAGTCGATTAGCTTGATGCCATTGTCGTAGTACGGATTGTGACTGGCGGAGATCATAATGCCGCAATCAAAGTCATCCACGCGAGCGATGTACGCCACAGATGGAGTAGTGGTAACATGGAGCAAATAGGCATCTGCACCAGAAGCGGTCAGACCAGCCACAAGGCTGTACTCGAACATGTACGAGCTGCGGCGGGTATCCTTACCAATAACAATACGAGCAGGATCGGTGTCACCGTTGCGCTCACGGAGAGCATTATAATACCAGCCTAAGAAGCGACCAACCTTATAGGCGTGATCCGCTGTTAATGTAATTCCGGCTTCTCCACGGAAGCCGTCTGTTCCAAAGTATTTTGACATTTTTTATTCTCCTTACAATCAAACACGAAGTACAAAGAGTAATCCATATTCTATATTACTCTCTGCCCCCCCCCCGATTACTTGAAGCATATTTTTAATTATTTTCTTTACTTTCCTTTTTGCTCTTGTTTTCAAGGAATATTTTATCGGAGCAGCATACTTTCCTTCCAGCTCTTCGAAACTCATTGTGTGCATATCATCAAAAAAAGTATCTCTTTGTGACGGCCTTGCACATGACTTGTATTCAGCAGGATTTCCTTTTACACCAGCTTCATATGTCACCTCTTTTAATTTCATTTTGCAACTGATGTAGTTAAATATTTCTTTTCCTTTTTGGGTTCGAATCAATACGAGAGAGGTTCCTAACCCATCATTCATTTCCGGGGCAGCTTCTTTAATTCCCCAGAAGTCCGCGACTGTTAAATCAGACATTTTCTCTTTTTTAGCCACACACTCATAGCAAGAAGGACGTAGGCAGTAATCTCTCAGAAACATTTGCATATATGAGTCTTTATCTTTAGATATATAAAACTTTTTTACGGAATCTTCTGGAATATTTTCCAAAACTTCCTTCATGCCAAAATCAGTCCAACTTTCATCCTTGCAGCGAAAGTTAATTCCTTTCAGCTTTCCACCAGACTTTTTTTCTTGATATTGTGCGTATTCTCTCCACAATGCAGGTGATGGTGCTCCGTGACAAATCACATCCATGCAGATTAAGTTTTCATAATCTTTTCCCAAAAACTTCTTTAACCCGTTTACTTGGCAACCTGTTCCTGTAAATAACACAAGTTTTCCTGCTTGCAATTCTACCTTAACTTTCTTAAATGTATCCCCAACTTTTGCTTGCAGGTATTTTGATCCACGGAGTTTTATTAGTTCGCTTCGATCCGTAACTGCAATAAATTCTGCCGAATAGCAGTCTTCAGACATCGCGACACCATAAATAATGCCATTCTTATTAAGCACATACTCTGCCAGAGAAGAAAATACCGCTCCAGAAGAACTGCTCAATCTCACATCTTTATCTTTACTATAACAAGCATATACTTTTTCTGGCTTCACTAGTGTATCCTCCTCTTCCAGTACCTTTTATACAAATCCAATATACCGCAACAATTTTTTATGGTTCTTCAATGTCATCTGAGCAAGATGAACTACGATGTAACTAATGAATGATGTCAGTACAAATCGCAATGCCCAATAAGCATACCAGTTTTCACATTCTATAATTCTACCAACAATCATCAGCACTGCCATGTGAATATAGAAAATTCCATATGAGCAATCTCCTATCTTTGATAGCAAGCGACAGCCACTACGATTATTTTCATTTTTCTTTAGAAGCCAGCCAATTATGGTAACAGCATAAAGAAATGAACCAACTGTTATCTGACTCGTATAGAATCCAATATCAAATCCCACTGCTCTCAATCCAACCGCTTCAACGCAACTTAATGCGAGCGCACCTGCCGCCGCATATCCATTGCATTTCAATTTCCATCCACAGCGCACATGAATTCCTAAATAATAAAAGCCAAACCATGCTGGAAATAATGTTTCATATAGACGCGGTGAGATACCAACTATATAATTCCAAGCGTACAAATACATTAAGTAAAGCGGCGTTACTAACCATAGAATTTTACTGATAACTCCATTTTGTTTTACTGTTTTGACTAGCCAAGGTGTAATCACCGTAAGCTGCACCAAAACAACAATATAGTAAAATGGAGTTGCTGACTTTCCAACAATAAATCGGTAAACAAATCCCAACCAATGAATCTCATTGCCACTGTGTACGATTTTTAGTAGCTCAAGTCCACTATACAGTAGCGACCAAATCATAAATGGGATACACAGTCGCTCCCCCCCCCGATAAATTATCCAGTGTTTATAACTGAATTCTTTATCAGACAAGGCATCGACATTCACAAAATAACCGGCCATAAAAACAAATGTAGCAACTGCAAAATTGATGATCTGGCGAAGAACAACGAACTCTGTACCATATCTAGTAGAATAATTAAATCCGCCTAAGGAATGAATCAATACAACCACCAATATACAGATTCCCCGGATGCTTTGCCAATTTTCTTTCTTTTCTTTCATCTCTTTATTTCCTTAAAATTTTTCTAATTGGACCCATAACAAGCTGCTTTTCTTCTTCATTCATTCCTAAGAAATACATTGAGAGTCCGTACACAACTGTATAGACAATTGCAAATACTCCCAATTTAACAAGTCCCATAATATTTGCAAAGTTCATAATGATAATGCCAACCACGCATGGTCCGATTAATGCCGGAACGAATTTCGCAATTTCTTTCCAGAAATAAAACATATTCATTCCAATACGAGCATGATAATACCAGTTCATAAAAATAACATTTCCAGCAATCAGAGAAATTGCGGTTCCAAGCGCTGCACCAGCCGGTCCCATAATTTTAATAAGCGGAATGCTAATAAATACATTGGCAATTGCGATTGCCAAATAGACAACTGCTCTTACTTTATGCATGTTTTTTGCACGTTGAATTTCGATTCCCAAATTTTGTATTAATGGAACTGTAACCGGAATAATTAACAGCAATACCACAGCATATGAAGCTCCATATTCTGGACCAGCCCAAATTTTTATAAAAGGAATACCAAAGAAGGTAAAACCCGACAATATCAGGCCAAGTATTATGAATTGAATACGTCCAACCTTTGTAAAGAGTTTTGTCAGTTCTCTATCATCACCAGCTTCTGCAACAATACGATTTACCTTTGGGACAAAAACATTTGAAACAGATGATGAGAACTCAATGTACATGGAATTAATCTGTCCACCGACTCCATAAACTGCTACTGCTGTTGTGCCAGCGAATCTACCTAATAGGAATTTATCTACACTCCAATTTATCTGATCAATAATTTGGTTTATAAAGATAAAAAATGTGAACACCCACATTTCTTTGAGTAAGCTAGCTTGAAATCCTCTAAAGCAGAATCTAATATGAAGATTATGGAAAGAATAGTATATGTTCATAACCAATACGAGCAGTGTCAAAAATGTTGTTACCGAAACCATTCCTATGGATCCGTATCCCATAATAAGTAGTGGTATTGCCAGTAATGGATTACATATATTCTGAATCAAAATCAGAAATTTCTGAAATAAGAATCTCTCATGCGCTGTAATTGCACATGTAAATACGCTATTTGGAAATGTTAATGCAAGATTAACAACAAGCAGAGCCATTAAAACTTTTGCAGTAGCATATTCAGAATCTGTCAAACCGCTACCAAAAATTGCCCTGATATTCCCCAACATCACACAACCACATAAAATACATACAACCGAAAGTGACGCAAATATCAATAGGAACATTCCATTTAGCCGTGCCACGCCATCTTCATCTTTCTGTGCTTTATAGCGAGAATAGAATCTCATATAGGAGCTACTAAAGCCCAAACTCAATAAACTCAAATAGGAAACGACAGAATAGACCAACTGATAAAGTCCGTATTCGCTCTGCCCCAGCAGTCGAAGCATAATTGGAGTGTAGATTATGCTGATAAGGATTTTGGCTAACTGTCCTGCATAGGAAAGAATAACCCCTGCTTTTCTTTGATTTATATACACTTTTTTTACCACCTCCAGCACATATATACTTACGATATTTCAAGAGCATTACTCAAAAATGCAATAGATTCCTTCTGCTCAATTTTTAAATTATGCAAATCAATATCCACATGTGTACAATGCATTTTATTTTTCAAATCGTCTGGCTCAATCAACCTATCCTGCATTTCAACATAGCCGAGCAAAGTATGAAGGCGTGTATTCATGTTATAAGTTCCTGCATTGCGTCCAAAACACCAAAAATCTTTTTGGAAAATAATTGAAAAGACTGTTGCGTGAAAAGAGTCTGTTATAACAGCTTCCGCATTACGAATCAAATTAAGAAAGTCAGCAGGATTCACTTCTGAAAGAAGTTTTCCCTCCAATTTTTCTGTATACTTTTCCACCTCATTATGAAGATAAGGTATTGCTATAACTTCACAGTTATTTTTTTTTGCAAAGTCATTAGCGGATTTCACTTTTTCGTCAGTCAGATTTAAAAAATAGCAAAAAATGTAGTTTCTATGATTCAAAGATGAATCATCAGCCTTTTTCATCCAATATTCTTGTTGATGTAGCAATGTTGGATCCAAAACCAATTCCACATTTTTCTCTGTTATGCTTGAAATAAGCTTCTGAGCTGAATCTTCTCGTACCGAAATATAGTCTGGAAACTCTAATAGTTTCGAATATGTTTTCTTTTCAAGGCAAGAAAGTTGACCTTTTCCAATACTTGCTGCATAGATAATTTTTCTGCAATCTTTTCTTCCAAAATTCAAGAAAAAAGCTGGAATATTATAATCTGGATTCCAAATTTGATCACTTCCACAAACGAGTTGTTCATAGTTTAGATCAATACTATGCAAATCGCTATAACTCATTTTTTTTGATAGTACAAGATTATGTGCTCTATATTTATCAAACGCTCTTTTGCGCTTTGTAATCAAATCAGAAACTGGATTGGACAGCAGAATCGTTTTTTCTTTTGTCAACTTTTTCTTTATCTTATCAAAAGAAAAATTCTTGATTCCTCTTTTCAAACTAAACGTATTAAACTCTTGACTAACTTCATAATCAATAATCTCACACTCATAACCAAGGCTATTAATGGCATCCTGTAATGCCATTTCCTGCAAAAATCCGCCATAATTATATATTCTCGAATCTAATGTTAATAATCCAACCATATATTACTTCCTTTCCACATCACTTTTAGGCAAACATATATGGGAAAGTTGCATGAGTTCCTGTTATGACATAATAAGATATCCAGTAATACACCATATATGCTAGCACATATAATAAAGTCACATATCGATTTGTTCGATATTTTCTATTTCCAGCATAAACCAATGCCGAATATGAGAGCATGTTGTATTCAGAAAAAAAGGATGCAATTCTAAATGCATACACGTTAATACTAATCAATTGTGAAGCCAACAAATCCAACACAAGCATTGATCCATAAAACGGAGTAAGTTCATCCTCTGTCAGTATCCTTCTCCACCTAATTATGAGTAGTATAATTATTGGCAAACGAAGTATAATTTGATTTGGCATAAGATAAATCGACCCATTTCCTTGGATATAACCCGCATATTTTGCCAATCCAAAGGTTCTTAACAAAACCGCAATTACATTTAGTGAAAGCAACACGATACATCCGTATATAAAGACTTTAACTGGAGCAAGAGAGCCAGATAACTTAAAATTAGCAATTTTTATATATTCTCTTTGTTTTTGAGAATACATATAGAGAAAATAGATTACCACTCCCATTAATGCACTTGTATGAAATAAGCATGCAACTACTATCGTATGAAATAAGCATGCAACTACTATCGTTATAAAATATTTTTTCTTT